>WFMB01000110.1 GCA_009177185.1 Bacteroidales bacterium
GACAGTTGCCAGCAGATGTTGCAGGAAAAAGAAAGGACGTTCCAAGAGGCGTTGCACGAGAAGGAACGCATCTATCAGGAGACGCTGCAGGCGCAGCAGCAGCACTTCGATGTGAGCATCGCGAAGGTGGAGGCGCAGATGAAGCTGGCTACGGACGAGATGCTGAAACAACGGCAGAGAGAGTTTGCCGAGTCGAGCCAGACGGGGCTTGGGCAGATTGTCAATCCCCTGCGCGAGACCATCGACAAGATGAAGCTGGCGATGACGGAGAATGCCGACCGCATGACGCACGCCATGAGCGAAAGCACACAGAGGCAGACCGCCATGAGCAGCGAGATGAAGGCAAACATCGAGCTGATGATGCGCCAGAGCGAGGCGGCGAAGAAGAGCGCGGACGAGCTGAACCGCACGTTCCGCATCGGCAACCGCGTGCAGGGCGACTGGGGCGAGACCATCCTCGACGAGCTGCTGGAGAGCCAAGGCTTGAAGCGCGGCATCCACTACGACACGCAGCCCTACATCCGCGACGCGGCGGGCAACATCGTCCACGCTTCGGGCGGCACGACCATGCGCCCCGACATCATCCTGCACCTGGATCAGCGGCGCGAGGTCATCATCGACTCCAAGGTGTCGCTCTCCGCTTTCATCGACTATGCCAACGCCACCAGCGAGGCTGACCGCCAGCGTTTCCTCAAGCTCCACATCGACAGCTTGAAGAACCATGTGCGCGGCTTGTCCGCCAAGGACTATTCCTCCTACATCCAGCCCCCCAAGGCTCGCATGGACTATGTCATCATGTTCGTGCCCCACTCCGCCGCCCTCTGGACGGCGCTTCATGCCCAGCCCGACCTGTGGCGCAACGCGATGGCGCAGAACGTGTTCATCGCCGACGAGCAGACGCTCTTCGCTGCCCTGCGCATCATCAACCTGACGTGGACGCAGATTGCCCAGGCGCAGAACCACGAGAAGGTGTATGCCCTCGCCAATGAGATGCTCGACCGTGTGGGGCAGTTCATGAAGAAGTACGAAGCCTTGGGGCAGACGCTCACACGGGCCACTCAGGCATACGAGGACGGGGCGCGCAAGCTTGCTCCCACAGGGCAGAGCATCCTCGTCACCTGCGCCAAGTTGCAGAAGTTAGGTGCCAAGCAGAGCGACAGGAATCCGCTCCCCCAACTCATCGACATCAGCGAAATCCCCGAAATTGAATCCACCAAGGACGCTTTTGACCCCTCGGAGGAAACAATAGCGGACACCAGCGTATCATAAACGACCCGTTAGAATATCCGTTTTTTATCACTATTATGTGCGTTATTGCGCACGAAGTGTTCTTCTTTGTACAAAAACACACCTTTTTTGTATTCTCGGAAACATTTTCTGCCCAATTTGTTGCAAATAGAGGTCAAACCCAATAACTTTGCATCGTCAATCAGAAAAAGATTCACGAGCGAGCGACGCCGACACGGCAAACCGACACGCTCTACCGATAAGAGACCATAACAACCGATACAGTAAGAACTATTTTACTAAAAACGCTGACTCATGAAGAAACTCATCTTGACAGTTATCGCATTCCTCTCGTTTGGATTTTACCACCAGGCGATGGCGCAGGACACGGGTGAGAAGAACCCCAACCTGAAGCAGGGAGGCAAGTACATCGGCCACAAGAAGGACGGCAAGATGCATGGCAAGGGTGTGTACGAGTGGAAGAACGGCGACCGCTTTGAGGGCAACTTTGTGGATGGTCAGATTGACGGCTATGGACGCTACTCTTGGGTCGACGGCGACCAGTATCAAGGTGACTTCAAGAATGGCAAGCAGGACGGCTTTGGCTCTGCGTTCTACGCTGACAAGTGCAACACGTATGAGGGCGAGTGGAAGAATGGCAGACGCAATGGTCACGGCAAGCTGACGTGGGCTAACGGCGACACCTATGAGGGCGAGTGGGTTGACGATGTGCGTGTGGGCGAAGGTGTGTTCACGGCTGCCAACGGCGACAAGTATGTGGGTCACTATGAGAACAACATGCGCAACGGATACGGCACTTACTATCATAACAATGGCGACGTTTATGCCGGGCAGTGGATGAACGGTGAGAAGGAAGGTCTCGGCAAGTATACGTATGCGAACGGCAATGTGTATGAGGGTCAATTCTGCAACTCTTATATCGAGGGGCAAGGCACTTTCGTGTGGGCTTCGGGCGCGACGTACACGGGTCAGTTCAAGGAAGACATGCGCAATGGTGTGGGCACATACACGACTGCCAGCGGCAGGGTGATTGCCGGCAGCTGGAAGGACAACCGCTTTGCGGGTGACATCAACAATGCGCTTGCGCAGCGTTAGTGCCGCTTGGGTCAGACTTTTATTTTCTCATCATCATATCCTTAAATTTTGTTTTTCAATCCCCGTGAGGGGCCTAACATACTACTAATAGAAGGCAATATAATGGGCTGGGCTCTGCCACTAAAAAGCAGAGTATAAACAACAGGCGGAGCAGCAGCCCGACTATGTAAAACGATGATTTCATACATAGTTATATTGTGATTTGAAACTTAGTCTAAAGATACAGTAGGGGAAAAGGCACGGCTTTGTTGCGACAACACGGTCGCGGTACTTCTCCGAACAGAAAAACAGAGTTAATTTAGTAAATAGTGACGACTCGGAGATTGGAATTTGATTCCTTTCTCCGAGTTTTTTTGTGCCTGTATGGGGACGTGCCGCGCGAGTGGGTCGGAGGGCGCAGAGGCGCATTTGGCGGTGGTGATGGCGGCCGCCTTGGACGGAGCGACGGGTGGTGGATGGAAGGGGATGGATGGACACGGGGAGCGTGGAAATGTGCGCACCCTGCGCGAAATAACATGCGCAGGGTGCGCGTAATATTTCGGGCAGGGTGGACGATTGGAGGTGCGCAGGGCGAGCGGTTGTGGCTGAAATGGCGGTGGGGAGTGTAAAAAACTGGGCGTGAGGGGACGAGGTGTCGCTCTTTTTCATTATCTTTGCAGCATATTTATCCATAATTGCAACGAGATGAACACATTGACAGCAGGAACGGCGGTGGTGGTTTTTGGCACGATGATGGCGAGCGTACCTTCTTGGGCGTGGTTCATCCTTGTGTGCGTGGCCATGGTGGCTGTGGCGGCGTTGGTGACGCTGCGCAACACGAAGCGGCGGGCGGAGCAGAGCATGGAGGCTATGCGGCGCGAGATGGAGCGGAGGCACCGGGAGGAGATGGACGCGCTGATGAAGACGATGGTGTCGAGGATGGAGTCCGCCATCGCCAGGCGCAGCGAGTCGGCTGTGGCTGAGACGGAGCGTGCCGCTCATGCGGAGGCTGACGGGACGAGGGAGGAGAGCGAGGCGGAGGTGCCTCAGGCGGTGGATGACAGCAATGCGGCGGTGGCGACGGCGCAGTGGGACGAGCAGGAGATGGAGGTGCGCACGGACGGGCATCGGTTCACGATGCTGATGGTGGACGACAATGCCGACATGTGCCGTTTCGTGCATGATTATTTCAGGGGTGTCTACAAGGTGTTCACGGCGCGCAATGGTGTGCAGGCGCTGGAGGTGCTGGCTGAGCAGGACAACATAGACTTGGTGGTGAGCGATGTGACGATGCCGCAGATGGACGGCATGGAGCTGTGCCGCCGCATCAAGGCGGACTTGCGCTGGTCGCACATTCCGGTCGTCTTGCTCACGGGCCTGACCGACCAGCAGAAGGAGACGGAGGGGCTGAAGCTGGGGGCCGACGACTATATCACGAAGCCGTTCAACGCTGAGACGCTGCGCCTGCGCGTCAAGTCGCTCATCGAGAAGAAGGAGCGTCGCCAGCAGCAGTTCCGCGAGCAGGTGGATGTGGAGGCGAAGGACATCACCATCACGTCGGTGGACGAGGAGTTCATCCAGAGCGCCATGCGCATCTGCGAGGAGCACATTGCCGACACGGACTTCTCGGTGGAGGCGCTGGGGCACGAGCTGAACCTGAGCCGCACTTACCTCTACAAGAAGCTGGTCAACATCACGGGCAAAAGCCCCAACGAGTTCATCCGCACCATCCGCATGAAGCGCGGCAAGCAGATGCTGGAGCAGGACACCATGCAGATTGCCGAAATCTCCGCCGCCCTGGGCTACAGCAGCCCCAAGCGGTTCACCGAGAACTTCAAGGTGGAGTATGGCAAGTCGCCTTCGGAGTACCTGCGCGAGGTGAGGAGCAGGAAACAGGCATGATACAACCGCCCCCTTCCCCCACACGCGGATGGGAGCAAGCCAATCTATATGAGAAAGTTTGAAGACATACGAGTGGCGGTGGCTGGCACGGGCTATGTGGGCCTGAGCATCGCCACGCTGCTGGCGCAGCACCACAGGGTGACCGCCGTCGACGTGGTGCCCGAGAAGGTGGACCTCATCAACCAACGGAAGTCGCCCATTCAGGACGGGTACATCGAGCAGTATCTGGCGGAGAAGGAGCTGGACCTCGTCGCCACGCTCGACGGGCGCAAGGCATACGCCGATGCGGACTTTGTGGTCATCGCCGCGCCGACCAACTACGACCCCGTGAAGAACTATTTCGACACGTCGCACGTGGAGGAGGTCATCGACCTCGTGCTGGAGGTGAACCCCGAAGCCGTGATGGTCATCAAATCGACCATCCCCGTGGGATACACCGAGAGCCTCTACCAGCGGTACGGCCATGCCCTGAAGCTGCTCTTCTCGCCCGAGTTCCTGCGCGAGAGCAAGGCACTCTACGACAATCTGTACCCGTCGCGCATCATCGTCGGCTCGCCCCGACGCATCGAGGTGAAGCACGCCGAGGAGCTGTGGGAGGCTGCCGAGACCTTTGCACGGCTCTTGCAGGAGGGGGCGCTGAAGCCCGACATCGACGTGCTGCAGATGGGGCTGACGGAGGCGGAGGCGGTGAAGCTCTTCGCCAACACATACCTGGCGCTGCGCGTGAGCTACTTCAACGAGCTGGACACCTACGCCGAGGTGAAAGGCCTCGACGCGCAGGCCATCATCCAGGGCGTGGGGCTTGACCCGCGCATCGGCACGCACTACAACAATCCCTCCTTCGGCTACGGCGGCTACTGCCTGCCCAAGGACACGAAGCAGCTGCTGGCGAACTATCAGGACGTGCCCCAGCAGATGATGACCGCCATCGTGGAGAGCAACCGCACGCGCAAGGACTTCATCGCCGACCGCGTCCTGCAAATGGCTGGCTATTACAGCTACACCAACCGCATCCGCTGGAACGCCGACGCGGAGAAGGAAGTCGTCATCGGCGTGTTCCGACTCACCATGAAGAGCAACTCCGACAACTTCCGCCAATCCAGCATCCAAGGCATCATGAAGCGCATCAAGGCGAAAGGCGCCACCGTCATCATCTACGAGCCTACCCTGCCCGACGGCACGACATTCTTCGGCTCGAAGGTGGTCAACGACCTCGCCCAGTTCAAGGCGCAGGCACAGGCGATAATCGCCAACCGATACGACTCCGTCCTCGACGACGTGCAGGACCGCGTCTACACGCGCGACATCTTCCGGCGCGATTAGAGATAAGAGAAAAGTGGTAAGAGGAAAGAAGTGAGGGGTGAGAGGAATGTCAGGCAAACGGGCATCCTCATCCCCCAAAACATTCCTCTCACCCCTCACCTCTCACCACTTACCCCTAAATACTCACCACTAAACACTCCCCCATGAAGAAGACCATTCTCCCCCTCCTCCTCTCCCTACTCTGCCACCTCGCATGGGCGCAGACCTTCGAGCTGCGACTGCTCAACCACTGGGACAACCCCGACGGCACAGTCGAACGCGGCTATGCCGGACGCTCCATCTGGAAGTGGGACGAGATACCCACTGGCAAAGGCGCCATGCCCAAGGCACTGAAAGTCCGATACGAAGAATACGGGCGCATCAATCAGGCATACGGCATCAACGGCACCGTGCTCAACAATGTGAACGCCAAGCCCGTCGCCCTCTCCACCCCCATGCTGCGGAAAACCGCCAAGATAGCCGACGCGCTCCGCCCCTACGGCATCAAGGTCTACCTCTCCGTCAACTTCGCCTCGCCCAAAGCCCTGGGCGACCTCTCCACCGCCGACCCCCTCGACCCCGAGGTGCAGCAGTGGTGGCAGCGCAAGGCGAAGGAAATCTACCGCCTCATGCCCGACTTCGGCGGCTTCCTCGTCAAGGCGAACAGCGAGGGAGAGCCAGGCCCGATGGACTACGGACGCACCCATGTGGACGGTGCCAACATGCTCGCCCGAGCCCTCGCACCCCACGGTGGCATCGTCATGTGGCGCGCCTTCGTCTATGCCGCCAAGGGCGACACCGACACGCAGAAGACCGCCGCCCAGCTTGCCTACGAGAGCGACCGCGCCAACCAGGCCTACGAAGAGTTCGTCCGCTTCGACGGGCAGTTCGACGACAACGTCATCATCCAAATCAAGAACGGCCCCATCNACTTCCAGCCGCGCNAGGCAGNCTNTCCCCTCNTCTNCGNCCTGCNCAAGANGAANANGATGGTAGAGTTCCAAATCACACAGGAATACACCGGCGAGAGCATCCACACCTGCTTCCTCGCCCCCATGTGGCGCGAGTTCTTCGACACCCTCGCCATCCCCTCGGAGAGTGCCGCGACAGCATGCGCCGACCGCTCCCTCCGCACCCTCTACCCCAACCTCGTCGGCATGGCTGGCGTGGCAAACATCGGCGACGCGCCCAACTGGACCGCCAACGACCTCGCCATGGTCAACTGGTATGCCTTCGGACGGCTTGCCAACGACGCGGACACCCCGTCCGACGTCATCGCCCAAGACTTCCTGCGCAGCCACTACAACACCACCGACGACCGCTTCATCCAGCCCATGACCCAGCTGCTCCTCCGCAGCCGCGAAGCCGTGGTCGATTACATGATGCCGCTGGGCCTGCACCACATCTTCGCTGGCGACCACCACTATGGTCCCGAGCCTTGGTACGCACCCAAGGGATGCCGCGAGGACTGGCTGCCACGCTTCTACCACCGCGCCGACTCCATCGGGCTGGGCTTCAACCGCTCCGACCACTGCGAGCCGTGCCTCAAAGGCAACGTCGGCTCCAACAACGTGAGCCAGTACCCCGAGCCTCTACGTACATTATATAATAATACGGCGACCTGTCCCGAACACCTGCTGCTGTGGTTCCACCATGTGCCGTGGAACCACACGCTCCACAACGGGCTTTCCCTCTGGGACAATCTCTGCTACACCTACGACCGCGGCATCCGCCAGGCACAAGCCTTCGTCGCCACATGGGAAGCCATGCGCCCCTACGTGCCAGCCGACCGCCATGCCGACCAGCTGCGCCGCTTCCGCCGTCAGGCACAAGACGCGCAATGGTGGCGCGATGCCTGCCTGCTCTACTTCCAGCAGTTCTCAGGCCTCCCCCTGCCGCCCGACTCACCCGCGCCCCACTACACGCTGGAGCTGGTGCAGCGTTACCACCTCAACATGGACATCTACACGGCTGCCGACATAGAGAAACTGCCATAAAAGCTGGAGTTTCCTCTAACTTCTAACTATAATTTAACCCAATAATAATGAGAAAGAAACACACTTTTATAGACCTGTTTTCAGGTTGCGGAGGCTTGTCATTGGGTTTTGAAATGGCAGGTTTTACAGGCATACTTGCAATTGACAATTGGAAGGATGCCCTTACAACTTATGCCTCTAACAGACAGGACGCAAGGACTCTTTGCGGAGACTTGGCTACGCTCGACCCATATAAGATAAAGGCAGATTATTGTATTTCTGATGTTGATGTAATAATTGGTGGTCCTCCGTGCCAAGGTTTTTCTGTAGCAGGTAAAAGGATTATCGAAGATGAACGTAATAAACTCTACAAAGCGTTTGTTGGTTTTGTTGATTGTTTCCGACCCCATGCGTTCGTTATGGAAAATGTCCCAAACATACTTAGTATCGGTAATGNTATAGNNAAGGATTCCATCATCAAGGANTTTGAGAGCCTTNGCTACAAAGTGAGNGTCNAAGTCATCACGGCTTCGGATTATGGAGTCCCACAAAACAGACGAAGGGCTGTGTTCGTGGGGTTGGCAAATGGCAAAGACTTTGTGTTTCCTGAACCATATAAAATAGAAAAGGTGACATCTTTTGATGCACTGAGTGATTTGACAGAGGGGTCTCTTGCTGATGGCTCGCCATATCCTTCAGAACCGGCATGCGTTTTTCAGCGTTATGCTCGCAAGGATAGTCCCGGGGTTTACAACCACAACATCACCATACACAATGATAAGACAAAGGAAATCATTACAATGGTTCCGGATGGAGGCAACTACAAAAACCTCCCTATAGAGTTGCAGCAGACGAGAAAAGTACACATCGCCTGGACACGCTTGTGCAG
Source organism: Bacteroidales bacterium (assembly GCA_009177185.1). GTDB lineage: Bacteria > Bacteroidota > Bacteroidia > Bacteroidales > Bacteroidaceae > Minthosoma. The sequence goes on from WFMB01000110.1 coordinate 8,392, forward strand.
TACCAAACCGAGTATAACCATAGACACTGGGCATCGCCATCACTTTCACTATAAATGGAATAGAATACCGACTGTTAGAGAAAGTGCAAGAATACAGTCATTTCCAGATAGTTTTATTTTCCAGTGCAGTAAAACAAGTCAATATAAACAAGTGGGCAATGCCGTTCCTCCTCTCATGGCAAAAGCCATTGCCCAACAATTGTCAAACACGTTATGGCAAGAAAAGATATAACATACTATCAAATACCAGATAAGTATTGGCATAGAATACATTTTGTAAGACCGCGTTTCAAAAGCCATATAGAGAATGTTTTGCTCTATATGGCTAATGAATGTTGTAGAATTCCAAAATGTTCTTGTGAAGAATATAACAGCAGATATTTCAATGCCATAAAAATGTTTCCTGGGAACATTGATATGACTGATAAAACCTTGCACAATTGGCGTACTGAGATACCTGCTTTGTTCGGATTCTACANAGAAGACAAAGATGCAAATACAACTGAAACTTCTAAGATGGCTGTTTCCCTCCATGAAAATCAGGACTTGACACAATTTCTTAGGCTATTCCTATTCTCATTCCAATTCCCAGGAGGACACATGAAACCTCAGGACTTGAAAGATATTATTTATCATGACATAAGGTTCAAACCTGCACGAACTATCATTCAAGTGCTTATGTCTGGTAACNGACTATTGGGANANATGAGCAATGAAAAANAAANGTCAATATCNGNAGAANAANCNACATATTGTATTTTTAATGACATCCGTGTAACAAGTGGTAAGGTCACTGCTAATCAAATTGCACAGACCATTCTAAATAATAGAAAGAATAAGGTAAAGTATTATAATCCGAACGATTCCAAGACATTATCACTTACTGGCAAAGCGCGTTCAAAGGGCGATATGACACGTTATGCAGGAGATATTCTTGACTATATGGAGATTGCTAATCTGTTAGAGAAACACAATGGCTATTATTACATGAAAGTCAACGAGTTATCCGCTCTTAATGCATTTGTAAATGACGTAACTTGGTTTAGTGGTTATGAATCGTTCTATAAGAAAAAAGCAGAGACAATGGAGTTATCTAAAATAGAACCGTTATGGTTTGAATATGTCAACAACTCTATGAAACCTGATTTGTTTAAAACTGATATTCGCTCTATTATTGGTCAGAATGAGGAAATTGATGTCGTCTTTGAAGACAGGATAAAAGATGTCGTGACATCTGGTGAAAGAACGACTAAAGATATAGGTAATCTTGGGGAGGCTATCATTTGTGGGCATGAGAAAATGCGTCTCAAAGTAAATGGTTATGATGCGTTTATAAAACTCGTCCAGATTGTAGATAGTCCCACCTATCATCCAGGCTTCGATATTGACAGTTTTGAGGCAGATGGTACAGAAGACCATAGGTATATTGAGGTCAAGACAACCATCAGCAAACAGCGAATACAGATGTATGGATTCCACATGTCACCAAATGAATGGCGTGTCGCTGGCACTATCAAAGAACACTATTGCGTATATAGGCTTATGTTGAGTGAAAAAGAGAAAATCTTGTTCATTCTCCGCAACCCTGTTGCATTGTATAAAACAGACAGGATTGAAGCAGAGCCACGCGATGGTATGGAAATCACATTCTCTACTGAACATTTTGAGCCCACGCAACTCCTGTCATGGAAAAGATAAAAGTCGCTTCTCTATTCTGCGGATGTGGTGGCATGGATTTAGGTGTCATCGGAGGTTTTTCTTATCTCGGGAAAGAGTATAAGGAGAACCCTTTTGAGATAGTCTATGCCGTTGACAACGATGCGTATTGTACAAAAATATACAACGATAACTTTACCCATAAATGTGTAGTAAAGGATGTTCGTGATATAAAGATTGAAGAGATGCCACAATTTGATATGCTTATAGGTGGTTTCCCATGTCAGTCTTTCTCTATCTCAGCACAAAATCCTCCGAGACTTGGATATAAAGATGAAAGAGGAAAGCTTTTCTTCGAGATGGTAAAAATACTAAAAGAATGTCAGCCACGATTCTTTATTGCGGAAAATGTAAAAGGTCTTCTTTCTGCAAACCAAGGCAAGGCATTCCCAATGATAATGAAAGAGTTCAGGGATGCTGGTTATACCGTTGTTCATCAATTGTTGAACGCATCAGAATACGGTGTCCCTCAAAAAAGAGAACGTGTTATCATTATTGGTTTTCGCAATCTGGAGGATTTCAGGAAGTTCCATTACCCTATGAAGGTCAAATGTTCCGAACGAAAAGTACTTGGGGATGTAATAATGGAAGAGTCTAACCATGACGAAACATTGTTTTTCAGCGAAAAAGCAGTTGCAGGAATGCTTGCAGTTCGTGAGAAAATGAACNAAGGNCGTACTATGTCATTNGCAGAGCCATGCAATACCATCAGTGCGCACTTGGCAAAAGTAAGNCTAANCAGCANAGACCCAGTTTATATGGTTGGTGAAAGATACAGANGCTTCTCTTCAAGAGAGGCGGCTCGCATACAATCCTTCCCTGATTCTTTTTGTTTTGATTCAGTTTCACAAATTCGTCAATACAAGGCGATTGGTAACGCAGTACCACCAGTATTGATGTGGCATGTAATACGTTCTTTGCAAAAAACACTCGTAGTANCACAAGTGAATTTTGNTGAGATTAAAGAACAATAAAANACGGANGGCTNTTGAATGAACCACAAAATTTTCTATGAATGATTATTGAAGTGGGGGAAGGAAGTACCGCAACGTACACGAACATACTGTCCTAACACCACGACGGTATTAACTTTGCACCGTGAAAAATCGGGACAGATACCCCTTCACACCTGCGCCAGCCGCTGTCGGACAGCCTCGAAGAGCAGGATGGCGGTGCTGACACTCACATTGAGCGAGTCGAGCTGTCCGAGCATCGGGATGCAGATGTGGGCGTCGGCAGCGCACCGCCATGTGTCGGTCAGACCCGTTGACTCCGTGCCCATCACGATGGCGGTGCCGCGGGTCATGTCTGTGTGGTAATAAGGATGCGAGTCTTGCAACTGGGCAGTGAGGATGCGGATATCGTGCCGACGGAGGTAGGCGATGCACTCCTCCGTGGTGCAAGCCACGCAGGGCACGGTGAAGACCGCCCCGATGGAACTGCGGATGAGGTTCGGATTGTAGAGGTCGGTAAGCGGGTCGCACACCACTACGGCATCGGCTCCGGCAGCGTCGGCACTGCGGAGGATAGCCCCCAGATTGCCTGGCTTCTCCACCCGTTCGAGCACCACGATGAGGGGATGCTCCTTCGGCGGCAGGTCGTCGAGCGAGAGACAGCGTTCGCGCACTACCGCCACCACACCCTCGGTGCTGCCACGGTAGGCTATCTTCTCATATACGCCGCGGCTCACTTCGATGCTGTGCAGGTCCTGCACGGCGGTGTCGAAATCGTCAGACACCAGTTCGCGACACCAGTAGAGGCTCTCCACCTCCAACCCTGCGGCGAGACAGTGGCGGAGTTCGCGCTGACCTTCCACCACGAAGAGACCTGTGCGTCGGCGCTCGGACGACTTCTGCTCCAACTGCAAGAGCGACTTGATGCGCGGGTTCTGTGCGCTTGAAAGAAGAAGGTCTACCATATTGGTTCTCAAAAGATGTATGTGTCAAACAAGTTGGTCGGCTGCGCCTGCAAGCCAAAGCCGACGGATGCGATGTTGTCGAGCGGATTGAGCCTCATGCGGTGGGTGAGGCGCAGGGTGTAACGCTTGCCAGCCTCGATGCGCAGGGGCATCCGCTCGGAGAAATGCTCCCCATAGAGCAGGTCGACGGCGCACGTCTGACTGGCACGATGCGTGACGACGGGCAGCTGCCAGTCTTCCACACGCTCGCCTTCGCAGAGCACTTCGGCACGCACCACCACCTGCTCGTAGGCGAAACGGCGGATGGTGCGCACACTCACCCACAGGCTGCCCTCCCACGGCTCGTCCACCACGGGCAGGTCGAAGCAGAGCGGCTGCTGCCCGTCCCACTGCGCGCGGGGCAGGTCGGCATAGTCGCTGTGGAGGAGCGTTCCTCGGCAGCCAACCAGCGCGCTTGCCATGCAGAGGGCGAGGAGGAGAAGGGTGAAAGGTTTCACGGAAGTGTGCGGTGAGGGGTGAGAAATAAGAGGTGAGAGAGGGATGTGACGAACGCCCCTTGGCGCAAGGCTCAGGACTGCTTGTCCCGTCCTGCGCGGTTGTGCTTCTTCTTGCCGCCACCACCCTTCTTGCGCTTCTGATTGCGCGAGTCGAAGCGGTTGATGCTCTCTTGGTCGAGGATGTCGCGCGATGTGCGTGCCGGCTCAGCCTTCTCCTCGGCAAGGGCGGCAGGCTTTTCGCCGTTCTTGTTCATCTGCATCACCTCGAAGGCACGGCGTGCCGAGATGGTCTGCTCGTTGGCAAGGAACTTCTTGTCGGTGGAGTATGTGATGCGACGCGCCAAAATGTCGGCCTTAAAGAAGTAGTAGTCGGCATCCTGCGTCTGGAGCGTGATTTCGCGCGACGGCATGCGGCGGAGCGACTCGACGTATTGGTCAACCTCGTAGTTCATGCAGCACTTGAGCTTGGCGCACTGCCCAGCCAGCTTCTGCGGGTTGAGCGAGAGGTCCTGAAAGCGCGCGGCGGCGGTGCCCACGCTGACAAAGCCCGTCAGCCATGTGGCGCAGCACAATTCGCGTCCGCAGGGACCCAAGCCGCCGATGCGTCCTGCCTCCTGGCGCGCACCAATCTGCTTCATCTCGATGCGCACCCTGAAACGGTCGGCAAGCACCTTGATGAGCTGTCGGAAATCGACGCGCTCGTCGGCGATGTAGTAGAAGATGGCCTTGTTGCCATCGCCTTGATACTCCACGTCGCCAATCTTCATCTGCAAGCCCAGTTGCAGGGCTATCTGGCGGCTCTCTATCATGGTCTCGTGCTCGCGCGCCTTGGCTTCCTTATACTTGTCGATGTCGGTCTGCCTCACCTTGCGATAGACTTTCTTCAGCTCGGTGCCGGGCTTCAGGTTCGCCTTTTTCAGCTGGAGCGGCACGAGGCGGCCCGTCATGGTGACGGTGCCCACGTCGTGTCCTGGGCTTGCCTCCACCGCCACCACGTCGCCTTTCTCCAGCGGCAGCTTGTTGGCGTTGAGGTAGTATCCCTTGCGTGGGGGCTTGAACTGCACCTCCACCATGTCGCAGGCGTCGGCGTTGCCCGGCACGTCTGCCATCCAGTCGTATGTGTTCAGTTTGTCGGCATGTCGGCTGCACCCCTTGGCACAGATGTTGCCCGTGCAGTTGCCACATTTGAATTCTGTCATATCAGTGTCGTTATATGGTCTTTATCGGTTCTTGATCAGTACGGTCATCTTCAGCACGAAGTCGAAGAAGACGATTTTGGCATTCACGTTCTGCCCGATGTCGCGCTGCGCCAGTGAGAGTTCCTCCATGATGCCGATGACGTTGCGCTCGTTGATGAAGGGAGCGAACTTGACGGCAAACTGCGCCTCGGCGGTGTTCATGTAGTTCAGCTCGTCGTGGCGGCCGAAGTTGTAGATGAAGTTCTCGCGCACCATGCGCTGGCAGTAGTCGAGGAACGCCTTCACACGTTCGCGTCCCATGCCCGCCACACGGTCAGCCCACTGCTTCATCTCCTTCACCCGCCGGGCGTAGGTGAGGCGCATCAGCTCGACGAACAGCTCGAAGAAGTACTCCCCCTCCTTGTCGCTCGTGATGATGCGCAGGGCTTTCGCCATGTTGCCCATGCAGGAACGGGCGATGCGCCGTGCCTCGGCTGGCAAGACGCTGTATCGGTCGGTGAGGGTCTGCTCCACCTCGCTGTCGCTCAGTCGGGGCACGGCGACCATCTGTGTGCGGCTGCGGATGGTCTGCAACACCTTGTCGGGCTGCTCGCTGACGAGGAGGAAGACGGTCTGTGCCGGCGGCTCTTCCAGCAGCTTGAGCAGTTTGTTGGCGCATTCGGCGTTCATGCGTTCGGGCAGCCAGATGACCATGACCTTGTATCCGCCCTGACTCGATTTGAGGCTCAGCTTGCGCAGGATGGCGGCACTCTCGCTGGCGTAGATGAGCAGCTGCTGGTTCTCCGCCCCGATGGTGTCCATCCATTCGCTCATGCCGAAGTAGGGGCGGTTGTTGAGCTGCTCGCGCCATTCCTTCAGGAAGTCGTCGCAGTAGGAATCTTTGCCGCTCGTCTTCTTGTAGATGGGGAAGACGAAGTGGAGGTCGGGGTGCTGCAGCTTCTCCGCCATCGCTCCTCCGCCCAGGAGCCGCTGCGCGTAGGCGGTGGCGATGGGCAGCGCGCCGTTGCCTTCGGGACCGCAGAGCATGAGGGCGTGGGGCACTCGTCCCTGACTGAGTTCGTCGAGGAGGCGTTGCTTCACGGTGTCCTGCGCTATGATTTGGTCGAAGGTCATGGTGCGTGTATGGGTGGGTCAGTATATCTCTTTGGCAATCTCGCGGATGCTGTCGGCCGCGCCAATGGAGTAGAAGTGGAGGCTGGGCACGCCGTGGCGTATCAGTTCGCGGCACTGCTCGATGCCCCATTCGATGCCCACCTGCCTCACCTCGTCGTCGGTCTTGCAGGCCTCCACGGTCTTGGACAGGGCTTCGGGCAGGTCGAGGTGGAAGGTCTTGGGCAGCACGCTGAACTGGCTGCGCTTTGCCATGGGCTTGATGCCCGGTATGATGGGGATGTGGATGCCTGCCTGCCGGGCTTGCTCCACAAAGGCGAAATACTTCTGGTTGTCGTAGAAGATTTGCGTGACGGCATAGTCGGCCCCGAGGTCCTGCTTCTGCCTGAGCACCTGGAGGTCGAACTCCATGTTGGGGGCTTCCTCGTGCTTTTCGGGATAGGCCGCCACGCCGTAGGAGAAGGGTGCGCCGGGGTGCTTGATGGGTGTGCCATCGATGAACGTGCCAGCGTTGAACTGGTTCACCTGCTCGATGAGTTCGGTGGCGTGGCTGTATCCGTCCTTCACGGGCGTGAAGCGGGCTTCGTCCTTCGCCTTGTCGCCTCGCAGGATGAGGAGGTCGCGGATGCCGAGGAACTGGAGGTCGAGGAGCATGTACTCGATGTCCTCGCGGCTCATGCCGCTCACGACCACATGGGGCACCACCTTGATGCCGTACTGCTGCATGATGGCGCTCGCCACTGCCACGGTGCCCGGGCGGCGGCGGATGAAGTGGCGCACATAGGTGCCGTCCGCCTGTTCCACATAGACGTACTCGCTGCGGTGGGTGGTGATGTTGATGTACTCAGGACCGAAATCCTTCAGCGTGTCGATGGTGCGGAACAGGGTCTCCGTGCCCGTCCCCTTGAGCGGTGGCAGCACCTCGAAGGAGAAGGCTGTCCGCTCGGTCTTATTGATGAGTTCTGATATTGTCATCGGGTGTTCGTAGAATTGTGTATGTGTATGCGTGGCTTACCGCTCCGACTTGTCATATCCACCCGTGTCGGGCTTGGCGTCGCCCTCCGCCGCAGGAGCCAGCTGGTAGTAGACGGCGGTGGTGCAGAGCAGGCAGAAGGCCGAGATGACCACTGGACCTATGACGGGAAGCTGGCCGAAGACGAAGGATGCGGCGGTCCACAGGATGATGAACAGGAGCAGCACGAGCGTGTTGCCCTCCGTCATGCGCCATGTGGCGGAGATGCTCTCGACGACGCCAGCCTCAGGGTGCGCCAGCTGGTAGCGTCCTGCCAGCATGATGCGCGGAGCGATGAAGAAGAAAGGGACGACTAAGAGGACGAGGGACAGGGCACAGAGGATGCTCGCCAGCAGGTTGACCGCGAACGCCTTCGCATAGAGCCACACGGGCATCTTGGCGGCATCGAAAGTGAGCTTCTCGTAGCGTCCGCTCATCAGCCCCAGACCCAGGTTGTCCATCGCCACCTCCACCACGAGGCTGAGAAGGCTGAAGACGAGCAGCACGAGGAGGAGCACCGCCCCGAAGCCACTGACCACAGGCCACGAGTGCATGCCGTTGGTGGCAGAGAGCAGCAGCCCCAAGAAGCCGTATCCCACGGTCACAAAAGCGATGATGCCCACACAGAGGGCGATTGCCAGATACACCAGCGACAGCCACAAGCCGTGCTGCTTGAAGCACGCCCAGCTTGCCTCGAAAGCGCGTCCCAAATCTACTTGTCTATTTCCCATTTCGTTACATTGATTTCATGGAGGGTTTTCTATGTGCAAAGATAGCGTTTATTTTTCTTTTTACACAGAAATTGCCAATAAAAAGGCGTGGCGGTTGTCCAAATTGGCGAAACTTGCTAACTTTGTGCCCGAATTGCCCGAACGGCTCAGCCATTCCCCCTCGCAGGGGGCACACGGGCAGGAGAACGTCATCCACACAAAAGAAAGGAACTACGATGAAGACAACGAAGATGCTTTGGGCGGCTCTCTTCGCCCTCACCTCCCTGAACGCACAGGCGCAGGCGGAGGAAAAGATGAAGGAAGCGCAGATGCGCGGTTTCGGCGCGCGCAACACCCACGCCGCGCAAGTGGGCGCGGTGGCTGACAGCGTGGCGAAGGCCGCCGAGAAGGAGGCGCAGAAGGCGCAGGGCGACACGGACCCGTCGTTCCCCGGCGGCGAGATATTCCTCAAGGCATACCTGAAGAAGAAGCTGCTGCACTCGGGCGTGAGCGGCAAGGGCGACGTGGTGGTGAGCTTCCACGTCGACAAGAACGGCAACATCTACGGCGCGGAGGTCACGAAGTCAGCCGGCGGCACGCTCGACACGGCGGCGTTCAACATCGTCACCGGCATGCCCCGGTGGCGGCCGGGCCTGACCAAGGGCGAACCTGCCGACAAGCCTGCCAGCGTGACCGTCAGCTTCGGGCAGGAGGAATAAGAAAGAGAGACGAGAGATAAGAGGCGAGGGGTGAGAGGAATGTTGAAGCCAAACACGGCACAGGACATTCCTCTCA
>WFMB01000023.1 GCA_009177185.1 Bacteroidales bacterium
CAAATTATTGCGCATTATCGGCAATTATTGTTTGAAGAGACCCCCAGTCGCAAGCGACCTTGGGGAACAAACAATAATTGCCGATAATGCGCAATAATTTTGTCCAATAATGTCCTGATGAAAACCATGGGGGGATGTGTGCTTTTTGTGCCATGAAAGGGGTCTGAGTCACCCCCTTGGAAGGGTCTGAGTCAGACCCCAAACAGGGTGTGACTCAGTCCCCTTTTGCGGTAGTTGAAGGACAAAAAAAGCGCACTTTCGTGCGCTGATGTAAATGGGTAGAAAAAGGAGGGGGTGAGGGGCATTTTGAGCCACGCCACCCACCGATGCCGAACGCCTCAGAACTGGAAGTAGATGAAGGGCTGGACATCGGAGGACTTGATTTGGATGACAAACCAAATGAGGGCTACGATGAGGAGCGCCTTGATGAGGAGGGGCAGACGGGTGACGAGGGAGCNGGTCATNCGCGAGAGGGATTCGGGCAACCAGTGGAGCAGGTNGCCGAGGAGCATGAGGAATGCCACGCCCTTGTAGGAGNTACACCACTGGAGGAATATCTGTGGCTCGAACTTGTACCATATCTGATGGAACACCTTTTCGGCGATGGCGAAGGAGGGGGCGCGGAAGAGCACCCACAGGGCAGCGACAAGGTGGAAAGTGATGAGACCGCCGACCAGCCCACGCAGGGGGCGCTTCTTGGGCTGAGGATTGTGCTTGTCGGGCAGGCTGGAGAGGGGGCTGAGAACGGGACAGAGGCTGTGCCACATCTTGTCGAGGCAGAGGAGCACACCGTGGATGCCGCCCCAGAGAATGAAGTTGAGCGAGGCTCCATGCCACAAGCCACCAAGGAGCATGGTGATGAGGAGATTGAGGTACTGACGGAACTTGCCATGGCGGTTGCCGCCCAGGGATATATAGAGGTAGTCTTTGAGCCAAGAGGAGAGGCTGATGTGCCAGCGACGCCAGAACTCGGTAACAGAGGCGGACTTGTAGGGGCTGTCGAAGTTCTTGGGGAACTGGAATCCGAGCAGGAGGGCTATGCCTATCGCCATGTCGGAGTAGCCAGAGAAGTCGCAGTAGATTTGGAGGGTGTAGCCATAGACGGCAAGGAGGTTTTCGAGACCGCTGTAGAGGTCGGGCTGGTCGAAGACGCGCTCTACGAAGTTGATGGATATGTAGTCGGAGATGACGGCTTTCTTGAAAAGTCCGGCTATGATGAAGAAGACGCCGGTGCCGAACATCTGGCTGGAGACGAAGAGGGGGCGGCGAATCTGTGGGATGAAGTCGCGCGCACGGACGATAGGACCTGCCACGAGCTGGGGGAAGAAGCTGACGTAGAAGGTGTAGTCGAGCAGGCTGTTGAGGGGGCGTATGGTGCCGCGATAGACGTCGATGGTGTAGCTGAGCGACTGGAAGGTGAAGAAGGAGATGCCGACGGGCAGGAAGATGTCGCGCGGCTGCCACACGACGGCTTGCAGATAGGAGCCGCTGATGACGGAGGGCACATGGATGCCCCAGTCGGTGAGCAGGGTGCAGAGGGTCTCGCCGATGAAGTTGGTGTATTTGAAGAAAAAGAGCAGCCCGAGGTCGAGGAGGAGGGAGAGGAAGACAAGGGTCTTGCGGAGCAGGCGGCTGCTGGGAGCCAGTCCTCCGATGGCACGGGCGATGCAGTAGTCGCTCACGGTGACGAGTGCCAGAAGCCAAAAGAAGAGACCGCTGGACTTGTAGTAGAAGTAGTAGGAGAACAGGGTGACGAAGAGGATACGCACGGTGTCTGCCTTGCTCAACTGGTTGTAGATGAGCGTGAATCCTAAGAACAAGAACAGGAAGATGCCCGAGGAGAATATCATGGGGGAGTCGGGCTGGTAGAGCAGCTGTTCTATGAGACGTGAGAGGTCGATGTCAAACATATATCCTTTCATTCAGCATGATGAATCGCTAATGATTAAAATCCTTTTACCGTTCTGTAAGGCNGCTGTTCNTTGGGGGTGGAGCCGTGNATCATGNGTGTCTGGCTGCNCGAGGTGGCTGTGCCTGTATATGCTTTGTAGATGGCTTCGNCCAACAACTTGCCTTGCAGGATGTAGGCGTGGGACAGATAGTGTACGCAGTCGGTGTTCATCATGCCGGCGTTGCGCCAGTTGGTGCATGCCGAGGAGGAGCCTCCTGCAATGGTGAAGATGTCCCACACGGCGATATGGCGGGTGCGGCAGAAGTTGACGATGCTGCGCGCCACGGCGGCTGTGTTTTGGTTGGGTACTTTGGTGGTGGTGTAGCGTGTGCGCCGTCTGCGTCCGCGCCCCACGGTGTAACTGCCTGTGCGTTGGGAGATGTAACTGCCGGGGGGCGTGGTGAAGAGGAAGCACACGGCTGGACAACGCTCACGGATGCGGTCGGTGAGGGTCTGCATGGTCGCGGCGTGGTCGCGCTCGTTGAGGGTGGCGGCATGGGCTTCGTTGGTGCCGAAGGAGATGATAACGAGGTCGGGGCGTTCGTTGGCTACACGGTTCACCATGTCGGAGTCGTAGAAGCGACGTGCCCAAGCTCCGTTGATGCCATAGTAGGCAAGTTCCATCCGAGGGAAGTAGCTCTGCAAGGTGCTGCCTAAGGAATGGGGCAGGTAGTTGCCGCGCACATGGGAGTCGCCTATCTGCATCACCTTGACGGGCTTGCCTTGCTTGAGTTTCTTGAACACGGGGGCCAAGGAGGATGGCTCTATCAGCTCGTTGTTGCAGGTGTTGCGGAAACTGGATGGAAAGGATGTGAACAAAGACTGGGCTGCGACTTGGTTCAGACACATCATACACCACACCGCACAGCATAGGGCTATCGCTCGGCATGGAAGAGCGACGCTTTTGGCTCGGTGTAGCCACGGATGGAGTGTGGATGGTGAGTGATACATGGTCTTAACGTACACGTTGGTCGTAGTTCATCTTGCCGTTCATGAGCACATCGAAGAGGAGTCCTGCCAAGAGGCGACCTCCTGCAAAGTTGATGTGTGTATAGTCGAGATTGGCTTGCTTCTTCTCGGTCATGCGTGCCAAACTGCCGTCGCCGCCCATGGCTTCGTAGAGGTTCCAGAACGCCACATGGTGGTCGCTTGCCATCTTGCGCTCGTAGGACACGAGTTCTTTCACGCCGCCCATGGTGTGGAGCTTGCCGTCGGCACCGCGTGTGTCGCGGTCGCCCATGCTGACAACAAGGACGCTGGCGTGGGGATAGGCGGTCTTGAAGTGTTCCACAACCTTGCCCAACTGGTCGGTGTATGCGCTGTAGTCTTTCTGCTTGACATTGGCGACATTCAGACCGAAGTGGAGGATGATGAGGTCGTAGGGACGCAGGGAGGCAAAGCTGGTGAGTGTGGCTTGGGGAATCTTGAGCAGATGGTGTCCGCCACTGCCACGCATGCTGAAATTATCGACCGTGACACCGCGGTGACCGTCGAGAGCCACGCCATAGAAGCGAGAGCCACGACCGCCTGTCACGTCCATCGTAAACTTGCCGATGCGTCCTTTCACGCTTTTCGCCATTACATAGCCAGGGGCTTGCTGTTCGGGCATGATGGTGCGAACGACGGTCTTCTGATGCACCACGGAGTCGGAGTCCATCACGCTGACCAGCTCTTCGTAGGTGGCGAGTGTGGGTTCGTCACCATTGGAGAAGAGGATGTCTTTCACTTTGTCGTTGAGGGTGTAGTGGATGTTCAGCCCGTCGCCTGGTGTGAAAAAGACGGTGGCGACTTCGGCTGTATCGAGCAGATGCCTGTAGGCGTTCTTCTGTCCACGCATTTCGTAAGTAGCTGTGCCTGAGGGTATGAAGTAACTACCTGCGATGCCCTGCATATCGGGCTTGAAGCCATGACCATGGTCGTTGGCATAATAGCTGTTCCAGCCTTTGCGACGAGTGAGGACGGAACGGCGGAAGTCGGACGACACGCAGTCAATCTCGACAAAGCCTGTGCCGCGTCCGCCAAACTCTTGCTGGAGAAGTCCACGAAGGTCGATGGTCAGGATGTCGCCCTCAATGTAGGACTCGCCAAAGTATGCCACCCGAACGGAACGGTTGTTCGCCTCGCCCAAAGCGGCATAGAAGTAATCCATTTCGCGATGGACGCCTGTCACATCGGCAAAGTCCTCGATGGGGGTCATGCCTACGGGAATGGAATCGATGAATGTCAGCTGCTTGACCTGAATGGCTGCCGAGTCGATACCTTTCTCTACATAACCATCAAGCGAGTCGGCCATGACCTCCGCCATGATTTTTCCAGCTTTGTCGCGCTGCTGTATATCGCTCAAGATGTTGACACGGCGCGTGTCAACGCCCAAGACGGTGAAACGCGGCAGATAGAAAAGTGCCAGCAACGCTGCCACTACCAGCAGCGTGAGCAAGAATGCCTGCCATCTTCTATTCTTCATCTTCTTGTAATACTACGCCTAATCCTATTTCTTTTTACCTTATTAAACTATTTGTCACTTCTTACGTCTTACGCATTGAATCCTCTTTCTGTCACAACACATTCTCCGTGGCTTCTGCCAGTTCAGGATAGGAGATGCGTGTGTGGTAGATGGTCTTCAGTTTGTCTTTCAGTACAGCCTTTGCCACGGCTATCTCCTTGAACGTGATGGAGCATTCGTTAAAGAAGCCTTCGGACACTTGAGCGTCGATAATTTTGTCAACCAGACGGTTGATGCTCTCTTCGGTGTATTCGGGCAACGAACGTGAAGCAGCCTCTACGGAGTCGCACATCATGAGGATGGCTTCTTCTTTGGTGCCGGGGTTCGGTCCTGGATAGGTGAATGCAGCTTCATCTATTTCTTCGTCGGGGTGCTCATTCTTGTAGGTGATGTAGAAGTATTTTGCTTTACCGTTTCCGTGGTGGGTCGTGATGAAACGTTTGATGGACTCTGGTAAGTGGTTCTTCTCTGCCAATGCCACACCATTCTTGACGTGGGCTATGATGACCTCGGCACTCTTCAATGCGCTCAGGTGCTTGTGGGGCGAGACTCCGCTCTGATTCTCGGTGAAGAAGACGGAACGCTCTATCTTGCCGATGTCGTGGTAGAGGGCACCTGTGCGGACGAGCAGCGTCTTGGCACCAATCTTGTTGGCGACCTCGGCACTGAGGTTCGCTACCTGCATAGAGTGCTGGAATGTGCCTGGGGCAACTTCTGTCATGCGTTGCAACAAGGGGTTGCGCACACTGCTCAGTTCGACCAAGGTGACATCGCTGGTGAAGCCGAACACCTTCTCCAGCATCCACAGGAGCGGATAGGTGAAGAGCAGCAGGATGCAGTTGATTCCAAAGCACACATACATCCATTGGTCCATCTTGATGGCGTTCTCGTGATGGAGAGAATAGCCTGTATAGACCAATCCGTAGATGAGGAAGAGGACGAAGGCGGTGCGAACTATCTGCGAACGCTGTGAGAGTTCGCGCAAGCTCTGTATGGCTGCCATGCCTACGACCAACTGGAGGATAAGGAACTCATAGTTGCTGGTCAAGAAGAGGGATATGATGAGTATCATGCCGCAATGGAACATGAAGGCGGTACGCGAGTCCATAAAGATGCGTATCACAATGGGGACCATACAATAAGGCAACATGAAGACATTGAGGGTCTTGTGAGACACCATGAGGGCGGCTATCACACAGAACAGGACGGGCAGGGCAAAGAGAAGGGTCACATTGCGGACATTGTCGAAGTAGTCGGCACGGAAGAGGGAAAGATAGAAGGTCAAGATGATGAAGACAATCAGCACATAGAGTGACTGCCCCAGTGTCTTGTAGGGGATGTTGACTTCGGCGATGTTGCGTCGCTCATATTCCTTCTCGTAGGAGCGCAACACATCGTAAACCTCGTCTGTGACGGCCTCGCCACGGTCAACTATCTTCTGTCCTGCTTGCACAAAGCCATTGTAGTAGGAGATGTTCTGCAAGTTCTCTTCTAACTCTTCCTCAGAACGCATCTTGTCGTAGGTGAGGTTCTGCTGCAACAGCTCATTCATGTTGTACGTCTTCAACACTTCCCGACTATACATGGTCGTGTCTTGCGTCATGATATAGTCGTAGGCAGACCTGGGGGTGAACACATCTGTCAACCGCAACGACACCGCTACATTGTCGCTCACCGCACGTATCCGTTTGCGGGATTCGGCTTTCAGGCGGTCATAGTCGTCTATCGACATGACACCATGCCGATAGATGGTGTCGAGCAGTGTGGCGATGTGGCGCATATACACTTCCGCGCCCTTCCCGTGCTTGGCATCGCCATCATGCAGATACAGGCGGTTCACCATGTTGTCTTTCAGCTGTTTGTCGTAGCGGTAATAAGGCTGGAAGATTCGTTGTGTGGCCTCGCGCTCCTTCTGAATGGTGGAGTCGTTTTTCAGGACGGGGAACTTGGTGTTGGCAATCAGCAAGCCATAGTTCCACGGCTTGTTCAACTCGTACTTATAGCCGAACTCGTCGCCTCGCGGCATGAAATAAACAATCAAAACCGTCGAGACAAGCACCAAGAGGGACTTCATCAACAAACGGGTCAACTTGGTGCGTTGTTGTTGCTTGATGGATATCATACAGATAAAAGATATGCCTTAAAGTCTGCAAAGTCTTTGCTCATGGGGATGCTTTGCTTGGTGCCTTTCATAAAGGCTTGAAGTTTGGCAGGAATCTCAAGGTTTCCACCCAAGATGCTATCGACCGTATCCTTAAACTTAGCAGGATGGGCGGTCTCGAGGAACACGCCTACTTCTCCTGCCGCAAGTCCTTCTTTCAGAGCACGATAGCCACAAGCACCGTGTGGGTCACACACATAGCAAGTCTCGGACTTCACCTCGCGAATGGTCTCGGCAATCTGCTCGTCCTTGTAGGTCGCACCGCTGATGTCAGCGCAGATGGCTTCGTGGTTCTTGCCATAGAGTTCATATACACGGGCAAAGTTGCTGGGGTCACCCACATCCATGGCGTTGGCAATGGTCTGCACGGAGGCTTTGGGCGCATACTTGCCTGTCCGCAAATAGTTGTAGAAGATGTCGTTGGCGTTGTTGGCTGCAATGAAACGCTTGATGGGCAATCCCATCTTCTTGCCAAAGAGAGCTGAACAGATATTACCGAAGTTGCCCGATGGCACACACACCACGAGCTGGTCAGCAAGACCTTTCTTCTTCATCTGTGCGTAAGCATAGAAATAGTAGAATGCTTGGGGCAAGAAGCGTGCCACATTGATGGAGTTGGCAGAAGTCAGCTTCATGTGGGCATTGAGGTCAGCGTCCATAAAGGCGTTCTTCACCAGTGCCTGGCAGTCGTCGAACACGCCATCGACTTCGACAGCCGTGATGTTCTGACCCAGCGTCGTGAACTGACATTCCTGTATAGGACTTACTTTTCCCTTCGGATAAAGCACATAAACATGGATGCCATCGACACCGAGGAAGCCGTTTGCCACAGCACTGCCCGTGTCGCCCGAAGTGGCAACGAGCACATTCACCTGTCCTGTTCCTTCTTTCTTCAAGAAGTATTGCAACAACCGAGCCATGAACCTTGCACCGACATCCTTGAATGCCAATGTAGGGCCATGGAAGAGTTCGAGCGAATATACCGTGTCTGTCACCTTCACACATGGGCAATCGAAAGCCAACGTGTCATAGACGATGCGCTTCAAGTCTTCGGCTGGCACATCTTCGCCGAAGAAGGCGTCTGCCACGGTGTAGGCAATCTCTTGGAAAGAGAGGTTCTCTATGTTGTCAAAAAACGCTTGTGGAAGCAGCTTGATGCGTTCGGGCATATACAAGCCTTTGTCTTCTGCAAGTCCTTTCACCACCGCTTTCTCCAGCGTAGCGATAGGGGCTTGTCCGTTTGTACTGTAGTATTTCATATCTTCTATCCTATCTTCATAAATTCCTTCATAAATTCGTCCTTTTCCAACTGTCCGTAACTGCCGTGCTTGCAAGCCACTTCGTCGAAGGTGGTTACACCATCAGCCTCTATGCCTGGGGCATAGATGAGGAAAGGGACGGGTTCGTTCGTATGGGTACGATGCGCAACAGGCGTTGGGTGGTCGGGCAACACCGCAATGGCAACAGGCTCCATTTCAGCAGTGGGTGTGCCAGCCTTGCCCCAATCCTTCACCGCTTCGTAGATGGGTTTAACAGCACGGCTATCGAGGTTCTCGATAGTTTTCAGTTTCAGGTCTAAATCCCCATCATGCCCAGCCTCCTCAGATGCTTCGATGTGCATATAAACNAAGTCGTCCGTTTTCAATGCGTTGATGGCAGCTTGTGCTTTGCCTCCGTAGTTGGTGTCATAAAGACCAGTCGCTCCCTTCACGTCAATCACCCTCAAACCAGCCAGCGAGCCAATGCCCCTGATGAGGTCAACCGCTGTGATGACCGCTCCCTTCTTAATCTGCGGGAAAGTGGTGGTGAGCGGCACCATGTGGGGACGATAGCCGCCTGCCCAAGGCCAGATGGAATTGGCAGGGTCTTTCCCCTCGGCAATGCGCTGTGCGTTGTCGGGATGCTGAGCCAAGAGTTCTTGCGACTTCTGTATCAGCAAGTTCAGCAGTTCTGCGGTTTCGGTCGCACTCAGACGGGTGGTCTTCCCTGCTTTCCTCTCCCCTTCAAGGTCAGGCTTTATCAGCAATGGACGCCAAGGTTTCAGCGGCACATCGTGCGGCGGTGTACACTGAATGTACTTACTGCCTCCATTGATGACCAACAGATGACGATACTGCACGCCCGTATAGAAATGAACGATATGCCCGTACTTCGCCACTATCTCGGGGTCATTCGCCAGATGCTCTTGCAGATATTGAATGAAGACATCACCCTCTTCCGTCTCCAAGCGTCCACACGAATGGTTCTTGATGTGGTCGCCTTCTATGCAGATGATGTTACAGCGAATCGCCATGTCGTCGGGAGCAAGCTCCACACCGATGCTGGCAGCTTCCAGCGGACCACGCCCTTCGTACACCTCGTTCTGGTCGTAACCGAGAATGCTGGAGTTCGCCACTTCACTGCCTGGATGGAAACCGTCCTGCANTGTCTTCAACATANCAGTACGCCCCNTCTTCGCCAACATGTCCATGTAAGGAGTGTTGGNATACTGCAGCAACGTCTTGTTCCCGANNTTCTCGACTGACCNANCNGCCATNCCGNNGCCCAATATGATGATGTGTTTCATTAGATGTTCGCTATACTCATGATGTCTGCGAATACACCAGCTGCCGTGACGGATGCTCCAGCACCGTAGCCTTGGATGAGCATGGGGTACTGGTTATAGCGTTCCGTGGTGATAAGGATGATGTTGTTAGAACCCTCAAGGTCGTAGAACGGGTGATGTTCCCCTACCCTTTGCAGAGATACACTGCCCTTGCCGTTCTCCAGCTTCGCCACAAACTTCCAGTGCTCATGGGCTGCCTCCACCTCCTGACGCTCCTTCTCAAACTGCGCATCAAGCGTTGGCAGGTTCTTCCAGAAGTCCTCTAATGTTCCCTCGAAGAACGACTGCGGAATGAAAAGTGTCTTCTCCACATCCTCCTGATTCAGTTTGTAACCAGCCTCGCGTGAGAGGATGACGAGTTTGCGAACCACGTCCTTGCCGCTCAAATCAATGCGTGGATCAGGCTCGCTGTAGCCCTCCTCCTTGGCACGGCGCACGGTCTCGCTGAAAGGAACATCGACCGAAATCGTGTTAAAGATGAAGTTGAGCGTGCCAGAGAGCACAGCCTCCAATTTCAGAATCNTGTCANCAGAGTTAATCANGTCGTTAATCGTATTGATGATGGGCAGACCTGCACCCACATTGGTCTCGAAAAGATACTTCACACCACGTTTGCGAGCTGTAGCCTTGAGCTTGGCATAGTTGTCGTAGTCGCTCGATGCAGCCACTTTGTTAGCAGCCACCACAGATATATTGTTACTCAGCAAGTCCTCATACAAGCCCGCCACCTCAGTGCTGGCGGTGCAATCCACAAAGACGCTGTTGAAGATGTTCATGCCAATCACCTCATCCTTCAATCGTTGGATGTTGCTGGCTTCGGTAGCTTTCAGCCCCTCGCGAAGCATGGAGATTGAGAACTTACCTTCCTCAGCATACTGCGACAAGTCGATGCCGTTACGGTCAAACATGGCATTGTGTCCGCTGGCGATGCCCACCACGTTCACTCTCAAGTTACGCTCTTTCANCAGNTTAGCGCGCTNACTGGCAATCTGCTCNAGCAAGNTGCCACCCACAGTGCCAACACCACAAAGGAATACGTTCAGCACCTGATACTCCGACAGAAAAAAGCTGTCATGAATGACGTTCAGCGACTTACGCAGGCTGTTTCTCTCCACCACAAACGATATGTTCGTCTCGCTGGCACCTTGCGCACAAGCTATCACGCTGATGCCGTTTCTGCCAAGCGTGCCAAACAGCTTGCCCGCAATGCCTGGCGTGTGCTTNATGTTCTCNCCCACAATGGCAACCGTANCNAAGTCGCGCTCCANCTTCNTCTTGTACATCGCACCCATCTCTATCTCCTTGGCAAACTCACGGTTCAGCATCTCACAAGCACGGTCAGCATCATCGTCGGTCACACCGATGGACGTGCTGTTCTCGGATGAAGCCTGACTCACCATAAATACGCTAATGCCATTCTCCGCCAATGTAGTGAAAATGCGACGGTTCACACCTATCACACCCACCATCGACAAGCCGCTCACCGTAATGAGACTCGTATTGTTGATGGACGAAATACCCTTGATGGCACGGCCATTATCATCGCCTTCGTCCAGATTGGTGATGATAGTGCCCTTGTCCTCAGGACGGAACGTGTTCTTAATCAAAATCGGGATATTCTTGATGCACACAGGATATATCGTGGGCGGATAAACTACCTTCGCACCAAAGTTGCACAACTCCGTTGCCTCCACATACGAAAGCTTGTCAATAGGATACGCCGTGTTGATGACGCGAGGGTCAGCCGTCATAAAGCCTGACACATCCGTCCAAATTTCCAACACCTCCGCATCCAGCGCAGCAGCCAAGATTGCCGCTGTATAGTCAGAGCCACCACGACCGAGGTTCGTCACCTCGCCCGTCGTGCTGTCCGTTGCAATAAAGCCACCAGCAACTCCCACAAACCGCCCCGTGCGTGGACAATCCTTGAATGCGTCCAGAATCAACGGAATGCTGATAGAGTTCGAGAAGAGGTTACGCCCCTGCTTCTGCTTGGTCTTAATAAACTCCAACGAATTATACCACCGTGCATCGTCAATCAGCGCAGCCACGATGTTGCTGCTAATGCGCTCGCCATACGAAACAATCGCATTGCTCGTCTTCTCGCTCAAGTCACCAATCAGATACACGCCTTGATAGATGCTCTTCAACTGTCCCAGCAGTTCATCAGCCGTAGTCAGCAGCGTGTTCTTCTTAGTTTCGTCTGTGATAATCGCATCAATCATCTGGTGGTGACGTTCCACCATTTCATTATATGCCGTCAGATACGCCACGTCGCCAGCCACAGCAAGTTTCGACGTGCCAATCAGTTTGTCAGTGATGCCACCAAGTGCTGACACCACCACCACGACAGGCTCACGCTGAGCCTCCACAATCTTTTTCAAGTTGAGAATACTCTCCACGGAGCCCACCGAGGTTCCGCCAAACTTTAACACTTTCATTGAGCGTTCTGTCTATTGTACAATATCAAAATCAGCCACAAAGGTACGGAGTTTCCACGGAACGGCAAAAAGAAAAAGCCTCAAAGTCGGTCTAACTTCAAAGCTTTTAGGATGTTCGGACAAAAATGGAAGACCACATAGCACTTGCCGTCCTTACAGCCAATCGCCCACTATATCTCTTTTAACGCACGAAGAACATTGAAAATATGATTACCCTTATCCTCTGACTCCTCATGACGTTGCTCCTCGTCTTTCCACAGATAGCCAATCAATGACAGGATATTAGCCCGTTGTTCCTTTGTCAAGACTTGCTCCACAAAGAACGCTCCTGGGTCGAAACCAGCCTCTATAATCCATGGATTTTCTTCCAAGAGACTCTTCTGTGCCTCACTTTTGTTGCGTCCGCATGCACGTCCAAGCATTTGACAATTCTCCACCTCATAACCACCATTGGGAGCGTCTGCATATCCCTCGGCTGTGTAAAAAACATACTCATTCATAACTGACAAGACAGATATGTTGAAACTTTATTATACAAAAGGTTATGACTCTCTCAAAGAAGCTATTGCCGCTCCCTGCAAAAGACCTGCGCCAATCTTCTCTACAATACCCGTCACCAGCGCATTGCCCATAAGAAAAGCACGACGAGTGTCACTCACACCATAGGTGTGGTTGTCGGGAAACATATTAAGGCGTTCCAATTCCATAGGAGTTAGACGGCGATAGCGACCCGAAGGACAAAGTATGATGTGCTTGAAACGAGAAGGTCCAGCACCACCCTCCCCCGTGATGATGGTGCGCGAGGGGCGGTCGAGGAAGTCGGGAAATGCCATGCCGCCCTCGCTATAGTCGTACTCGTAGCCCGTCTTCTTGTTGACACGCTTCAACTTCTTGCTGCCTTTCAGGTATTCCCACTTTGGAAGTTCGTCGGCAGGGATGAAGAAATCCTCCGACACATCACGCTCGTCAAGAAGGAGTTGCCCGAGAGTCAACCGTGTACCGTCGTAGTTGGCTGTCGTGTTAATGGTCGTTACGTTGCGGTCAATCATGATTCCCGCATTTTCAAACGGGCTGACCTTTTTGCCCTTGTTAAACTTATCGGAGATGGTTGGCAAGTCACCGTCAATAGTAAAGTCCCTGAATGAGTCTTCGTAGGTCACAGTGACAGGCAGTGCCCCAGCAACAACTCCTTGTGAGACAATCCATTCCCCTGCGCTGGCTATCCTCCTGCCGATAACTGACCCTTTGCGATAACCAACGATATAGGTGCGGCGGCGACGCTGCGGCATGCCATAATCAGCAGCATTAACAACGCGCCATTCGACGATGTAGCCCAAATCAGAGAGCGAGGCGAGGATGATGGCGAAGTCACGACCTCGCTGTGTAGCTGGCGATTTGAGCAAACGGTCAACATTCTCAAAGAATAGGTAGTCAGGCTTGTGTACAGACTCATTGAGTATCCTGTAGATTTGCCACCAAAGCACACCCTTCTTGCCCTCGATGCCTCCCGAACGGTTTAGCGTGGTAGCGACCGAATAGTCCTGGCAAGGGAATCCGCCAACGAGCAAATCGCACTCAGGTATTTCAGACGTGGGGACGGTAGCGATGTCTTCATTGCTGTGCCCCTCTGAACCGAAGCGATGGCAATAGACGATGCTGGCATCTTGCCGCTTGGTGGAGGGTTCCCATTGGTTGTTCCACACGGTACAAAAGCGTTTGGAAGCCCGTTCCAACCCAATGCGGAAACCGCCGACTCCCGCGAATAATTCAACCACCCGAATGTCGTTCTGCTCAACCTGTTTGCCCCTTGTGGGGAAAAGGTCCATCTGCCGATACCGCCGCACGGTTTGCTGGCAATAATCGGCGATGGGTTCACAAAGCCTCCATTTGTCTTTTTCCTCTATAACAAGGTCGTTATTCTTGCCGTATGTAATGAAACTTTCGCTCATATATTGTTGATACTATCCTGCTNTTTGATGATATTAGTAACGTNCNCGGAGTTAANCCAATANCNATACTTTCGAGCCATGCCGCCATTCGGGTTGCGGGCGAGGTCGGCAGCATTACGTCCTTTGGGGCGGACGTGGAACTTACGGTGCATGCTCTTGCTCCAAAAATACTTCGGGTCAATTTCGTTGCGGAGTACGTGCTTACGGATATTCTGCCAATACTCTTCTGCCGTGTCAATGTCTTCGGGCGGCATCGTCCAAAAGAACACACACTTGAGCTGCAACTAGTCGAGGTCAAATGGCTGCTGCGACTGAGCGTCGGGTTGCTGGAACTGAACGAATAAGAAGCGAAAAACCGCAATGCACTTTTAGTCCTTACTGCCAATCATCCACTATATCTCTTTTAGCGCACAAAGAACATTGAAGATTTGATTACCCTTAATTCTGCAACATATTAGTTTAATATCAAATCGCCGATATTACATACAGCAAAATACNTNACGACTTCTNACGTNCGCACCAAATACANTTGCCTGTNAATATATATTCTTTTANNATATCTTTAATCTTGTTTTANATAAGTTGTTTATCCTAATATATGAAGATTATTTAGGGTTTATATTAAATTTACTTCAATGGGGAGATGGTCACTAAGCGAAAGCCACTGCCAACGAGCGTGAATAGTCATCTCCTGAATATTTTGGGGATTGGAGAAGCAGTGGTCAATATGGAATGGCTTATCTAAATGTCTATACATATAGAAGGTCGGAACGCGTTCTTTCCCTTGCTCTTCTCCAGTCAAATGATGATATATGTCTTCTATCCCGATTTGATGAAGTTCTTCAACTACAATGGAATGCGTTTTCCCTGTACGCTGATGATTCTTATCAAATATAACATTACTGTTTAAGNCTCCGATTATGATTACATCATCAGTCAGATAAGCCTTGGCAGAACGTACAAAATNACAAAACTCTTGAATGTATGGGTCACAAGCCCAAGCTCCGACAACCGTAGAAGTGTCGTTGACTCTTATTGGAAGAAAATACCGATAGTCTTGCGTATGCCAATTAAGGAGTTCCAGCTTAATTTCAGGATTTGGAGAAAAAACAAGCAAACCTTNGANCGGTANTCCTNCCGTCCANAAGCCATTCTTTACANATTCTCTATATCNTTTGTCCTGACAAGTTTCAGNATTCNCGCTTTCTTGAANTACATAAATATCTGCATTCAACTTAGTGATTTCTTTGTATTTCTCTCTAAACTTGCAGTTAGCATTCCAAGAAACTATCTTCATAACCTTAATTCCGCAACATATTAGTTTAACCTTATTTCTAGAAATAAATAGTCCAGTTTTTTGCCATGTCAGATTTTTCACTTATCTTAGTGCTACGAAACAAAAAGATAAAAATCTCGTATAGACATAGCAAAGATACAAATAAAATCCGAGAAACTCACACCTTTCGGTGGAATTTTTAGCGTCATGGAGCAATTTGACATCTTCATTGCGTTGGTGAGCGAATAGCGGAACAGAGGATGGAATCAGTGGCGCAATGTGACTCCGCCAACGTACAGCAGCAGGATGACATTCATCAGCAGCGCATAGACGATGGCAGGAATGGCTATGACTTCGTTGTCGAAGATGAGCGGGCTGCAAGCGATGGTGATGGCTTGTGCCGCATTCTGCATGCCCACTTCTATCACCAGCGTGCGTCGCTCTTGGGTGGTCAAGTGTGTCAGTCGGGCTAATAATGCTCCGCCTGATGCGGCTACCACAATGAGCACCGTCATAGCAAGTCCTAACGCTCCAAATTCCGCCACGATTGTTGCCCGATGCTGAATGAAGAAGACCGTTGCCAAAAGCATCAGCGACGGCATTGCCAAACGTCGCAACACGGCGTGTATCTTCTCTGCCACTTGGGGCTTATAGATGGAAATGAGCAGACCGATGGCTATCGGCACAGCCATCAGCAGGAGGTTCTGTACTAACAGATTGCCCACGGGCAGTGTGATTTGCGCTGTTTCGCCCACCTGCTGCGTCACCCACGCCATGATGAGCGGCAGGGTGAACAAAGTGAGGATGCTGCTGCATGCGGTCAGGATGACCGAGAGTGCCACATCGCCCTTTGCCAACATGGAGAACACATTGCTCGAACTGCCGCCCGGGCTGCACGCCACCAGCATGATGCCTATCATGAACAATGGCGACAGGTGGAACAAATGCCCCACGCCCCATGCTATCAGCGGCAGCAACACTATCTGACCCACCAGACCCACTGCCACGGGCTTGGGGCGCGCCACAATCACCGCAAAGTCGCGGGGTTTCAGTGCCAATCCCAAGTCGAACATCAACAGGGTTAGTATTGGCAGCACTATAAAAATCGTATTCATAAAATTCGCCTAATTGGTACCGATTTACCAATATGATGTTCTAACAACAAACCTATAAACTTTTACCTTCCCCACCTACAACTCTTTATTCTTCCTCGCCTTCCGCAACCTGTTCCAATAATCGTCGTCCACAATGTCCATGTCCCAGCGCAAGGCATACCGCTGTCCATCACTCATCCCATCGACCACATACTCCGCCATCCGTTCCAGCACGCCACGCACATACTCCCGAATCGGCATCCCCTTCGCACGTTCAATCTTGTCACGCCGAACATCCTGCAACGTGCCAGCCAATTTCACATACACCCTATGAGTCACTGACTGCACCACACGCGCATCCTCCGACATGTTCTCCACCCACTTCACCCTCACAGCCTCCTGACTCTCAGTCACACCGAACCTATACACACATCCAACAATGTGAGGCCACTCGACCTGAACAACCAACTCCTGACCAGGAAAACCTTCTTGATTCTTCGCCGTCAAAAACTCCACTTTACTATCGATTCCGTACATACTCTCAATTTCAACCCAATTACATCATCAAAGAAATTCTTGGCTGCAAAGTTAGCCTTTTTCTTCATCACTTCCAACAAACCATCGGCAAAATGAGCTTTTGATGCCAAGGAGCATGGAGCGTGCACACGCCACCTTTTTTTACTCCTCTCCGTCCACCCCTCAAAAAGCCCCCAAAAATCGGAGTCCCCGACTTCGACCAATCGGAGTCGGGGACATCGGTCGGCCGAAGTCGGGGACTCCGATTTTGAGGCTGTGGAGGCGCACTACAAGACATGAGCACAAGAAAGGGGTTATCTCCCATCAACAGGAGAAGCTGTTGATGGCTATGCGAAGCGTTCAAGCAAACGTATGAGAAGCGGACCCGTTTCCTGCAGGATATACTTATACAGATACAAAATGAGGCAGACGGTTTCATCCGTCTGCCTCATTTTCTTATGACCTTTTCTTATCTGTGATTTAGTGCCTCTGTCTTCTCACCGACACACGCGGTGCTCCACCCGATGAGGGGCGACTGGACTTTTCGGTCTTGCCCGTGGAGGACGCGGAGGTACGGCGAGCTGTTCGGGCTGCTGATGACGATACGGTGCCAGTGGAAGTAGCCTTGACCCGCTTGCCCTTGGTTGAAGCAGCGGCGATGGAGTCAAGCCTTGCCTGTTCCAAGGAATCCACAGGAGTACGCCAGATGTGCTCCTCGAAATCGGTGATTTGCTTCTCGATGCGCGCTTGCTCTTTCTTCAGCAGCGAGTCTGTGGCGCAGTACTGCTGGAGCGACTTGTTCTGCATGTTGGTGGTCATGTAGATGTCACCCTTATAGTGGTTGGTGGAGAAGAAATCGTCCATCGACATGCGAGCGGCGTTGTTGAGGTTGCTGGTCATCACGTCCTGACCACTGAGGAAGCTTTTGATGTCGTCGTACTTCACCCAAAAGAGGGGACGCTTCTGCACATTGTCAGAATAGGAGAACTCGTCGGCAGCACGGTGGAGCACGGGACAGAGTGCCACGACGCGGCTATGGTAGGTCGCCGTGTTCTGGTCGTAGTAGGAGCTTTCCTTCACATAGTAGNTGAGCACGTNGGCCGATGGGATGTCGCCCTGCGCCACCTTGATGCTGTNGNCATNNATCTNNTACAAGATTTNCTGACNGTCCAAGANGTCTTTGAAGTGCATACGGTTGCTGGGCTGGAAGTTCTCCACACCGTCGAGCTGATACTCGTATGCGGGAATCTTGCCCGTGTTGAGCAACTTGAAGAGAAGCGTGAAGAGGTTCATGCTGTTGCCCTGCGGCTCTACGGGATAGTAGAGGGCAGCGTTCTCGTCCTTGGTCAAGTCGATGGAGCGATAGATGTCGCGCCGCCAACTGGGGTCTTCGGGCACATCAATAGACGTGGGGAACATGAGGCTTGCACGGTCAGTTCCTGTGGCAGTGCCTGTCGCCTTCTTGGCTGCTGCGGTACGGCTGTTCTGCACTCGGCTCTTCGGTGGCTGGGCAGAGAGAGTGCCCACCATACAGATGGTTGCTAATATCAATAAGATACGTTTCATAATCTTGTATGTTTTTACGCTTTGCCCTTCTGAGCAACCACAGACCATGTTGTCATGCTTTGCCTGTGTCTCAGAGGTCGCTTGCGGTTAGAATCAGTTGATGATGACTTCGACAGGGCTTGTCAAGGTGCGCTCGATGCCGTCGGGACCCACCACACGAATGCGGCTGATATTGAAGAGCTTGCCGCGGCTGAGGGAGCGGATGCGAGTGAGCTGGTTGGGCGTGAAGGAAGCGGAGCTGCTGACTTCGGGCACCACATTGCCCATGTTATCGACGAAGAGGGTCTCAAAGCCGAGCACACGGAAGGAGATGTCGAGCAGTCCGTCGTCGATGGCTGCCCCGATGCCACCTGCCGCCACAATGGCTTGCTTGGAAATGCGCCCACCTTTGAAGCGGGTGCTGTTGCCCTTGGCGTCGGTGTATTGCAGATAGCCCGTCGGATCGGGCAGTTTGCGGACATGGAAGGTAAACTTGCCCATCTCCTGCCGGCGACCGTCGTTCTGTGCCGTGACGGTGAAGGTCACGTCTTCACCCACCTTGGAGGGAACTGCCACATAGCTGCTTCCATCCTTCTTGGTGAGGTTGCCGTTGGTCATAGAGAGGCTTATCCTGTTGCTGGGCACACCTGGCACACTGACACTGATGGGGTTCTGATAGCCCGCATAAAGCATGTTCATCATGGTGGCACTGACCGTTGCCGATGGCTCTACGACCGTGTAGGGCTGCGAGAACTCACGGCGGATGGTTTCACCGTTGCCATTCTTCATGACCAGATAGCCTTTGAGGGTGAAGTCGCCCGTGGAACCACAGATGGTCTCGTAGCGTCCGTTCTCCGACTTGAGCAAGGTGTTGCCCACATAAATCTCTGGACGCTGGGTGGTATCGACTGCCGCCATGATGATTTGAGCGGAGAACTTGCCGCCACGCACCACCGTCTGTGCCGTGGGGATGACGAGTGCCTGAATCTCGTTCACACGCACATCCTTCACGTCAATGTTAGCCACCAGCTGATGAAGCATCTCTCCTTCGGCATGGCGCACATCCGTCTGTAGCTTGGTGAGCTGGGTGACAGCCGCTGCCACGGGCATGTTCTCGAACATGTACTCCTCCCAGTTCTTGCCCATCAGCTGCGCCTTCTTGGGCACGTCGGTGGAGAGATCGCTCTTTATGATGTTCTTCTGTGTCTCGTCGTTAATCATGGCGGTGATACCGTCACGATAGGACTCTATAGCCTTCTTCAGTTGACTGCCCTTGCCAACGCCAGGAGCCAGCATCACATGCGTAGCCGCTTCAAGGTTGTCACGCCCCTTTATCTCATTCAGGTCGGCATCGTCGCCATCCACCTCGCGCACAATCTCCCATTTCAGGTTCTCCGCCAACATATAGAGCGAGTCGGACATCTGGCGCACCAGCCGTGCCTTCTCATACCACTGGCGCGTCTTCTCCGGATTCTGCTTCATCGCAGCCTCCAGCTCCTTGTAGATGGCCTCGTTCTGTGTGGCAGAATTGTCCTTGGTGCGACTCAGTCCCTCATCCACCCGTTTGAAGCCTTCGAGCACATCGGACGAGACGTTGAGCGCCAGCATGGCCATAAGCACAACGTACATCAGATTTATCATCTTCTGACGTGGACTTAACTTCTTCCTTATCATCTTAATTCAACTAAAATTATTCACTCACGAAATCTTCATCTTCAACGCCTCAACCATCTTGGCATAGACCTCATTCAGTTCCTGCAACTGAACGGCAAGCTTCTTCGTCTGCTCGTTCACCTCGTCGATGGTAGCCGACTGAGTGCCAACGCTCTTAAGCTGCATCTCGTAAAAGCGGTTGATGCCCGTGAGCGTGCGGTTCATGTTCTCCATCTCCTCCGAGTCGCGCGTGAGCCGTGCGCTCTGCTCCGCCACTTTCTTCAGCGTGTCGGTCAAGTCTGTCAGCTGTTCCACATACGCACAGGTGGCTTCCTGCATCTCGGGTGTCATGCCCTGGAACTGAGCCGAGCCGAAGACAGGCGCGGCACTGATGCTCTCCGCCAGCTGCGCCGCATCAATAGGTTCGCCAGACACTTCGCCCTGACCACCGACGACCGCAGAGCCACCGCCAATCACCATGGTGCCTCCTCCACCCATCGGCATGCGCGATGCCGTTGTCGCAGCGTTGGCAAGGGCTGCCGCCGCCTCGTCTGAAAAAGAAGCACTGGTCTGAGCTGCGATAGCCGCATTCTCCGCAGCCTCTTCAGCCAGTTCCTGTGCGTCCATGCTCTCCTGCGGCTCGAAACCAGCCAAGAAGAAGACGATGACTTCGGTGCCCATGCCCAAGAAGAGCATGATGTCGGCACCCGCGATGTGGGTGAGTTTGAACAGGGCACCTGCAATCACGACGGATGCGCCCCAGCTGTACGCATAGTTCAAGAAGGTCTGACCGCTCTTGGTGCGCAGCCACTTCTGTATGCCTGTATATTGTCTTGCCATAATCTTTGGATTGTTAATTATTCTACCTTTTAGCCCTCGACGCAGTTCCCACCTGCGACCTCACGCAGCGGAAACCGATAAAAGAGCGACCTACATTCTGATACTCATACGAGCGCCACGCACTCTTGATGAAACTCTCCGGGTCCTTCCACGAGCCACCGCGCACACTCTTCTTTTTCAGCGCATAAGGGTCTTCCTTGGCGGCGTTGTACGTGAGGGTCGGGTTCATGTCGCTCATGGACAGCACACCAGCCTCGGTGTAGATGGTGCTGGTCCACTCCGCCACGTTGCCCGCCATGTCGTAGAGACCGTTGGAGTTTGCGCTGTAGATGCCCGTCTTGGACGTGATGAGGTTGCCGTCTTTGGTGTAGTTGCCACGGTCAGGCTTGAAGTTGGCATAGTAGCAACCCTTGTCGCTCGCCACGCCCTCCTGCTGCCAAGGCAGCTCGTTGCCTTCCTTGCCACGGGCTGCAAATTCCCATTCGGCTTCGGTCGGCAGACGATAACGCTGCACGAACTTGGCCTGTGAGCCTAAGCCCTTGATAAGGAAGTCGGTGCGCCAGTTGCAGAAGGCAGTCGCCTGTTCCCAGTTGACACCCACCACGGGATACTCGTTATAATTGGAGTGCGTGAAGTAAAGACGCATATACATCTCGTTCTCCGCATTCTGGAAGTCGTTAATCCAGCAGGTCGTGTCGGGATAGACGTTCACGATGTACGTATTCACAAAGTCCCACATGCTGCTGAGCGGACGTGTAATCGTCTCGCGATGGATGATACCCTCGTCATCCACGTATGCCGTGTCCTTCGATATCATCACCACCTCATTGGGGTCGGTCTCGAAGTCCGTGTTCAGATTGCGCTCTGCCGGATTGAGGCGATACTTGCGCTTGGCAGCCATCACATAGTCGAACACCTCGTAGCGGTAGTTCAGCTGGCTGACATCAAGCATTCTCTCCCCTGTGACAGGATGCGTCATATAGACACTCTCGATGGCGCTCAGCTGGGCTTCGTCCGGATTGCGCGGCAAAGGCTTGTTCCAGTTCAGATGCGGAGTGACAGGGTCACCATTCTTGTCTTCCTCAATCTTGTAGGTTTCATCACCTCCATAGGCAGGGTCGGCAAGACGCTCGCGGATGATGGAGTCGCGCACCCAATAGACAAACTGCCTGTACATGGAGTTCGTCACCTCCTTCTCGTCCATCCAGAAGGCATCCACACTGATTTCGCGCGTAGGGACTTCCTTGCCCCAGAGGCTGTCAATCTTGTCCGTGCCCATCTTGAGGCTTCCTCGCTTCACCAGCACCATGCCGTAGGGAGCAGGCTCCGCCATCGACGTGCCGCCCACGCCGGTCACTTCACCGCCCGACGCACTTGCGCCCCCCTGACTGGAGAAGCAGGAGACCACCGCGGCAGCGACCGTTACCAAGCATATTACAAAGAGAATCTTTTTCATTTTATTATTATTACTGTTTTTCTGTCGCGTAAAAGCGTTGTCAGAGCCAACGCACACTCTTGTGGCGGTTGCGCCCCTTCTTGAAGAGGTCCAGGTCCGTCTGATACCCCACCACCAGCTCGTGGCTTCCGTTCACCATGCCCACACCCGATGTGTACATCTGGTAGCTGTAGCCCAAGCTGATGCCATGGAATACACCGCCCGCCATGAAGGCCACCGACGTGTCGGGACTATAACCCAGACCACCATAGAACTTGCGCCCCTCATATTCATACCACACCTTGCACTGCACATCCTCGCGCCACGAGTCCAAATCAGACTGCACCAAGAATGAGGGCTGTAAAAAGATTAACGAATTTCTCAGCTTGATATTGCATCCACCCATCAAATAAAAGGACCGAGGCACCTCCATCTCGTTGGTCTCGCCCATCTCGATGACAGGAGCCATCAGGTGCTGGCTGGAGAGACCCAGCCACATCATGGGGTGATAATAATAGAGTCCAGCCCCTAAATCGAAGCAGTTTCCGTCCTGCTGCGACTTTGGGAAAGCCGGGTCATTATCCGTCTCCAGCTTCACACCGCTCGGGTCAATCTTCTCCGCCAGCATGCCGCCCTGAAAACCCACAGCCAGCCGTCCGCGGCGCCCCACCTTGAGGTTGTAAGCATACTGCAAGGCAATCTTCGTGGTGGTGAACATGCCGATGTTGTCGTTGAACAAGCTCACCCCCGCACCATGACGAGGACTCAGGAAATAGACGGGCAAATCTGCGCTGACATACATCGTGGCAGGTGCGCCATCATAGCCCACCATCTGCATGGAATACACGCCAGTCACATTCAGCAATCCGTCCGTACCCGACACGGCAGGGTTGTAAAACGAACGCAGGGCTGTGTAGTCCGTAAACTGCACATCCCACTGTGCCCTCACCTCCAGCACTAACGCCATCAGGAGAGCCACCGCCGCACAAAAACGCTTGTTCATCAATAGAAATAACTATTTATTGCGCCATTTATTGTGCAGAGACACAAAGAAATCTTTCACGGAACTCCACCCAGCCCTCTCGCTGCCCCACCCCAGACCCTCACTTCTCGCCACCGCCCACTCACACCCCAAAAATCGATGTCCCCGACTCCGACCAATCGGAGTCGGGGACATCGGCAAGGCGGAGTCGGGGACTCCGATTTTGAGACCGTGAAAGCGCACCACACAAGGGAATGCCTTGCGACCCGTTTCAGACCTTCGTCGGCAGATAACGGAGAAGGTCGTGTCCACCCCAACGGGGACAACGCCAATGACGGAAGGGGAAGAAGGTGGGGAACGGGCACAAAAAAGGGAGCCCTAGATTCACATCTCAGACCCCCAACTAAAAAACAGAGTTAATTAATACCAATCATAGGTAGTTCATCTTGCTTGCAAAGTTAAGAAATAAGTATCATTCCGTCAACTTCCTGGGGCAAGAATTTAATAAACCCTTCAAAATGAAACTAAAAAAGCATGTTCTTATACACGGTTTTGTACTCAAATTGTTGTCAAGGCATGGTTCTCGGCCCTTTGTGCCGCTGCTTAGAAAGCATCGCCACGAGGTCCGCCGCCAAAACCGCCACCAAAATTACCACCGCCTGGACGTCCCATGCCTCCCNGTTGAGGGCGGGCTGACTGCATACCACCACGACGGAGANAGACCTGNGCGACCTGCACAGGAGTGAGCAGTTCCAAGAACTTGNGCAGGTAGGATTTATCGACAGCCAGCTGTGCCTCTTGGGTCGCAAACTGCTTTTCAATCAAGGCGGTGGCCTCGGCATCCGTCATCTTCTTGAAGTCGGGAGCCGACTGCTTGGCATCTTCGCCCTTGGACTTCTCGGCATTCTGACGAGCTGTCTGATAGTCGAGGTAGAGCACCTTGAAGGATGCAGACTTCTCGTCGTCGAGTTTCATCTGCTTGGCAAGACGCTCTGCCATGCGGTTGTACATCTCTGTGGGGTCGAAACGCTGACGCTGACCTCCGTTGGGGTTCTGTGCCATTGCGGCTACTGATGCGAGTGCAAGCACTGCTACGAGCAGGATGTTCTTTTTCATGATTGTGTGTGTGGGTTAAACGGGTTAATAATTTTGTTTTATCACCTCACATTCAGTGGGTTTTCAGTCTATATGACCCTGCCCAACTGCAAAGGTTTAATAAACTTGCAAAAAAAATGCCGCATCCCAAGAACGAGGTGCGGCATTTGCCTTATATTATATATAATGTATAGCTTACTTGCTCTCTTCGATGAAGGTAGCTACGCGATTCCAGTCGTTCTCGTCGAAAAGTTCGTCGGTTACACCGAGACCTTTGTAAGAAAGACGGTCGGCAGAAATCTTGTAAGTGTTGACGAGCATGTCGTAAACGGCCTTGGCACGAGCGTCGGAGAGTTTCTGGTTCAGCTCAGGGTTGCCCTCAGGAGAAGCATAGCCGTTGATAGCAACCTTGCAGGTTGGATGGTTCTTCATGTAAGTGGCAATCATTGCGACAGAAGGACGCTGTGAGGCATCGACCGTGCTCTTGCCAAGCTGGAAAATCACCACTGGAGCGAGCTGAGTGGTCTCCTTCACGGTCTTCACAATCTCAATAGGTTTCTCTACTTCCTTGATGATTTCAACCTCCTTGATGACTTCCTTCGGCTTCTTGGCGAGTTCGGCGTTCAGGCGGTCGATGGTAGCCTGCATCTCGCCTACGTTGTATGTCTTGAAATAGCGGAGACCGTTAGCGTTCTTGAAGTGGTAAGTCAGACCTGCAAGCAGCTGGAGGTGTGAATTGTTAACATTGAGGGCGCTTCCGCCTGCATTCCAGAACGTGATACCAGGCTTTACATTCAAAGTGAGTGCCTTTTCCTGACCCATATTCACGTTGAAGTCAAGACCGAAGTTGGCAGTCACCATGTTGTGTGCAGCCGAGCCTTTTGCCTGCGGATAGCAGTCGCCCATGATGTAGCCCCAGCCGATGCCACCACGCGCAACAAGCTCAAAGGCACGGGGCTGCCCCTTGTAACCATAAAAAAGGTTATGCAGGTTGATGAGAGCGTTGGCACTCAGATTGCCCAAGTCGAAGGCAGTCTTAGGAGTCACATCACCCCACCCCATGTTATCGCCCCAAAACACGTTAGAAGCGGAGGTGGCGTTATTCGCGTTGATACCTGCGAAGTAATTTGCGCTGATGCCAAACACAGGAGAGATTTGCTTTGCGATTTCAACATTCACGCCAGCACGCATCGTGCTGAACACGTTTTGACCAACTGTTGGTTCATAGACACCACCCTGGATGCCCAGCGACCAGTTGTCAAGGAACTTGCTTTCCTCTACCGCCACTTGAGCGTTTGCTGCGAGCGCAGAGGTAGCAACGGCGATTGCGAGAAGAATCTTTTTCATAAGTCTTCTTAATTAAAATGAATAAAAAAATATGTATATATACCAGTTTGGCTGCAAAGTTAAAAGGTTTTAACTTTGCAGCCAAACATTCAGGTGCATTTATTGCTTTTCCTTGTAAAAGAAATACTTACACAACCTTCAAGTGTACCTCCATGGTGGCTCTGTACTGCTTTCCGTCGGTGTGCGTATAGATAATAGTCTGACGGAAAATGTATGTCTTTCCCTTGCTCAGATGACCAGGGTACTGACCCACCTTGCAACTGTAGGTCTCGGGGGCAAGTTCAGCGTAGAGACCAGCGGTCGATGTGTTGTAGTTCGTCACATTGCCAGTAGTGGTGAACCAATGTCCATAGATTTTGTCGTTCGACGTGGAGGTGGTGGTGCCATAGGTGTCCTTGCCGTTGGCATTCGTGCCCACAAAGTCGAGTGTTCCTGGCACGCCCTTGCTGGTGGAGCTGCATTTGAGTGCCTGCATTTGGGCAGTGCTGACACCCAACGCCTTGCTGATGGCGTCCATGTCGTAGGGCACTTGCACACTGCTGTACTGATTGGAGCTATAGGGCAAGTTGGCATGAAGCACCACCGTGGTGTCCTTGCGCGCATAGTCCTCGGGATAGTCGCCATAGAACTTGTTGGCTCCAAACGGGTCAGTTCCCTCGAACTTCACGGCATAAGGCCACTGCTCATCGTTGCTGGTATCATCATCCCACGGGTGACGCCAATAAGTAGTGGGCGCGCCCATCACCACAAACCACAGGTGGGTACAATTTTCAGGCACGGTCAGCGTTACATCGCCCTCCGCGTCGCGCCCCATCTCGCCATAAGTGCGGGTGCCGTCGCTGCTGTAAGCCACAAAGCCATAACGCCAACCTGCGCTCACCGACCTGATGGCACGGTAGCCTTCGGCACGGACGATGCCCTTGAAATGGGCTTTAATCTCAGTTCCTGCGGCTGGCACTTTCAGCGGATTGGCATTGTAGCCATAGTTCTCAGGGCAGTATTTAGGGTTGACCACCCAATAGCTGTTGTCGCCATCGAGGAAGTTCTCCAAGATGGACTCCGAAGCACCCATCAGACGCTGACGCTCGCTGCCGATGAGTCCCTGCCCATACTGCTTCCAGCGGTCGATGTCCATGCTGGCGATGTGGGCATAACCCATATACTGCTCGTCGGCAAACGTTTCTTCGTTCAGCCCGAAGATGCGCATGTAAGCCTGAACGGGGTCCTCAGGCTTGATGGACTCACGCCACACACGGGCAATGGTGTTCAAGCCATGCAACTGACACCACCAGTCGTGGTAGTAGCAGTTATTGTAGCGTGCATTCTCGCTCAGAATGTTCATGTGGTGCATCTCCTGATTATTATCCCAGTTCGTCGAGAACTGCTCAGCGGGATACACCTTGTGAGCCTGCCAGTTGGCGCAGTCCTCCCACCACTCGTTGCCGCCCGACGCGTTGGTGCCAAAGCCATAGTTCAAGCCATGGCTGTCGCCCAAGTCGGCACTAACCAAATACTGGAAGGTGTGGCCTATCTCATGCGCCACCGTCACACTGCTGCTGGCTGCCCAAGCATTGCAGTGGAACATACCCGTCCGGTACTCCTTGGGTGTCTTCGTCGTGCCCGAACCAGCCACCCAGTATTGACCTCCCACGCCACTGCCGTCGGCGCGCCACTCCGCCTGATTCACCACATACATGTGAATTTTCACGTTGTCGGTTGTCGAGTTGCCCGGCTCCANAAAGCCCAGTTCATCTACATACACGTTCCAAATCTTCTCAGCGTNTTTAAGGAGCGTATTCACGNTGCACACAGAAGTTGACGCTCCGCCGGTCAGGTTGCCACTCTTCTGCATGGTAAGCCCCTTCGCCCAGAAGATGACGAAGTGTTCGCTCTCCGCGCTGCGCTGAAAGCAGAACTGAGAGTTCTCGTTGGTATAGTCATTGCTGCTATACGTCCAAGGCTTCACCAAATATCGTTCGGGCTTATCCATACGATACTCCATACCCACACGGTAAGTCCGCAGCGACGTTGTCGCCTTGTCGAGTTTCTCCGAGAACTTATACAGTTTCATCGCACTCTTCATGAAGTCGATGGAATCAACGTCGGAAAGGTCAATCACCTCATTTGCCGTGAAACGGTCATCAAACTGTATCCACAATGCCTGAGGCTTCTCCTGCGCATTCACGACAGCACCGAAGGCTAAGCCCACAACTGCCGTCAACATGGAAAACAACTTTCTCATATTCAATCAATACCGCTAATGTGTTTCTTAAAACTACTTCTTCATCACCTTAAAGGACGACTGCCCCGTGCTGATGACATACACACCACGCTTCAAGCCATTGAGGTTGACAGAGACAAGCCCATTCGCCTCCGCCACATCCACCTCCACCTCGGTACCATTGACGGCATAGACCTTTATAGTCTTCACCGCATCAGCACTGACCACGAACGTGTTCGCGCTGAAACGGGTGCCAGTCGTCCCCTGCACATCGTCAATGCCCACGGGGTCGTCCTCTTTAGAGATGTAGAAGTTCTTGATGCCCGAAATCTCGTAAGTGTCGGCATTGAGCGTAATCTGTCCCTCCACAAAACACATGCGGGGATTGGTTTCGCCGCCCAACAGATAGTAAACGAGAGTGCCGTCGTTCAGAGTGAGCACAAGGCTCTTTGCCATAGCCGCCATCGAAGCCAGACACAGCACACACAGGATTGTAAGTTTTTTCATTGCTTGTACGTTTTTAAGCTATTTATAGATGTTTCTAACATTGATTCCGAACCACACCAGTGCCATGAAGAGCACGACCATAAACACGATGGACATGAAGTCTTGCAGCACGGAGTAGAGCCAAATGCTCGCTCCAAAGCACACGGCGATGAAGACGAGCGAGAGGGTCATGAAGAGCTTTTTCAGTCGTTCCATATCCGTGCTATCTGTTCAGCTTCCACGCGAAGCCATCCTTCGTATCCTTCACCTCAAAGCCAAGTGCCGCCAAGTTGTCGCGAATCATGTCGCTGGTCGCCCAGTCCTTGTTCGCCTTAGCCTTGGAACGCTGTTCGAGGAGCATATCGACGACTTTGCCAAACGCCTCCTCGCGTGCATCGCTCATGCCGCCGCCAGCCGCTGCCGCCACGCCCTGCTTGATGCCCAGCAAATCGAAGGCAAAGAGCTTGAATGTCTCTTTGAGCGCTTCGAGCGCATCGGGGGTGATGGTCTCCTTCTTGTCAACGATGGAGTTGATGGTCTTGGTGGCATCGAAAAGGTGGGAGATGACGATGGGCGTGTTAAAGTCGTCGAACATGGCGTCGTAGCAATTCTGCTTGAGTGTCTCAACAAAGTCAACACCCACCGAGCCTTGGTCGGTCGGCTGAATGCCCTGAAGTGCCTTCCAAGCGTCGAGCAGACGCTCCAGTCCTTTCTCCGCCGCCTGAAGTGCGTCGTTGCTGAAATCGACGGTGGAGCGGTAGTGTGCCTGCAAGATGAAGAAGCGGATGGTCATGGGCGAGTAAGCACGGTCGAGCTTCGGGTGGTCGCCGCTGAAGAACTGCGGCAGTGTGATGAAGTTGCCGAGCGACTTGCCCATCTTTTGTCCGTCGATGGTAATCATGTTGTTGTGCAGCCAGTAGGTGACCATCTGGTCGCCTTGGCTTGCCACGGCTTGCGCTATCTCACACTCGTGGTGGGGGAAAATCAAGTCCATGCCGCCCCCGTGGATGTCGAAGTGCGCACCGAGATACTTCCGCCCCATCGCCGTACACTCGCAGTGCCAGCCAGGGAAGCCGTCGCTCCACGGTGACGGCCAGCGCATGATGTGTTCGGGCTGTGCGGCTTTCCACAGGGCAAAGTCCGCCTGATTTTTCTTCTCGCCCACACCCGCCAAGTCACGGCTGGCATCCTTCACGTTCTCGAGGCTGCGCCCCGATAAGATGCCGTACTTGTGCGCCTTGTTGTATTTCTCCACGTCGAAGTAGATGGAGCCATTGCTTTCATAGGCAAAGCCGTTGTCGAGAATCTGCTGCACCAGCTGCTGCTGCTCGATGATGTGTCCCGTGGCATGCGGTTCGATGCTGGGCGGCAGGCAGTTCAGAGCTTCCATCGCCTCGTGAAAGCGGTTGGTGTAATACTGAGCCACNTCCATCGGCTCCAGCTGCTCCAGCCGTGCCTTCTTAGCTANCTTGTCCTCGNCCTCGNCGGCATCGTGCNCCAAGTGTCCCACGTCGGTAATGTTGCGCACATAGCGCACCTTGTAGCCGATGTGGCAGAGGAAGCGGAAAACAATGTCGAAGGTGATGGCAGGACGTGCGTGTCCGAGATGCGCATCGCCATATACTGTAGGTCCGCAGACGTACATGCCCACGTGTGGCGCATGCAGTGGGCGGAACACCTCTTTCTTTCTGGTCAGGGTGTTGTAAACGTAAAGTGCCTGTTCCATTCTTGCTATCGTTTTTACCATAAAACAGGCACAAAGGTACGGATAAGTAAGAGAACAACCAAATTTATTTGAGTTTTCCGACCGAAAGCCCTTTATTATAATGTATGAAGAGCCGCCCACGGGCGCAAGAGAAGCCCCGTGCCGTCTTCTCCTCTACCCACTTATTCATAAGTTATGAATAATTATTCGCAACTTATGAACAATTATCCATAAGTTTGGAACAATTATTCATAACTTATGAACAACTCCGCCGCCGACACACCGCCACCTCCGATTGTGGCGTTCCAGTGTGTCCTTTTGTGCCAGGNGNTTCGAGTAAAAAAACGCTGTATCGTTGCCGATGTTCGGGAAATAATCCCTACATTTGTGCCCAAAGTGCTTCATATAGCCACATTCAAGATTAAACCGATGCTAAAACTAACCCGCAGGATTCTCGCCGTCGTCTTTTGGCTGGGAATCACCCTCTTGTTCCTCGACTTCACAGGAACCTTGCAACCGCTTCTCGGTTGGATGGCAAAGTTACAATTCTTGCCCAGCGTGTTGGCGCTCAACGTCATCTCCGTTGCCATCGTGCTCGTTGCCACACTGCTGCTGGGACGCATCTACTGCTCGGTCGTCTGCCCGTTGGGTGTCTTGCAGGACTTCTTCGCGTGGATGGGCAAGTGGCGCGTCTTCCGCAAGAACAAAAAGGCGAAGTTTGCCAACCGATACAGCTACTCGAAGCCCAAGACGTGGCCGCGGCTCACGGTGCTGGCGGTCTTCGTGGTGATGCTGGTGGCAGGCTTCAACGCCGGTGCCGTGCTCTTGGCCCCTTACAGTGCCTACGGGCGCATGGTGGCATCGTTTTTGCAGCCCATCTACATCGGCATCAACAACCTGCTCGCCCTGTGGTCGGAGGCAAACGACAACTTCCTGTTCTATCAGGTAGAGCCGCACAACAACCCCACCCTGCTCCTCATGGTCTCAGCCGCGATGCTGCTCATCCTCTTCGTCCTCGCCTTCCTGCACGGACGCACTTACTGCAACACCATCTGCCCTGTGGGCACTGTGCTCGGCTACCTTGCCCGATGCTCCATCTTCAAGATAAAGGTCGAGGAAGACAAGTGCATCAAGTGCGGTCTCTGCGAGAAGAACTGCAAGGCTGCCTGCATCCAAGTGAAGAAAGGCGCACCCGTCAGCATCGACTACACACGCTGCATCACCTGCGGTGACTGCCAAGCTGTATGTGCCAAAGGCGCACTCCATCTGGCACCAGCGAGACATGCCGCACAGACCGAAACTCCTAACGCCCCCAGCGATTCGGACCTCTCCCGCCGTTCCTTCTTGACCATTACAGGCACTGCCATAGCCGCTGCCACCATCAAGGCACAAGAGAAAACGACCGACGGAGGTCTGGCGGTGATTGAAGACAAGCAAGTCCCCACACGCAAAACCCCACTCACGCCCCCTGGCTCACTCTCAGCAGCAC
Source organism: Bacteroidales bacterium (assembly GCA_009177185.1). Classification (GTDB taxonomy): domain Bacteria; phylum Bacteroidota; class Bacteroidia; order Bacteroidales; family Bacteroidaceae; genus Minthosoma. The sequence continues at coordinate 31,295 of WFMB01000023.1, forward strand.
ACCTGCAACAGCATTGCACCGCATGCCAGCTATGCATTGCCAACTGCCCGAACGGCGTGTTAAGCCCATCCACCGACATGGCGCACTTCCTCCAACCCACGATGGATTACACCAACGGCTACTGCCGCCCCGAATGCACACGCTGTGCCGATGTCTGCCCCGCAGGTGCCATTCGCCCCATCACGAAGGAGGAGAAGACCGCCATACAGATTGGGCACGCCGTGTGGGTGAAGCAGAACTGCCTGCCCGTGGCAGAATCCCAACGCTGTGGCAGTTGCGCCACCCACTGTCCAGCCGAAGCCATACAGATGGTGCCGCTCGACAAGAGCATCAAGCAAGACCCCGAAAGCGGACAATGGCGCGACAACGACGGCAACACGCTCGATTGGCGCGCTGTGAACGACCTGCTCATGATACCTGTGGTCAACAACGAGAAGTGCATCGGCTGCGGCAAATGCGAGAACCTCTGCCCAGCCCGACCTTTCAGCGCCATCTACGTGGAGGGCCACGAGCAGCACCGCGAAATCTAACAACCAAGACTTCAATCTTTTCAACCCTTCAATTCGCTCATGAAAGACCTGAACAGAAGAGACTTCCTCAAGATAGCAGGGGTAGCAACAGCCACTGCAACACTCGCTGCATGTGCCAGCAAGACGGGCAACGAACTTGGCGACACTGACCCTGCGGGACACCACACGGGAGACATCCCCACCGACAAGATGACCTATCGCACCAATCCCAACACGGGCGACAAGGTGTCCATCCTCGGCTACGGCATGATGCGCCTGCCCTACCGACCAGTTTCTCCCACGAAAGACCCCAGCGCACCTGTGCCCGAGGAAATCGACCAAGAGCAAGTGAACAAGCTGGTGAAGTTTGCCCTCGACCACGGGGTCAACTACTTCGACACCAGCCCTGCTTATTGCCAAGGACACTCGGAGGAGAGCACGGGCATCGCCCTGAAAGCGTCGGGCTACGACCGCTCTAAGTTCTACATCGCCACGAAGTTGAGTAACTTCGCCCCCCAGCAACAGACGTATGAAGAAGGGGTGAAGATGTTCCAGAACTCGCTCAAGTACCTGCAAACTGACTACATCGACTACCTGCTGTTGCATGCCGTCGGCGGAGGAGGCTTGACGAATCTCCATCAGCGTTTCCTCGACAACGGCGTGCTCGACTACCTGCTGGAGCAGCGCGAGAAGGGCACAATCCGCAATCTCGGGTTCTCTTTCCACGGCGATGTGGAGGTGTTTGACTACCTGATGGAGAACCATGACAAATATCATTGGGACTTCGTGNAGNTNCAGNTGAACTATGTGGANTGGAAACTGGCGAACGNGGGCANCTCGCGCAATGTGGATGGCGNANACCTGTATGGCGAGCTGGAGANNCNTGGCATACCTGCCGTCATCATGGAGCCGCTCCTCGGTGGTCGTCTCTCGAAGATGCCCGACCACATCGTCGCCACCCTCAAGCAGCAACGTCCCGAGGACAGCGTGGCATCGTGGGCATTCCGCTATGCGGGCACCAAGCCCAACGTGCTCACAGCCCTGAGCGGCATGACCTACATGGAGCACTTGGAGGACAACCTGCGCACGTACAGCCCTTTAGTGCCCCTCAGCGACGAGGAACAGGAATGGCTGGAAAACGAGATTGCCAATCTCTACGTCTCCTACCCAACCATCCCCTGCAACGACTGCAAGTACTGCATGCCGTGTCCCTACGGGCTTGACATCCCTGCTATCTTTGTACACTATAACAAGTGTGTGAACAAAGGCAATGTGCCCGAAAGCCAACAGGCGAAGAACTACCATACGGCACGACGCGCCTTCCTCGTCGGGTATGACCGCGCTGTGCCCAAACTGCGGCAGGCCAATCACTGTATCAACTGCGGCAAGTGCGTCTCTCATTGCCCGCAGAACATCCGCATCCCCATGGAGCTGCGTCGCATCGACGAATTTGTAGAGAAACTAAAACAGAACACACTATGATACAACCCCTATTTCTCGGTCTCGGCATGCCCGAAATCGTCGTCATCCTCCTTGTTGTCCTGCTCCTCTTCGGAGGGAAGAAAATCCCTGAACTCATGCGTGGAGCAGGTAAAGGTGTGCGCGCCTTCAAGGACGGCATGAAGGAAGTGACCACCGACGACGAACCAACCAAGAACGATTCGGGAAAGGAGCAGGAATGACCTTTTGGGATCACCTCGAAGAACTGCGCAGAGTGCTGCTGCGATGCCTCATCGTGGTGGCACTCTTTGCCATCCTCGCCTTTGTGTTCAAAGACGAGGTGTTTTGGTTGGTCTTCCTGCCTAAAAGCCCTGATTTCCTCTCTCTGAGCATCTTTTCAGGGAGCGATGCCACAAGTGCAAGCCTCTTTGGCGACGTGCCTAACGTTCAGCTCATCAACACTGAGCTGACTCGTCAGTTTGNCGTCCACATGATGACCAGTTTCTACGCAGGTCTCATCGTTGCAGCCCCTTACATCANCTATGAGTTGTACCGCTTCGTCTCCCCTGCCCTATACGAAAACGAGCGACGCTATGCTGCGCCGCTCGTCATATCGTCCTACGTCATGTTCATGACCGGAGTCCTTTTCAGTTATTTTGTTCTCTTCCCCATCACATTCCGCTTCCTTGCTGGCTATCAGGTGGATGTCTCCGTCCAGAACCTCATCTCGCTCGAAAGCTACATTGACACGCTCGCTTTCCTCTGCCTCGCCATGGGCATCGTCTTTGAGATTCCCATCCTTTCATGGCTTCTTGGCCGCCTCGGAATCCTCCACCGTAAACAGATGCAGCAATACCGTCGCCACGCTCTCGTCGCCATCCTCGTCATTGCCGCCATCATCACCCCCACATCCGACGCAGTCACCCTTGCCGTCGTCTCCCTGCCCATGTACNTCCTCTACGAGNTGAGCATCCTCTTGGTGNCCCACACAAAGAAACCATTATCACACCTATCATCATGAAGAAGATTCTCTCTNTCCTCGTCCTTCTCACCTGCACGCTGGCAGTAGCAGCCCAACAGGAGTGNCAGCAACGTCCCAAGCTGGTTGTGGGCATCNNCGTGGACCAANTGCGGTGGGACTATCTCATCCGCTATAACAATCGCTACCGCGAAGGTGGCTTCAAGCGGATGATGGAAGAGGGCTACAACTGCAACCGTCTACTCATCAACTACATCCCCACAGTAACAGCGGTGGGGCACGCAGCGGTTTACACGGGCACGGTGCCTGCCTTTAACGGCATCATCGCCAACGAGATGTACTTCGATGGCAAATGGCTCACGCCCGTGAGAGACGAGAGCCAGCAGGGAGTGGGCACGCAACGGACGGAGGGAAAGGCTTCACCACATCGACTAATCTGCACCACCATGACGGATGAGCTGCGATTGGCTACCAACTTCCGTTCCAAGGTCGTAAGCGTCGGTATCAAAGACCGAGCCGCAGTGCTGCCAGGCGGGCATTGTGCCAATGCAGCCTACTGGATGGACAGCGAGACGATGAATTGGATTACCTCCACCTACTACATGAAAGAACTGCCACAATGGTTGATGACATTCAATGCCAAGAAGTTAGGACAGACATATCTGCGCAAGATTACCAGCAACAAGAAGGACAAGCAGCATTTCTGGGATTTGATGTACAAGGCGGAGACCTACGAGCAGTCGGCAGGGGTGGACGAACCATATTACGACTCACGCACTGGCACTGCCTTGAAGTATTCGCCATACGGCAACACCTACACAGCCGACATGGCGATAGCAGCCCTCGAAGGAGAGGGGCTGGGCAACAATCCGACTGGCATGACCGACTTCCTTGCTATCAGCTTCTCCTGTACCGACATGATTGNTCACCNAGTNNNACCTAANGCCCCATGGANTGANNNCACCTNTCNACGNCTCGNCCAAGACTTNGCGCGTCTGTTCGAANCCTTCGACCGANAAGTAGGTGAGGGCGAATGGGTGGCTTTCCTCTGCGCTGNCCANGCTGGNAGCCACAACNTGCNGTTCCGCCGTGAACACGGCATCCNNGCCGAAACTTGGTCTTACTATCAAGTACTGAGAATGCTGAACGAGACCCTGACCAAGGAGTTTGCGCTGACGACCGATGACCCGAAGATGAAACTGAGAATCAACACAACACAATATGATGCCGTGCAGGTGATTCATTCGTTGGAATGCCAATATGTTTACTTGAACGACACCGTGATTGCCAAGGTTTGCAAGGACGGCAATCCGAAAGCCCTCAAGGAGAAACTGAAAGCCCGAACCATTGAACTGCTGCAAGAATTGGACAACGTGGCTTACGCTTTCGACGTGAAAGCCATCCCCACGCATGTGCCAGAGCCAGTGAGGTCGATGGTCGTCAACGGCTACCATCCCAAGCGGAGCGGTGACATTGCGATTGTGCTGGAGGGCAATGTGACCGAGGACTACGATGATGGCTACCTGCCCCAATACAATGGCATCCCCATCGGCACCAACCATTCCGTGTGGAGTCCCTACGATGCGCATATCCCCTTCATCGTGATGGGCAAAGGCGTGCGCCATGCTTGGGACAACCGCACCTATCGTGTAGTGGATGTCGCGCCAACCATCTGCGCTTTGCTCAACATCCAGCAACCCAGTAGCTGTGTGGGCGACGCTATAGACATTGCAATCCCCTAAAAACCAGATAGGGGTCGTATGTGACTTGGCAGGCAACATCGTCTGCTAAGTCTATTTTGTTACCCCCCGTGAAAAACACGTGCAAATCGGGATGTTCACGCCAAACACTACGCACATAGCTCTCCACTTCAAAGCGAAGTCCGTGGAGAGCTGCCGAACGCATGGAAGAGGGAGTGTCATCGCCCCATAGAGGTGCATCCAAACAAGGTTGCAACAAAGGAAGGCGAGCGGTATGTTCATGCATGGCTTTGAGTCTCAACGAAATGCCTGGAGAGATTGCCGTTCCAAGCAGATGACCATCATGTGAAAGAAGGTCATACGTAACGCATGTACCTATATCCACAACAAGGAGTGTATGAAGAGAATCTTGTACAATCGCACCGATGTCTGCCGCCCAGCGATCGGCACCAAAGGTGGCAGGAATGCCCGTGACAGACTTGACGGGACAAGGTACGGACGGAGTCAGCCACAACACAGGCAGATGTAACGCATCGAGGGCTTGGCACAATGCGCCGTCATCCCCACCTACGTTGGCTATCCGCACCGAACNAAGANGGTAGGTTGNGGACAAACGCACAANTGTATCNCTNCANGNTNCGTNCAAANGTTCAAAGNGTACAGGAGCCCACAGCTCCGCACTGCCCACAGTACAAGGCGCATCGTCCGTGGCGTGAGCCACCGCTACTTTTGCCGACGTATTGCCGATGTCTATTAGGAGGTTCATACATTCGCTGCCCCTAAGTCTTCCTCAATAAATCGCATCAGGCGTTCCACTGCGTCGGCCTCGGGGATGTTCTTTTCTACACAGACTTTCTGCTTGTAGAGCGACACACGCCCCACGCCTGCGCCGACATAGCCGTAGTCGGCATCGGCCATTTCGCCAGGACCATTGACGATACAGCCCATGATACCTATCTTGAGGGTAGCAAAACGCTTGTCTGTGACAGAACGTGCGCTCACAGCAGCACGAATGCGAGCTATTGTTTCTTCAAGGTTGTAGAGGGTGCGCCCACAACCCGGGCAACTGATGTATTCCGTCTTGGTGAACTTCACGCGTGCTGCCTGCAAAATTCCGTCAGCAAGTTCGGTCAAACGAGCTTCGTCAAAATGCGGATTGCGGATGACAAGCTGGTGAGCCAAGCGATCAATGAACAAGGCACCCGTAGCCATGGCGGCTTTCAACTGCACGGTTTCCCAATCCGTTTCGTCCAATGCTATTTCCACCATATCGTTAGCAATGGCAGTTTTCGCACACGCTCTCAACGCACAACACTCATCAATCATGTCAACTAATTTGCGCGCCACGGGTATCTCTCTCTCCGGAGCTTCGGACAATGACACACGAATAGTGTCACCAATGCCCTCACAGAGCAATGCACCGATACCAACAGCACTCTTGATGCGTCCGTCCTCACCTTCACCCGCTTCTGTTACACCCAAATGCAAAGGAAAGGACATGCCCTCTTTCTCCATCTGTGAGACCNACAGACGAACCGTGCGCACCANCACCACGGTGTTGCTTGCCTTGATAGAAATAACGACNNTGAAAAAATCTTCACGCACACAGATGCGCAGGAATTCCATACACGATTCCACCATGCCTTCGGGGGTATCACCATAGCGCGACATGATGCGGTCGCTCAATGAGCCGTGATTCACACCTATACGAATGGCGGTATGATGTTCCTTACAGATATTCAGAAACGGTACGAAACGCTCATCAATTTTCTTGATTTCATCGGCATATTCCGCATCTGTATATTCTAATTTCTTAAAGGTGCGCGCAGGGTCAACATAGTTGCCTGGATTGATACGCACTTTTTCACAGATGGTCGCTGCCGTGTCAGCCACAGCAGCATTGAAATGCACGTCGGCCACTAAAGGCACCATACAGCCTCCTGCACGCAGAGCCTTGCTGATGTTCTGCATATTGAGTGCCTCACGTTGCCCCTGCGTGGTAAAACGGACGATTTCACCGCCAGCATCAGCAATACGCTGTGCCTGAGCCACGGACCCTTCCGTATCCATCGTGGATGTATTAGCCATTGACTGTACACGAATGGGATAGTCACCGCCAATCATCACACCACCCACATTCACGACGGAGGTTGTTCTTCTATGATAAGCCATAAGCCACAAACGGATTTACTAAACAATGAATCCTCGGTGCAACCCATCAGTTGCACTTATAGGCAAATTTCACCTCTTTCAGGTCGGCATTCGCCTTTTCAATTTTGTTGCGGAGATTTTCTTTATATTCAGCGAACTTCTTAGCCAGAACCTCATCAGAGAGTGCCAGCATCTGCACTGCGAGAATGCCTGCATTAAGAGCGCCATTGATTGCAACTGTGGCAACAGGAATACCTGGAGGCATCTGAAGCATGGAATAAACAGCGTCCATACCATCCAGCACGCTCCCCTTCACAGGCACACCAATGACGGGCAATGTAGTGCTGGCGGCAATCACTCCTGGCAATGCCGCAGCCATACCAGCACCAGCGATAATGACCTTGATTCCACGTTCCTTCGCTCCTTTTGCGAACGTTTCCACCGCATCGGGGGTACGATGGGCGGAAAGAGCGTTAATCTCAAACGGAACCTCCATTTCATCGAAGAACTTGGCAGCTTTCTCCATAACAGGGAGGTCTGAGGTGCTGCCCATAATAATTGACACGATTGGTTTCATCTTCATCTATTTATGATTCTTACTATTTGCTTCACATCCAACTAATCAAAATAAATACCATAGCACAAATATAGCCAATGCCAAAACCCACCAATACCTGCGCCAAACTATGCTGACGAAGGACGATGCGACTCGTGCCTAATGCACCCGACAAAAGCAATAAAACACAGANTGGCAAAACAGNATTATNGAAAAACAACATGCTGNAAGCGTTCAATGCACCCACCNAGCCACCCATTCCCACCATGTGGGTGCTGACTTTCCACCATGCGTTAATTATGACACAGATAATCTGAGCGAGCAGCGCAGCCATCACTACGCCTCGAAAAAACATGGCGGTATTCATCTTGGTCATGATAGTCAGACACGCAGTATAGCTCAACAATGCCACAACATACGGCATGTGACGGTGTTCCCGATGACTAAGTTCCAGATGTGTCCATTTCTTCAGTTTTCTCACCAAGCTGATGCCCAACGTTGGGACAAACACGGTGAAGAAATACACCATGCAGAGAATGAACAGTTTATACCCCCATGGCAACATCCTTAGATAACTAAACAAGAACAACCCCACAAACACCCACAGAGGAGCATAAAGTGGCATGAAGAGTGTGGACAACACCTTCGCTATCTGTATCAATTTCTTATCGTCCATAGAACCTCTTACCCATGCCGACCATTCACCGATGGTATTCCCAATTCCATTCTATACTTCGCTACCGTACGACGGGCAAGCATCACCCCCCTCTGCTTCAACAATTCCACTATCTTATCGTCCGAATAAGGATGTTGCTTGTCTTCATTCTCCACTATCTCTTTCAACAGGATTTTGACCTGACGCCCATCAATTTCCTGCCCCTCCGCATTCTTACGTGTCAGCTTGAAGAAATCCGACAAAGGATAAATCCGACCATCCAACAACGCATACTTTGAATTACAAACACGTGAAATTGTTGATACATCAAAGCCTGTTCGTTTTGCCACATCTTCAAGAACAAGGCGCACTTTGTCATTCTCATCTTTTGTCAAGAAAAACGCGCGTTGCAATTCTATGATGGCATTCATCGTCTCATAGAGTGTGCGCCTCCGTTGTTTCACAGATTCGATAAACATCTGTGCTGCTTCTATCTTTTGCCTCGTATAAGCCATGCCTTCTTTCTCGCTACGAGTCATTTTCTCCTTGGCATACTGGAAAGTCTTCAGCTGATTCATGTATTCTTTGCTAACATGCAAACGGGGCACTTCCCCATTACTCAAACGCATCTGTATCCCTCCTTCTGGATCTGTCTCAATGATGAAATCAGGGATTTGGGTTTGTACTCGCCCACCAGCAGCCTCATTCAACGCAAACCCAGGATTAACATTCAGTTTCTTAATGTCATCAAACAGCGCATCTATTTGCAGAGCAGATAGTCCCAGCCTGTTCTTCAACCTCTCCTTGTTCTTATTGAGAAACAAATCATAGTGATTGGAAATGATGTCTCGCTCCAACCGAAGCATTTTCCNCTTATATTCAGGCAATGAATTTTCTGAATCTTTTAATTGTCTATCAATTTGCAACAACAAACATTCTTGCGTAGAACGGGCGCNAATNNCAACAGGATCAAAACTTTGCAAAACATGAAGCACCTTCTCCACANCTTGACTCGTTACATACAAATACTCTTTGAAAGCCAATTCATCGGTCAGAGTCTCGATGGGGCGATCGATAAAGCCTCTATTATCCAATGAACCTATCAAATACTTCAAGATTCNCNCCTCGNCCTCACTCAAATCANAGTTCATCACCTGCGACTCCAAATACTCGATGAAAGACCCTCCATCAACCACANGANACTTGCCATACCNATCATCACTTCCGCCCGNTNAANAGNCAGGCAAATCATCAGAACTATAATCTGAGATATCCGCATAGCCATCCCCATCCGAATCACTGTATGGGTCCACCCCCGTATCATTGGCGTCGAACTCTTCAGCAGAATCAACCACATCCTCTTTAGAATCGTCAAGAGGAGCACCCTCCTCCAACGCAGGATTCTCCATCAGCTCCTTCTTCACCTGTTGCTCAAACTCCGCAATCGGCATCTCCAACAGCTTCACTAACTGCAACTGCTGCTGCGAGAGACGGAGCTGCTGTTCCACCCTTTGGCTTTGTGTTTGAGACAACGTCTGTGGCATCTTCCCTCTTTTTTCTTGCAAAGTTAGATAAAAACCAACACAAAACAACAAAAGGAATAAGAAAAACAACTATCTTTGCCCCAAAATCAGAAAGATGGAAGACTTCGTACACTTACACGTACACACCCAATACAGCATCCTTGATGGACAAGCTGCCATTCCCCGATTAGTTGACAAAGCGATTAAGGACGGAATGCGGGGCATGNCCGTGACTGACCACGGNAATATGTTTGGTGTNAAGGAATTNTTCAACTATNGCANNAAAGTNAACAAAGGCAAACCAGCANGCAGAGAAGTTCATGCCCATNTTTNGATGCGAAGNCTATTGCGCANGACGCGACTTGCACTCCAAAGAAAACAACGGCATAGACAAAAGCGGATGGCACTTGATTCTGTTAGCCAAGAACGAAGTGGGCTATCACAATCTCGTCAAAATCGTCAGCGAAGCATGGGTTGACGGCTACTATCACCGTCCAAGAACCGACCATAAAGCACTTGAGAAACACCACGAAGGACTCATCGCCTCCTCTGCATGTCTTGCAGGCGAAATTCCACGCTACATCAAGCATGGTCAAATCGCCGAAGCAGAAGAGTCCATCGAATGGTTCAAAAGCATTTTCGGAGAAGACTTCTACATCGAACTGATGCGGCATGAGGTGAAAGACCCCATGCAGAAAGCGAATCGCGAAGTGTTCAAAGAGCAGAAAGCCATTGAACCAACCCTCATAGAATTGGCTCGGAAACATGGAGTGAAGCTCATCTGCACCAATGACACACACTTTGTCGATGAAGAGAATGCAGAAGCGCACGACCGTTTGCTTTGTCTATCCACAGGCAAAGACCTGGACGACCCCAAGCGCATGCTCTACAGCAAACAGGAGTGGTTCAAGACGCGCGCCGAAATGAACGAAGTGTTCAAAGACATCCCCGAAGCCCTAAGCAACACCATCGAAATTCTCAACAAAGTGGAGGCCTACAGCATTGACCATCCACCTATCATGCCATTCTTCGCCATTCCAGAAGACTTCGGAACAGAAGCGGAATGGCGGCAACGATTCAGCGACGAAGACATCTTCAACGAGTTCACCCGCGACGAAAAAGGGCAAGTCGTTCTCTCCCAAGAGGAAGCGGAGAAGAAGATTAAGAAACTCGGCGGAATCGACAAGTTATACCGCATCAAGTTCGAGGCGGACTATTTGAAAAAGATTACCTATGATGGTGCCAAGCAGCTGTATGGCGACCCCATACCAGACAACGTGAAGGAACTCCTTGACTTTGAGCTTCACGTCATGAAAACCATGGGTTTCCCTGGCTATTTCCTCATCGTACAAGACTTTATCAACTCCGCACGCAAAGAGCTTGGCGTTTGGGTCGGGCCAGGGCGTGGCTCGGCAGCAGGAAGTGCTGTGGCTTACTGCTTGGGCATCACCAAGATTGACCCCATCAAATACGACCTTCTGTTTGAGCGTTTCCTCAACCCTGACCGTATATCCCTTCCCGATATTGACACCGACTTTGATGACGACGGGCGTGGCAAGGTGCTACAATGGGTTACGGAGAAGTATGGCGCAGAGAAGGTAGCACACATTATCACGTATGGCACAATGGCGACGAAGCTTGCCATCAAGGATGTGGCACGCGTACAGAAAGTACCCATCTCCGTAGTAAACGCCCTCTGCAAAGCGATTCCTGATAAACTACCTAACGGCAAGAAGATGAGTTTGGCAAACGCTATAGAATGTGTGCCAGAACTGAAAGATGCCGCCACATCGCCCGACCCACTGCTGCGAGAGACCATGCGCTTTGCCCAAATGCTGGAGAACAACGTTCGCAACACGGGAGTGCATGCTTGCGGCACCATCATTTGTCGCGATGCGATTGACGACTGGGTGCCAGTCAGCACTGCCGATGACAAAGAAACGGGCGAGAAGCTCCGATGCACTCAGTATGATGGTCATGTCATAGAGGAAACGGGGCTTATCAAGATGGACTTTCTCGGGCTGAAGACCTTGTCCCAGCTCAAAGAAGCCGTTATCAACATCAAGGAGAGTCTTGGCATTGACATCAATGTAGATTTGTTCGACATCCAAGACCCTGCCACCTACCAACTCTATTGCGACGGTCGCACCGTCGGCACATTCCAGTTTGAATCTGCAGGCATGCAGAAGTATCTGCGTGAATTGCAGCCAACGGTCTTTGAAGACCTGATTGCCATGAATGCGCTCTATCGTCCTGGTCCTATGGACTATATCCCCGACTTCATCGACCGAAAGCAGGGACGGAAGCCCATCGAATACGACATTCCTTGCATGGAGAAATACCTCAAGGACACCTATGGCATCACCGTCTATCAAGAGCAGGTCATGCTGCTCTCGCGCCAATTGGCAGACTTCACCCGAGGCGAGAGCGATGCCCTCCGAAAGGCAATGGGTAAGAAGAAGAAGGACATTGTCGATGCCATGAAGCCCAAGTTCATCGATGGCGGAGTGAAGAACGGACACGACNCCAAGATTNTGGACAAGATNTGGGGCGACTGGGAGAAATTCGCCTCCTATGCGTTCAACAAGTCTCACGCCACCTGTTACTCATGGGTCGCTTACCAAACCGCCTATTTGAAGGCGAACTTCCCAGCTCAATTCATGGCGGCAGTCATGAGCCGCTCTCTCGACAACATAACGGAGATACGCAAGTTGATGGATGAATGCAAGGCGATGGGCATCAGCACCTTGGGACCAGACATCAACGAGTCTCGCCACAAGTTCTCCGTCAATGCAGGAGGCGACATCCGCTTCGGCATGGCAGCCATTAAGGGAGTAGGCGAAGCGGCTGTACAAGCCATCATCGACGAGCGTCAGCGAGGCGGCGTCTTCCGTTCGCCCTTCGAATTCTTCGAGCGTGTCAACCTGTCGCAATGTAACAAGAAGAACATTGAAAACCTGATTATTGCCGGTGCATTCGATTGCTTCAAGGAGATTCCACGCGAAACCTACTTCGCGGCAGGACAGAAATCGGGCGAGAACTATCTTGACGCCCTTGTGAGATACGGCAACAGCTATCAGCAAGACAAGTTCCAAGCACAGACATCCCTCTTCGGAAGCATGGAGTTGGCTGTCAGCCACCCACCACTCCCCAAAGAAGTCCCCACATGGGGGAACTTGGAACGCCTCAACAAAGAACGAGAGCTTGTCGGCATCTATTTATCAGCACACCCCTTAGACGAGTACTCCGTGATTCTTGACTATGTGTGCAACACGAAACTGCCTCAACTCGAAGAGCAGAAAGAAGAGCTGTCCCATCTGGCAGAAGTCACCATTGGAGGCATTGTCACGTCCGTCCGTGTGGGCGAAAGCAAATCGGGTAATCCCTACGGCATCGTCAAGCTGGAAGACTTCACTGGCAGCGGCGAANTACCCCTGTTTGGGCGCGATTGGCTCACCNACCGCAGTTTCNTCATGGAAGGNGCATCGCTCNTCATCCGCCTCAAAGTTNAGCCTCACCGTTACAAGCCGGGCGTGTTCAACCTCACCATTTCCGCCGTTGAACTGCTTGCGGAGATAAAGGACCAGCTCATTCAGAAAATCACTNTNGAAGTGCCNCNGNACNAGATGANCGTCGCCATGGTNGAGGACTTGGCGGAAATCGTCAAAGAGAACCCTGGCAACGCCGACCTCATCTTCAACATTCACGCCGCAGACAACACCCAGCTTGCCCTTCTCTCCCGCAAGACTAAGCTGCGCGTAGGGCAGCCCATCGTCCAGTTCATCCGTGAACACCCCGACATCCGCATTCATATCAACTAACAATACATTTACATTAACCCTTAAAACTTTGTACTTATGGTAATCAACGATTCTAACTATGATGAAGTATTGGCACAGAACAAGCCAATGGTTCTTGACTTTTGGGCAACATGGTGCGGACCTTGCAGAAAGGTTGGTCCTATCATTCAGGAGCTTGCCGACCAATACGAGGGGCAAGTCGTCGTAGGCAAAGTCAACATTGAGGAAGACGCAGACGACCTCGTGGCTGAGTTTGGCATCCGCAACATCCCCACCATCCTCTTCATGAAAGGCGGTCAGGTGGTCGATAAGGTGGTCGGCGCAGCACCGAAGAGCACACTCGAGGAGAAACTCAAAGCCCTCCTGTAAGATGGGAAGCATTGATGACGAAATTCTCCGAGGAGCGGAAGAAGATGCCAAAGAAGTAGCCTTTATCCAGAACTACATGGGCATTGAAAACCGCGAGTTGTTCACGGAAGAAGACATCTATTACTGCCTCGACGTACTGCTGGAATACATCGACATGCTGAACGACAAGGCTGATGCCGATGGCTTCCTCGACATCAACATCGAAGAAATTGCCCGCCACATTCAGAAGAAGGCAAAAAAAGAAGGCATGGGTCCTTACGAACTCGATGCCTTGACTCTTCTGATTGATGCAGAATTAGAATACAACGAACAGCTGGAAGGTTAGAACTTCACCGTCCTGCTTCCATCCACCTCCTCCCCAATGGTGACTCTCACAGCATCGTCGGGGAGGAGGTTTTCTATTAGCTCGGGCCATTCCATGAAACACACGTTGCCCGAATACACATAGTCCTCATAGCCCATGTCCATCACTTCCCGCAAGCCCTTAATTCGATAGAAATCAAAATGATAGACAGGCTTTCCATAACCATCCACATACTCATTCACGATAGCGAATGTGGGTGAGTTAATCACATCCTCCACCCCAAGTTCCTCACACACGGCTTTGATGAACGTGGTCTTGCCAGCACCCATCTTGCCATAGAAGGCAAACACTGTCCTGTCGCCCATCGCAGCCACAAACTCCTTGGCAGCCTTTCCGATGCCCTCAATCGAGTCAATCCTTATTTCCATTGCTCATTTCCTCCTTTTGCTTTGCATCGTCACCAGCGGCACCAGCATCTCCTCCATCGAGATGCCTCCATGCTGGAACGTGTTCTTATAATAGTTCACATAATAATTACNTAGTTGTTCGGATAAGCGAAGAAATCATCGTTCTGCGCAAAGATGTAGGCCGTGCTGATGTTGGGCGACGGCAACGAGGCGGCTTTCGGGGCTTTCACCTCAAACACCTGCTTGGGGTTGTAGCTGAGATTCTTGCCCAATTTGTAACGCAGATTCGTGTTGGTGTTCTTGTCGCCTATCACCTTGATGGGGTTGCTCACCCTGATAGAGCCGTGGTCGGTTGTCACGACAATGCGAGCATCCGTCTTCGCCAGCTCCTTGAACAATTCGCGCACTGGCGAATTGCGGAACCAAGAGGCCGTGATGCTACGATACGCCCTTTCATCATTCGCCAGTTCGCGCACCATCCTCGATTCCGTTCGGGCATGGCTGAGCATGTCGATAAAGTTGATGACCAGCACATTGAAATCGTTCCCCATCACACTCTTAAACCGCTCGACCAACCTCTCCGAATCGGAAGAGTTGTTGAGCTTGAAATAGGAAAAAGTGTTCTTGCGGCGATAACGGTCCAGCTGCGTCTGAATGAGAGACGCCTCATTCAGGTTCTTTCCCTCCTCCTCGTCCTCATCCACCCACAGGTCGGGGAACATCTCGGCTATCACACTCGGCATCAGCCCCGAGAAAATCGCATTGCGCGCATACTGCGTCGCCGTGGGCAGAATGGACAAACACAGCTGCTCCTCAAAAGTGAAGTCATCAGCCAGCTCCTTCGCAATCTCGCGCCACTGGTCATAACGGAAATTGTCAAAAACAACCAAGAAGACCTTCTCCCCCCGATTGAGCAACGGGAAGACCACCTTCTTGAAGATGTCGGGCGACATAACGGGTCGCTCCTCACCGCCCTGCACCCAACGGAGGTAGTTCTTCCTGACAAACTTGGCAAACTCGTTATTCGCCTCCGCCTTCTGCATCCTGAGCATCTCCGACATCTCGCTGTCCGTCTCCGACAGCTCCAGCTCCCAATACACCAACCGCCTATACACATCCTTCCACTCCTCCAGCGTATAAGAGTCATTGATTTGCATGCCAATCTTCGAGAAGTTCTGCTGATAGCCCGTATTCGTCACCTCCGCCTCAATGGCACGCTTATGCAAGTGCTTCTTCAGCGTCAAGAAAATCTTGTTAGGATTCACAGGCTTAATCAGATAGTCCGCAATCTTCGAGCCAATCGCGAGATCCATGATGTTTTCCTCCTCGCTCTTCGTTACCATCACCACTGGCACCGTCGGACAAAACTCCTTGATGCGAGACAGCGTCTCCAGCCCACTCAGACCAGGCATATTCTCATCCAGAAAGATAAGGTCGAACGAGCGTTCCCTGCACAAATCCAGCGCGTCCTGCCCGTTCGTTGCGGTCACGACCTCATACTCTTTCTTTTCCAAGAAGATGACATAAGCCTTCAGCAGCTCAATCTCGTCATCCACCCACAGCAGTGTTCCATTCATACTTCAGCCTTTCTTCATTTGCAAATGTACGCATAAATCGTGATTTACGAATCCGCCACCCCAAAAAACTTCATTTTGGGGAACAAATTACCTATTTTGCAGAAGCCACAGAAGCAGCCATGCCCTCCCTCCTCCCCTCTTCACCCCAAACATTTCCCTCCCCCTCACCTCCTGTCACTCACCCCCAAAAACGGAGTCCTCGACTCCGACCAATCGGAGTCGGGGACATCGGCAAGTCGGAGTCGGGGACTCCGATTTTGGAGCTGTGAAAGCGCACTGCGCACCAACGTGCCTCATACCCCATGCCATCTTGCCACCTGCCCTCCAAGCGACGTTCCCACCCCGAGCCAAGACAACACCGCCCTGTGCAGCAGAGAAAGCGGACATCCCCTTTTGGTACGATTCCTCTATTTTTACCTGATTTTCTTTGCTATTTATACAAAATGAGGTAAATTTGCCCCCGATTCAGTATCAGCCCAGTGGGGCAACTGGTCACAACTATTGATGAAAAGGACGTTTACGTAACGTTTACTTCGGGTCTCAAATCTCGCAAATTTGAACATTCCCCAGAAGAGACGCAGCCGAAAACGTCCACGTAGGGTGTATTATACCCTGTCCACACCTGCTATATATTTACTATATAACAGCGTGTGTAGATGTGGTGTATATATATCATGACGTGGGCTAACTCGTGTTGCTTATCCTTGGGGAATGGGCAATGCGAGAGCCTGAGACTTGGGATAAGCCGACTATCGTAGAGCACTCCCACGTCTTTCGCTTTTTATAGCACTCAACTTAATTATTCACAGCCGAATCTGGGAGGCTATAGGCAACAAAATCTTTTTCTTTATGATGAAAAAAGTTATGCTTATCGTAGCCGCCTCCGGTCTCATGCTCCTGGGGAGCTGCACCAGTTATCGTCCCATCACGGCAACTTCTGCACCAGTAGGCAACAAATGTGGAACTGCCTCCCACTGGAGTGTGCTGGGCATTTTCAGCGGTGGCTCAAACCTCGGTATCAACAAAGCGGCAAAGAGTGGCGGCATCTCGCAGATCTCGCATGTCGATTTCAAACGGTACTCTTTTCTCGGCATCTACACGAAGCAAACCGTCATGGTGTATGGCGAATGAATCAGTCTCCCCAAGGAGACCCCTGCTGGCAGATTCACCAAAGAATCTGTCCGCAGGGATTTTACGGAAAAAAATTATGTAACCAATACCCTTTCATCATGACACGTTACATCTCTTTCATTCTCTTGTGTACAATGCCATTCCTGTCAACAGCAGCCCAAGAGAGGGAAACTCTCAAGTCCAGAATATCGTCTGCTATCAACAAATGGCAAGAGAAGCGTGCTTCTTCGGAAGTAGCTATTAAGACAGACACCCAAGCCATCAACTCGCCATCGGGCAGAATGGTGAAAGTGCGGTTGACAGGTAGCCTGACAGAGCCAGTGCAGATGCACCTGCCAACGGGACAGAGCGAAACCGTGACAACACTTCCTTACGACTTCAAAGTGCCCAAAAGCGCCTTGCCTGTGGACCTGACCTTCGAGTCACCCTCTTATGAGTACAATCCCATCACTGTCAACAAGAAGGAAATAGACAAAGACACAGGACACACGTATGTACTGAAGAAGCAGAAAAAGCAGATGGACATGGCAGGAGGGACACCCACCATCATCCAACAGACGATTGCCCAGCAACAGGGCGGAAGGACAAGCAACGCCCCAATCCTGTCGTCCGACGTTGACCAAAACATTCCCCACTCATCTACCGTCAACGGAAACACGTTTGCCATCATCATCGCCAACGAGAAGTACGACCGAGAGGCCGAGGTACTGTTTGCCAGCAATGACGGACAGATGTTCAAACGCTATTGTGAAGAGACATTAGGCATCCCAAACGAGAACGTCCACTATCGTGAGAATGCTACACTGAACAACATTATTGCAGAAGTGGATTGGCTCAAAAAGGTGTGCAGCGTTTTTGGCGAAGAGGCGAGAGTCCTCTTCTACTATGCAGGACACGGCATTCCCGACGAAGCCAGTAAGGATGCCTATCTGTTGCCCGTGGATGGCATGGGCTCTAACGTGGCGACGGGCTACAAACTCTCCAACTTGTACGAAACGCTTGGACAGATGAAAGCCCAGAACATCACGGTCTTTTTGGACGCCTGCTTCTCTGGCTCGCAACGCGATGACAAGTTCTTGGTGTCAGCCCGAGGTGTCTCCATCAAGGCGAAACCTGCTGCGCCACAGGGCGCGATGGTCGTGGTGACGGCTGCACAAGGCGATGAGACAGCCTATCCATACAAGGAAAAGGGACACGGGCTGTTCACCTACTTCCTGCTGAAAAAGCTACAAGAGTCCCAAGGCAACTGCACCATGCAGGAACTCACCGACTATGTGAAGTCGCAAGTGTCAAAAAGAGCCATCATCGTCAACGAGAAGCCGCAGACCCCAACCATCAGCTATTCTGCCGCAATGGGCGAAAAATGGAAAAGCATCAAGCTGAAGTAAAAAACAAACTTTATCAATTAACCATCAAACAGAAACAACATGAAAAAGATTCTTTTTATCATGAGCCTCTGCCTCGTGGCAGGCACTACCGTGAGTTACGCACAACTCACCAAGGAACAAATCAAAGAACGCAAGGAAAATCAGAAACTCTCAAAGAGCGAACTGAACGAGAAGGCAAGCAAGGCTGCACGCAAGGAAGCCAAAGACATGAAGAAAGCAGGATGGCTCACCGCTCCTGGCGCACTGCCCGTGGAGAAACAGCTGGACAAGGCATACACGATGCAGATGGAGTACGACGCTGAGATGTTCCCCAAGTACATCATGGCAGAGGCGATGAGTGTCGGACAAAACTACGATGCTGCCAAGATGCAGGCACTTGAGCTGGCAAAGCAGAATCTTGCAGGACAGATTCAGACAGAGGTGACAGCACTCATTGAGAACAACGTTGCCAACAAACAACTGGAACCAGAAAATGCCGCCTCGGTGGTGCAGAGCGTCAGTGCCGCAAAAAACCTCATCTCACAAAGCATCGGCAGGACCATTCCCGTGGTGGAAGTCTATCGCACACTCCCCAACAAGAACAAAGAAGTGCTCGTCCGTCTCGCATATAGTCAGGACATGGCAAAGGCAGTTGCCAAGAAAGCCATACGTGAAGACCTGGAGAAGAAAGGCAATGAACTCCAAAGCAAACTTGACAATCTGTTAGGCTGGTGATGAAAACTATTCTTTGTATATCCTCCCTTTTATTCACCCTCTCCGTCTTCGGTCAGAAACTAAAGACGGTGGAGGGTGAATACACCTATCATGCACCTGAGAACGTCACACTGGAACAAGCGAAGATAACCGCACTCGAACGGGCTAAGATACAAGCACTGGCAGATGAGTTTGGCACCATTGTGTCGCAGTACAACACCACGCAAGTGGAGAACCTCAATGGACACTCTAACATAGACTTCAACAGCATAGGTGGCAGCGAGGTGAAAGGAGAGTGGATGGAGATGTTGGGCGAACCCACCTANCAGANNGTGTATGAAGGTGNGATGCTTGTCGTCTCGGCAAGGGNGAANGNGAANGCACGGGAAATTACCACNGCTGCCATCNACTTNAAGGCACACATTCTCCGCAATGGAACTGACGACAAGTTTGAGANCGACACATTCAAGAGCGGTNACAACCTCTATCTGTCGTTCATGTCGCCTGTCTCGGGCTATCTTGCCACCTATCTCGTCGATGCCGACAACCAAGCCTTTTGCCTCTTGCCATACCGCGACCAAACCAATGGCATCTATCCAATCAAGGCTAATCACCGTTACCTTTTTTTCAACGAACAAGAAGCCACTCCATCTGAACGCAGTCTTGTGGATGAATACGTGATGACTTGTGAACATTCCAGCGAACACAATCAAATCTACATCGTGTTTTCTCCCCACCCCTTCGTCAAGGCTACAGACAACAACGTGGAAAACACCCTGCCACGACAGTTGTGTTTCGAGGACTTCAACAAATGGCTGGTGAAGTACAGAAAGATGGACAAGGACATGTGCCTGAAGAAAGCTATTATAACAATCAATCAATAGAATCCCATGAAAAAGAGCCTGTTTTTCGCCCTGATGTACGGCTGCTTCGCCTATACACAAGCACAAAACACCTTTCAAGATGCTTACAACCAGTTCAGACAACAAGCAGAAGGGAAATATGAGATGTTTCGAGAGGAGGCAAACAGGGCGTATGCGGAGTTTGTGCGGAAAGCTTGGGAAGAGTATGAGGTGATGCCAGCTGTACTTATGCCGAAGAAAGAAGAAGTGCCACCTGTCATCATTCCGAAAGAAGAGCTGTTGAAACCGATTGAGAGCATACCGATTCGGATTGAGGAAGAGGTGGTCACAATCCCCAAGCTGGAACCACAGCCAGTACCCGTCGCCCCTATCAGAGAACAACCCGTAGATGTGGAAAAGAACGTGAACTTTCTGTTCTATGGCACATCGATGGCTGTGCGGTTGGACAAAGAGCAGGTGGTGCAGCTGAAAGCATGCACGCCCAACGGAGTGGCTGACGCATGGGAAAGACTATCGGGCAAGGAATACGACAACCTGATTCGCGACTGTCTGACACTGAGAATAGAGCATCAACTGGATGACTGGGCTTACTTGCAGATGCTGGAGCGAATGGCGGAGGCATGTGTGGGAAACAAGGGAAATGAAGCCACGCTGCTGATGGCCTACGTGTTCTGCCAATCGGGCTACCAAATGCGACTGGGCATGGAAAACAATAGGTTGCACATGCTCTTTGCTACTCAACATACGATGTATGGGATGGCGTTCTACCGCATGAACGGCAAGAACTACTATATGTATGGCGAACAGGTGAACCGTCTGGACATCTGCGATGCAGCCTATCCAAAGGAAACGGCACTGTCAATGTGGCTACCGCAGAACATGATGCTGGCGAATTGTCCATCAAAGCCACGCACGTTGAAGTCGAGCCGTTTCCCCGATATAGAGCTGACGATACAAGTGAACAAGAATCTAATTGATTTCATGGACAGCTATCCAACTTCAGAGGTAGATGGCAATTTCATGACTCGCTGGGCAATGTATGCCAACAAACCACTGGAAGCACAGCTGGCGGAGGAACTGCTGCCAACCCTGCAACAGAAACTGATGGGGCTGAGCGAACTGGAAGCGACGGAACGACTGCTGAATTGGATACAGACGGCTTTTGTGTATGAATATGACGACAAAGTGTGGGGAGACGACCGCGCTTTCTTTCCCGAAGAGACACTCTACTACCCCTATTGCGACTGCGAAGACCGCTCCATACTCTTCACCCGACTGGTGCGCAACCTGTTAGGGCTAAAGTGTCTCCTCATCTACTACCCAGGGCATTTAGCTTCAGCAGTACACTTCACAAACCATGATGTGAAAGGCGATTACATCCTACTGGACGGTCAGCGGTTTATAGTGTGCGACCCAACGTACATCGGTGCGCCTGTGGGACGAACAATGCCAGATATGAACAACGAAATAGCCAATGTTATACTGCTGGAATAGCCATTACCCCACCACCGTCAGAAGATGAAGTTGTCTTCCTCCCAATCTTCCTCCTCCTCGATTTCTTCGGCAGGTTCGGGCAATTCGGTCGGTTCGTCCAAACTTGTTGGTTCATCGTCCGTCATACGCAAAGCTCCCACACGGTCAAAGTGCTCGTCATAGAAGTCAAAGTAGTCGGCAAAACTCAATCCGTGCGACAACTTCTGTAGATTTTCTTCACTGATGATGAAGCACTTCAAGCCTTGCAACTTGTAGGCCATGCTGGCATTGTTCAGCAAGCGGTGCAAGTAAATGTATGCCTCTTCGTAGTTCAGGAACGTCCTCACCTGCATCATATCAATGCCGTCGCCCCGTTCCTCGGCGATGTCGAAATTGCGCACAGTGAACGCCGTGAAGTTGTAACGAGCCAATTCATACAGCAGCTGGTTGGCATCCACGGAGTCACGCTCATAGGCAATCACGCACACAAAGTCCGTGTTCTTCTCCATGCTGAACGTCGAGTCGGCCGACAGCGAATCCGCCTCTTCATTCCATCCTCCACGACGCTCCCATACGCTGCCCATCTCGAACTTTCCGCCTTGCAACAAGCGTCCCTCTTTCAATCCCTTCACATACAATCCAGCCAGCTCGCTCACGCTCGACTGCGGATACTGCTCAATCAGCGTTTTCAAGTCGGTCATGAAATGCTCACGGTCGCCCAGCTCCAATCGGCTCATCGCCTCCAAGAACAGGAAGCGCGCTCGGTTCTTACCATCAGGATAGTCCTGCGCCATCTGCTGGCTTCGGTCAATCACTCCCGTATAATCACCTTGCTGGAACGCAGCGTATGCCACCTGATAAACCGAATCTTCCACCTGCACGCCATAGCGTCCCTTATATTCAAAGTCGGGGTCAGCCAAATGCTGGCTGTGTTCGTCCTCGGGGTATTCCTCCAGCAGTTTCTGTCGATATGCTTCCGCTTCCTCGCTCCGCTCTGTCCGTGCATACAGCTGGAAGAGGTTGTAATACACCTCATTCATCTGCTCGAAATAGGGGAAGTCGGTCAGGATGCGATTGAAGGTCCTTTCCGCCAACGGGAAGTTATCCATCCTGTCCTTATAGATGATAGCCGACCCGAAAAGCCCCTCCACCAATGCTGCATTCGATGCCATCATCTGCTCATCACNAAAAGGCAAATCCTTNAGATAGTANTCAGGTCNGTGCGGGTCATTCGCATACTCCTCCGCNTTCAGCGANTCCTTCATCTCCTTGGTCATCTTGCCCCGATGGGGCTGAGCCACACTGTCCTCCACCGCAGCGATGCTGTCCCTCACCGCCTTGGCACTATCGGACAATTCCTCCTGATTAAAGTCATTCAGCACCGTCTTGTTATTCCTGCGCCAATCGTCCGCCAGCGTTCGTTTACCCCACTTCTTCTCAAACTCCGCCTTACCTGCCGTCACAGCCGTCGGATTATAGAAATACCACACAGCCGCCTGTTGACCATTTCGATTGCCCACAGCCTGCTGTGCCGCACCTGTCCGCTGCCCGTTCGCACGCGCCCCGTTAGTCGCCTCTTGTGCCTTCTTCTCCTCCTCACGTTCCTTCTTCTTCAGCTCCTCAATCATCAGCTTAATCTTCGCCATGCGAGTCACCGAATCCAAACGCACCATCATCTGCAAGCTGTCCTGCAACTCCACCGCCAAGGCAAATGGCTGCAGTTCATCCAGAATCTTGCTCCGCTCCATTACTTCCTTATAATCATCACGATCCTTGTCCAGCAGACCCACCACCTGNGNGTAGCACCGCTGCGNATCAACAAANTTCTCAGTGNNCCAGTANAGCTGCCCNNAATGCAGCATNACCACACCCTTCTCAATGCCATTCCGCGTACTCTTCTCCACACCATCCTTATACGCCCAAATGGCGTGTGTCGTATCCCCCTTTGCCAAGTAGATATTGCCCATGGCATAATACACCTGGTCCAAATACTCCTTGTTCTTCGGATTCTTCGCCATCGCCCTCAACTTCCTCACCATCTGCTTCGCCTGTCTCTTGCCCATCGCCTCAGTCATCTGNATGCGCGCGTTGAACTCCAATTCATACGNTGGATTCTTGCGTATCACCTTCTTGAAGTAGTGATAAGCCTCTTCATCACGTCCCACCTTATGACACAACTGACCCAGCAACAGATACATTCGCGNCNTGGGCAGTTTCCGATGCTCCCCTTTCAGTGCCGTCNCTATCAGGCTGANGGCATCTTCGTATGACCGCTGCCTCAACCTCACANCTGCCAGCACCGATGCTTTCAGCGGTGCCAATGTGACAGGCATGCTGTCGCGCTCCGCCCTCGCCACCAAATCCTCTGCCTCATACAGCCATTCCAGCTCAGCATAGCAACGAGCCTCCAGCAACCGAGCACGCGCCACAAGGTTCGGCTTTGAGAAATACAAACGCNGAATATAGGCGTATGTCGAAGCAGCCTCCAGATACTCGCCCTTTCTAAACTGCGCCTCACCCATCAAGAACCACGCCCGCCACAAGAACGGGTTATACTCCCTTTGGCTCAGCCATATTCTGTCCTTCGGCTTCTTCGGTCGGTTTTTCTTCCACTCTGGCCTCTTCGTGATGCTATGCGTCTTAATAGTCTTCTGACACTTCTCTATCGCCCGATTGAAGTTACTCGCCCCAATCTTGACGGTGTTCTTATTGCCCGTCACATACAACGGAATCAGCTCCGTATAGTTGTCCTTGTTGCCATCTTCCTGCAACTGACGCCCCTCCTTGTACGCTTCGTTCCCGTTGAAGTAAGTGTTATAACGAGCCTTGAAACCCTGTATATTGCGCGTCAGCGGCGTATTCTTCTGGTTAGAACACGCCATCAGCACCAAGAGTGCCATCACACCGAGCAATATGTCCTTTGTACGTTTCAAAGCAAGATTTCTGTATTTTCCATTCCTCTTATTATAACGACGACACGCCCCCTTTATTGTCCAATGGATTCACCCCCGTCTTTCGCCCACAATCATGAACACCTCGTCTTTCAGCGCATCGGGCAACGCCACCGCACGCAGTTGCAACGAGCGCACCCATCCCGCCACTTCATCCTCCTTCATCGTGTAGAGTACCTCACGAAATTCCTCGATTTCATCGGGCAAATACGCATCACTTTCCCGTCCGCGGAAGCGGTCAAGCTCCTCATCGTCATAATACTCGATTTGTTTGCTCACAGCCGCCAACAAGCTTTCCTTCTCACACGTTTCGTGCTGACCACAACACTCCATATTCTCCACCTGCTGAATGGTGGGGAGTTCCGAGACTTCTCCCTTCTCCACTTGGCGCATCAGCTTCTTCTCACGCAAGAAACCTGCCAACAAAGCAACTATGCCCAATGCCACAATAGCGATTACCAGAACAATCATGTGTGTCTGCTATTTGAGTTCTACAAAGTCGTTTGAACGGTGAAGCCTACCGAAGCCAAATCTTCCCAAAAGCGTGGATAAGACTTCGACACCACCTGAGGGTTGTTGACCCGCAGCGAATCCAACCTCAACGCCGCAGGCGCAAATGCCATTGCCATGCGGTGATCCTCATACGTGTCTATGGCTATTTTATCCGATGAAATCGCCATCTTTTTATTCATTTCCCCGTTCCACAGCAGTTCGCAGTCATTGTGGTCTTCCAACACATACCCCAGCTTCCCCATCTCCCGTTTCAACGCCTCAATGCGGTCGGTTTCCTTGATTTTCAGACTCTGCAACCCCGTAAAGTGGAAGGGAACACCCAGCATGCAACACGTCACCACAAACGTCTGCGCCAAGTCGGGCATGCTGACAAAGTCATAGTCGAGACGCGACACACACTGCCCACCTTTCCGCAACACCACATCCTCTGCCCGATGTTCTGTGCAGNCTCCCAANANCTCAAACGCCNCCGCACCATGACTGTCGCCTTGTAGGCTCTCGGCAAACAGCCCTGGCAGAACAATCTCAGCATCCGCATCGGGCGACAACGCCACCAGCTCATACCAATAGCTCGCCGCACTCCAGTCGTTCTCCACCCGATATGGCTTCGGCTGGTATGGAACAGGCTCCACCACGATGGTTTGCCCGTCTTTCCACGATGCCTTAGCCCCCAAATGACGCATCACGGATAACGTCATGTCAATGTATGGGCGACTTATCATTTTGTCCGACGAAACCAGTTTCAGCCCCTTTTTCAGCTTAGGACCAATCATCAGCAATGCCGATAAATACTGGGAACTGACGCTGCCCGACAGGCGAACCTCTCCGCCTTCCAGCCGCGAGTTGCCGACAATGCGAAGCGGTGGGAAACCCTCCTTCTCCACATATTCCACCCGTGCCCCCAACTGCCGCAAGGCATCAACCAGCACCCCGATGGGACGCTGCTTCATCCGCTCGCTGCCCGTTATCACATGAGTGCCATCGCCCACCGCCAGCAACGCCGTCGAGAACCGCATCGCCGTGCCTGCCGCACCGATGTCAATCGTCTCGTGACGTTCATCCAGCCATGCCCTCATCACACGCGTATCGTCGCAATCGCTCACATTCTCCACCAAGGCATTGCCGCCACCAGCCAGCGCACCAATGGCCAGTGCACGGTTGCTCAAGCTCTTCGACGAGGGAAGTTGAACGCATCCCCTCATCCTTTGCGGTGCTATAATCTTTATTTGCATAATCTCGTCATTTTCTGTGCAAAGATACTGCTTTTTCCAATCTTTTACTCTACATTTGTGGACAAATCAATTTGAGCCTATGCGGAATCGATGGATGAAAACTTCAACAATCACAATCGTGTCTGCCTGTCTGATGGCAATGGCAGCTTGTGAAAAACTGGAAATCCCGACCTCGGAAGAGGCGAAAGAGGAATCGACGATTTCGGGAACACCCGACACGCCCGACATCCCAGCACCAGAAACCACCGATGAACTCCGCACCCGAGAGGACACCATCCGCTATGTAGAAAGCCGAGGGACGACCGAGGACGCACCTTATTCCATCAACGATGTCCGCAACATCATCCCCCACTATTTAGGAATATACGGAGCCGTCCAAANANNAAACTGCTATATNGGCGGTNTCATCGTGGGTTATATCCCNCAANGCCAACAAAATGNCTCCAAAACCATCTTCTCTGCCGGACAGACAGAAACGAACATTGTCATGGCGGATTCCCCCGATGAAATCGACCATAACAACTGCATTGCCATCCAACTCACCACGACCACACCTGCCCAAAAGGAAGTGAGGGATGGACTCAACCTCGCCGCCCATCCCGAGAACCTCGGACGGTTTGTCATCGTGTGCGGACACATCAGAGAATACATGCACGTCATGGGTGTCAAGAGCGTAAAAGATGCCATCATATACCAAGAGGAATAGCACACATGCCAGGATACCGACAGAACCCCTCACTCCAAAAGTGTATCCCCAAATCCCCCCTTTCACACCCACTTTTGAGGTCTGAGTCACACCCCTGATAGGGTCTGAGTCAGAACCCAAGAAGGGTGTGACTCAGACCTCATTTATAGTTCAAAAAACACATATCGTCTATGGCAACTCGGAACGGGGTCACAATGCTGAAAGTACAATCCTCGACTGCTTGCAGGAACAATACAAGCACAGTACCCCGTTAGTCAAAGCGAGAATGGCTCGTTGACTATTTTTCCCAAAAAAAGACGGAANGCACAAAGCATCATACCTTGTACCTTCCGCNATCGTTGATGAGGCAATTAGAAACNNTATCCCAAGCGGAANTAGNTAGNNTTAGNCTNGCTTTTACCNCNATCGAAAATATCAGTTAAGCCCAACTCGTAGCCGACCTTCAGTGAGAAATCCTTATAGGAAGCCTTCACACCAGCCTGCCAACCCATGCTGAATGACTTTGGATCTAAATCGTCCTTGCTAACAAGAATATCAGCGTAAGGACCTGTAAGGAGAGCTACTTTAATGTCATCAGCCTTCACAAAGTTCCATGAAGCATTGGCATCAATCTGTATAAACCCTGGGGTCCACTCTTTTGCGCCCTTGGTTACATAAGAAGCACCAGCCGTCCAATCGAAGACATCATTGATTGCAGAAGTGTAGTCCAAGCCTATATTCAACGCTTTGAACTCAGAGTCCGCACTGCCCCCATCAAAACTGATGTTAGAGATGTTAGCACCGTACCAAACAGTGAACTTTTTCTGCGCCTGACAGAAAGAAGAGATTCCGCCAATAAGCAAGCTGAGAACTACTAATGAAATCTTTTTCATATAAATAAATGTTTTTACGCACCAAGTATCCTTTGGCACATGNTTAATAATGAATCTGGTTAGGATACAACCTCTATCTATAAGAATATCATCTCTACCACATTGGGACTGTCGTGATCTATTGAGTCATTGCCATATACAAATCCTACAATACCATTCAGCAACCCAACCTTGCCAGAGCCACCCCAAGATGGCTTTAACACGAAACCGCTGCAAAGATACGATTTATGCGCCGTTTTACCCCCCCCATCAGTTAATTGTTGTTAATTGGCCATTCTTTCTTGCCACCGCCGCCCGGGAAGCAGGGAATGCCCGGTCAAGGCGCTCGATTTCAGCGGACAAGGCCTAATACACAGATTCCATCATTACACCTGCATACTAAGCCACAGACAATCACACACCAGGATTGAAGAGGGACTCCACACGGTTGCTCCCCATATCCCCACAAAAAAAAGCGAGG
>WFMB01000029.1 GCA_009177185.1 Bacteroidales bacterium
CGACGCGAGTAACCGATGCTGTCACCTTTGGGCACCTTGCGAATCTGTAGAATCGTCGTTTTCAGCGTGGCGACATTGTTCAATATGTGGTTGTTACGCGCATTGATGCCATACAAACCAAGACCCAAACGCACCATATCAAGGTGGTACTCAGGGAAGTGCTCGATACCTGCCGAATTGCAGATATGACGGATAATCTTGTGCGGATAAGCCGCCTGCAACTGACGGCTCGCCTCATCGTACAGCTGAAACTGCCTATGGGAGAAAGCATCGAACGCATCGCTGTCGCTGCCCACAAAATGGCTGAACACCGAACAAGGCACCAACGCTGTCTGACGACGCAACCGCTCTATGAGCCGAGGCATGTCCGTCTCAGGGTTGAAGCCCAAACGGCGCATGCCCGTATCGAGTTTGATGTGAATGGGGAAATTGGTGATGCCCTCCTTCTCTGCCGCGCGAATCAGCTGCTCCAACAGGTCAAAGCTGAACACCTCTGGCTCCAGACGGTAGTCGAACAGCATCTTGAACGAGGTGGTCTCAGGGTTCATAATCATGATGTTGGCGGTGATGCCAGCCTCACGCAGGTCAGCCCCTTCGTCGGCCACAGCCACAGCCAAATAATCCACCCCATTGTCCTGCAACGTCTTGCCCGTCTCCAACGAACCCACACCATAGCCACCCGCCTTCACCATGCACACCATCTTCGTCTCGGGCTTCATAAAACTGCGGTAATAGCGCACATTGTTGACAAGGGCATTGAGGTTGACCTCCAAAATGGTCTGGTGTACCTTCAGCGTCAAGAGGTCGCTTACCCTGTCAAAGCGGAACTGGCGCGCCCCCTTGATGAGGATGAACTCATTGCTCAGCCCCTCAAACTCATCGCTGCCAATCAGGGCTTCCGTCGTGCGGAACATGTGGTGCTCCATGGGGAAGTAATCGGCACAGGCACTCAGCTCCTCGCCCACGCCTATCACC
This sequence comes from Bacteroidales bacterium, assembly GCA_009177185.1. GTDB lineage: Bacteria > Bacteroidota > Bacteroidia > Bacteroidales > Bacteroidaceae > Minthosoma. The sequence goes on from WFMB01000029.1 coordinate 976, forward strand.
TTCTCGATGCCCCTCGATGCCGCCATCTGCGCCACGCGCGAATAGAGGCTCTTAGGCGACTCGCCACTCTGCAAGATGTCGCTCAGAATCAACGTCCTACGCTGCTTCCTCGTCTCGGGACGGCGACACATGAAGTCCAGCGCAATGTCCAGCGACTGCACATCCGAGTTGTACGAGTCGTTAATCAACGTGCATCCATTTTTGCCAGCCTTCACTTCCAAGCGCATTGCCACAGGCTCCAGCTTGCTCATGCGCTCACACAGCGTCTCCATCTCCACAGCCATTCCCAAGGCAAGGACAGTGGAGAAGCAGGTGATGGAGTTCTCGATGGAAGCATCGTCGATGAACGGAATCGTATATTGCCCCACGCGCCCCTCATGCTCAAAGCGGACGACGGCACAATCGTTCTCCTTCGCCACGCTCCGCACCTTCAGCCCCACCTGCTCCACACACTTGGGCAATGCCTCGACCGAGCGCAACACCGTCACGTTCTCCGTGTTCAGCACCACCTTCCGACAGTGCTGAAACAGCTGCATCTTCTCCGCACACTTGATATCATAGCTCATGAAGTTCTCCTGATGTGCCGCCCCCAGATTGGTCATCACCCCGATGGTGGGCTTGACAATCCGCTCCAGCTTCGCCATCTCGCCCGGCTGCGAGATGCCCGCCTCGATGATGGCAACATCGTTGTGAGGGCTGAGCAGCCACACACTCAGCGGCACACCCACCTGGCTGTTGTAGCTGCGAGGCGAACGGCACACATTGAAGTCGGGCGACAGCAGCTGATACAGCCACTCCTTCACCGTGGTCTTACCGTTCGACCCCGTGATGCCTATCACGGGAATGTCGAGCCGACTGCGATGATAAGCCGCCAAATCCTGCAAGGCCTGCAACGGCGACTTCACCACCAGAAAATTGCAGCCCTCCAGCTCCTTCGCCCCCAGCGAGGACACGGGGAGAGGACCCTCCCCCACCACAAAGTTCCTCACGCCGCGCCTGTACAGCCCCTCTATATACCGATGTCCATCGTTCTTCCCCGTCTTCAAGGCAAAAAACAACGTCTCCTCGGGGAAACACAAGCTGCGGCTATCAATCAGCAGCCAGTTAATCACAGCCGCCTCCACCCCTCTTCTCTGTGCGCCAATCACTTGCGCAATCTCATCAATCGTGTACATATTCTTCTTTCTTTAACTATCCACTATCTGCCGATGCTGCCGACGCGCCCACTCCTTCGTAGCCTTCGCCACCGCATCCTTGGTCCTGTTGTCCATATAGGTGTCTTGGAACCGCTGCCAGATGTACTCCACCGCCTGAGCCGACGGGTGAATCATGTCGCCGGCATAGAAGCGGTAGTCGCGCAGTTCGTCCATCATGATTTCGAATGAAGGGAAGTAACTGCGCCGCCCCTTGGAGCAGCCGCCACCGCCCACGCCGTTCGCTCCCACCATCGCGTCAACAGCTTGTAGCAGGATGCCCTTCGACACCTGATTCGCATGATAGCCATCGCGCTTGTGGCGAATGGGGCTGACGGTGAAGATGACCTTCAGGCGCGGGTTCACACTCTCTAACAGCTGCAAAAGCATCTGCCATTGGTCAACAATGTCGTAAGCACTCATCCGTTCCCTCACGAAAAGGCTGTCGGGCTGTTTGTGGCAGTTGCTCACAAGCATGCCACTCNCCTTCAACCGNTAGATGACGGCAGTGCCCAACGTGACAATCANTACATCGGCCTCGCGCAGGAAGTCCGNCACACGATGCGTGGTGCTGTTGATTCGCTCCACGAGCGTAGCCACATCGGCAGAGGAAAAACAGCTGTGGTGCATCCACGAGTGCCACACCCCATCCACACCCTCAAAAACGATGTCCCCGACTCCGACTGACCGNTGTCCCCGNCTCCGACCGNCCGANGTCCCCGACTCCGATTTTATGGTGCTGAAACCGCCCCACTTGGCAGCCAAGGGAATCGCCACCTCCTTCTCGCTCACACTCCGCAACAGGCTGCCCGCAATGCTGGCAGGATTGTACAGCGTGCCGAAAGGGTTCACCATCGCCTCAAAACCTCCCCTCCTCAACTTCTCCCCCACGGCATCGGCAAAGCACGAGCCGACCAGCAGCACCTTAGCCCCGGCCTCCATCTTCCACTCCGACACCGGAATGTCTATACGTGTCATCAGTTCCATTTCAACTACAAAGGTACTGGAAAAAATCCGTTTAATAACAAAAGCTGGCAGAAAAACTTCAACGACCGCACCGCATAGCCTCAACTCACTGCGTGCGACAAAGTGCGCCAGCATGGCACAAAGCGGTTACTTTTTCCGCCCACCTCTCCCCAAAGTGTTTCCAATCAGGCTACATGTTACAAAATGGCTACAAAACCGGGGACAACAAGTCGTTAGAAAGACCTTAATTTGCAAACAATTAGTGCATGGGCACTTATTCTGTATGCGCAAGCAGTCCTATGGTTTGGGGGACAAAAAAGAATAAGTGACTCACGCACTTTCATATTTGAAAGACCCGACAAAATGGTTCACATCGGCAAGGAAATACGCAAACAGGTAGAGGAGCAAGGCAAGACTTCCGTTTGGCTTGCAAGGGAATTGGGTTGCCACAGAACCAACCTCTACAAAATCTACGACAAATCCAGCATAGACACCAGTGTGTTGTCACGAATTTGCCGCATTCTCCATTTTGACTTCTTCAAACTATTTTCCGAGAATCTGTAGCCGATGTATCGACATGTATCTTTATCGGATACACGACATCCTCACAACTTCGGAAGAAGTGCCATACCTTTGCATCCAAAATCCTGTGAGTTGCAGTGGGGGCGTATATGTAATCGGATGGAAAGCAAGAGGATGAAAACAAGAGCGGTAGCAACGCTGTTATATAGCGTGAACGAAGAAATAAACAATTATTCATATTTTATTATTAACTAAATTATTTTTCAGCATGAAAAGAAAGTTTATTAGCGTGTTTCTGTTCAGTGCCCTTATGGTGGCATCAACAGGTACGTTTGTGTCTTGTCATGACTACGATGACGACATCACCGAGCTTCGCGATGCCATCAAAGCCAACAAGACTGAACTCGCCACTTCCCTCGACGAGAAGTTGGAAACAGCAAACAATGAATTAACAAATTTGAAGAATCAGGCCAATGCCCTCGAGGAGGCATACAAGCTTGCCGACGAGGTGCTTGAAGGAACTCTTAAGACCGCTATCGAGAAGGCGCAGGGAACGCTCCAAGAAGGCATCAGCCAAACCGAAAGCAAAACCAAGGCTTACGCCGACATTCAGGTCGCTGAGGCTGAGAAGGCAGCTATTGAAGCCGCCCAAAAGATGGTGAATGAGGCTGTTGCCAACCTCGAAGCATCCATCAAGGCAGCCAACGACAAGATTGCCACACAGGGCAATAGCATCGAGGCACTCATTCAGGCTGACGGTGAGCTGAGCAAGGGCATCGCAAGTGCACAGGCACGCGCTGACGAGGCATACGACTTGGCCGACCGCGCAAACAAGCTCGCTGCCAGCGTTGATGCCAAGGCTGACGCGAATGCCGAGAACGTGAAGAAGCTCCAAGACGCACTGGGCACACTGACCACCGACCTCGCCAATGTGCAGAAGAACCTCGACGACAAGACTGACCTCATCAATGGCAAGGTGAGCGATTTGACAGACAAGGCTGAGAAGCAGGCTGCATCAATCAGCTCGCTCGAAACCCAGCTGAACAGCTTGCGCGAGTCTAACGACGCAGCTATCAAAGCACTCCAAGGCAAGGACGCCGAGTTGCTCAAACTGATTGAGGACAACAACAAGGCAATCAAGGACCAGCTCAACAACGAGGTGAAGGACTTGAAGGCTCAGGCAGAGGAGAACCTCAAGACAGCTAAGGCTTACACTGATGCCGAGATTTTGACTGTCTCCAACAACATCAACACCATCAAGGGGGACATCGACGATATCAATGTATCCATCGCTGAAATACAAAAGGCTTACAAGCAGGCAGACGAGGAACTCGCTGGCAAGATTAACGAGCTGAAGAGCGACGTCGAAGAGCAGCTCGCTACGCTGAAAGCTAATCAGACGGAAGCAGACAAGGCTCAAGACCAGAAGATTAACGATTTGGAGGAGCAGCTCGCCACGCTGAAAGCAAATCAAACGGCAACAGACGAGGCTCAAGACCAGAAGATTAAAGAACTGGAAGAGGAGCTCGCTACACAGAAAGCAGACTTGTCGGAAGCAGGCAAGAAGATTCATGATCTTGACGAGTTGCTGAAGTCCATTAAAGACGGCGACCTTGAAGCATTCGCAGAGAAGGTACAAGGCATGGATAAGGACATTTCCGCTCTGCAAGAGGATGTAAGGAAGATTAACGACAACATCACATACCTCGGCAAGAGACTGAAGAGCCTCGTGTTTGCTCCTACCACATACGTTGACGGTATCGAGTGTCTGGAGTTCGCGACGCTGAACTACTACAACTGGGGAGCAAATCTGGAAAAAGATGCGGCAGAAGAAACTTCTGCCAACTATGTTGTGATTGACGATGCCGCTCATACAGAAGAGTATCTCGTAAACCCAAAGAATGTGCTGAAAGACGACATCAAGACATTGTCGTTTATCTCTAACCAAGCTACTAATACACGTGCTGTCAGCGAGGGAGCACCTATCTCCATCGCCAAGTGGGATATAGCTAAGGGTGTTATGAAGCTGGAGATCCAAAAGAATGTCACTTCATCGTTCGGCACAGACAGGGAAAAGTTCACTATCGTGGCACTCAAAGCTACTTTGGATGACAAGTTCCTTACGGACGAAGAGAAAGAGAATGGCGAGAAGGCTGAAGTGTATTCAGATTGGGCTCGCCTGTATGAGACATCTGTAAGACCTTACATCCACAACAAGCTGTCAAAGGATAAAGCAGACAAACCACTTGAGGAGGAAGCAGAGTCTCACTTCTGGAACTACTCTACCGTTTATAACGGAAAGACCAAGACAACAGAGTTGCCAAGCAACTTCAACGCAATGCACATTGTTGATGAAGTGTATTACGAGGAAAAGGTTAATCTGCTCGACTATGTAGAAGTTTGCGACAAATACGGAAAGATTTATGATACAGACAAATACGGTCTTGAGTTCGCTTTCAACATCATGGATTACACGCTGAAGAACGAGCAGCAGACAACTGATGCGACGAACCAGAAGCACTTCGCAAAACTGATTGATGGTCACACGTTGGTATCAACCGCACGCGACAACACTACGATGCAGAACCGTGATGCTATTGGTCGCCAGCCGATGATTCAGGCAGTGCTGAAAGACGCCAAGAACAACAAAGTTGTGGATGTACGCTACTTCAAGATTAAGTGGATTGACAAAATCGACATCAAGACATTCGGAGAACTTGCAAAATTCGAGAACGTGCCTTATGTATGCAGCGGCGATGTGAGCCAAAAGATTCTTGAGGAATCGGTCAACGCTATTTATACAAAATATGACATGTCTCGTGATGAGTTCCACAACAGGTATAGCCTGAACAGCACCTTGTTTGCAAGCGAAAACGAGGCACAGAAAGAGAGTGGAAAGGCTGAGGCAAAACTCGGAACACTCGCAGATTTGGCGGACGATGCAGAAGCTGGTCAGACCCACAACATCAAATGGACTATCAGCACGGCAACGAATCCTGCTACTCAGGCTGAATATGAAGCAGGTAAGAAAGAAGTTGAGGCTTGGGGCTACTTCCAAGACAAGGTTAATCCAAAGAGCAGAATCGTATTCAGCGTTAAGTTGACGATGCCTATCACGAAACTGGCTTATACCGCTGGCAAGGATGCTACGATGTGGAAAGATGGTGCTCGTTTCATCAATCCTCAGCTTGACACCGATAAAACTTACGGCACAGATGCTTATGCTACGACCCAATTTGTGGGCAACTTCCTCAAAGGTTACATCAAGAATGGTCAGACTCCATCCGTTACCGAAGACCTTGTAAACAATGCTGACGAGGCAGTCATCGTATTCGATGAAACTAAGCTCGAGACGCTTCCTGGTACGAAGAAGTGGACAATCTCTGAAGATGGTCAGATTCTCTCCTACGATGGTGACAAGGCTGCTGTCATCGACGGTCCAAACATTCAGCTCTGGGAAGGCGAGACTCCAGGTCAGGAAGGCAGTAAACCATCAGAAGGCGCCAAACTGCTTGTCGGCAAGAGCGCTCCCGTCAAGTTGGTTGACCACTACTGTGCATGGATTGAGAATATCGACCGCTACAATGTGAACTTCATGACTCCTCTTGCTATAGAGATTAGCAACAGCACTCTTGAGGTTAAGGACATTACGGCTGGTGGCGGTAGCTCTGCTTCATTGGCAAACACCATCGAAGTCAAGGAAGTATATACGACAAACAAACGTGTGGTTTGGAACAATAAGCCTGCACCTAACGCTGTTGTTAATAACACGCTTATGGAATGGTATGGATTTGAAGTTCCTGAATACTCTACAGCTGATGCCAAGACCAACATCCAGACGAACGGTTCTATTAGTGGCGCATGCACTACTTCGCTGAATTCTATCAAGAACGCAGACGGTAATAGAAAGTATGACATCAAGATAGAAGGTACTGGTGCAGACACCAAGGTCGTATTCTACAACATGTCGGGTAACGCCATCGGTCAGGAGTTCAAGATTGAAATTCCTGTGAAGGTAACCACCAAGTGGCAAGACATGAATGGTTCGATTGTAGTGACTGTTAAGCCCAACGTATAATTTAAGGTAGAAAGTTTTTTCATGTAGGAGAAAGGCACTTTTCAGCATTGAGGGTGTCTTTCTCTCTTCTGCTAAAAATTCGTTGTCATGAAGAATTTATTCACGCTTATTGTTGCCGTGGCGGCAATCACCGCTTGTCTCGGTTCGTGCTCGGGTGGCTCGTCTGAGCAGAAAGAGGCTGCCGAGCCGATACCGACATTTGTCAAAGCCGACACGATGGAGGTGCTGGGTCTTGTTGAGCAATACCTGAATCATGTCAAAAACAATGAGTATGACGCTGCGTTGGCGATGCTCCATGTGATTGAGAATGACAGTGTAAAACCGCTTGACGAGAAGATGAAAGAAAGCATCAGGATGCAGCAGCGGGTCTTCCCCGTGCTCGATTACCAAGTGGAAGAGATGGAATTTGTCCATGAGCACTCGGTGCGTGTGACCTACGCTATTGAATTCTTCAAGAAGGAGCCGGGCAGCAACGTCAAGAACACCACGCGCCTGTCTTTTGCGCCGCAGAGAATCAATGCCACTTGGTATCTTGAGCTGCTTGACAGGTAATGGGAATTGCCCTTTTGAACAACCCATCGCATATCAGTAGGTTTTTTTAATAGTTTTTGAAGGTGGAGACCGTGTCGTAACTTTGTTTTATGACACGGTCTCCTTGTTTGTTGCCTGCATCCTCACTGTGTCCGTGTTCTTGTGCTCCAATGCTATGCGAGGAGTGCATTATTCGGTCAAAAACGGCTGAAAAATGGGGGGGGTATATTTCTCCTTGTCTAAATGCGGAGTTTTATGCGCATTTAACTATATTTGTAGCGAAAAGGGAGACGGCTTTGTTGCCGACCCTGTTAACACTTGGTAAATTGACCGACAAACAGATTCATTCACTACACCACTTCTCTATCATGACTTGCTACACTCATCCACCGCCTCGCACGTCGCGCCTCTCGGAACCCCTCCAAAATCGATGTCCCCGACTCCGACCGACCGATGNCGGGGACTCCGATTGGTCGGNGTCGGGGACACCGATTTTGAGGCCGTGAAACCATGCCACACGCTGAGCGCGCGTAGCAGAAGGCACAGAAGGGTGCGGACACANATGTCTTTTCCTTTTGTGATACAGAAGAGAAGCACGGGATTGGCTGACCGATTACTTGATTTTGTCTGCCACTTCTTTCTCGTAAAGGCGGAAGAAGTTGTAGTTCAGANTGAGGCAGNGCCGTTGCNGTGTCTGGGTGTCAATGCTGTACTTCGCAAACAGATGGTAGATGTTTGTGCGGTGACACCCCAGTTCTACAGCCAGCCAAGTGACGGTCTTGCCTTCCTCTTCGAGTTTCTGCCGTAAGATGCGACCTATGTGCATGGTTTGACAAAAAAGTTCTGTACGCAGAACGTGATGTGTTCTGGCACTTAGTCTTGCAGCCCCCTCGGACAAGACGGTGTGAAAACAACTGATTGTTTGCATTATATATAGAAAAAGCGTAGGTTGCTGTACCTGTTACCCGTCCAACAAACCGTGGCTCTAGCAATGCCCTTTCATCGTCTGAACGAGCAACGCCAGAAGCCTACGCATATATATAACCATGTGCCTCATTGTGCCTATTGAAGAATGGACACAATACGGACATGCTATATACACCTCATAGACATCCTACCATTGCTTTGTCGCGACGATGCTGTGAACTTGCTAGATTCCGGTTTGTCAAGACCAAAGCGTCAAGTAAACGCCTTCCAATATATTATGTATCCACCCACCACACTCCCACTGCTTTTTTCAAATGGAATACGTGTGAGTGAATATGACTGCAAAGTTAATACGTTTTTGTTACCCAAGACGAATAACCGCCGTGTTTTCTTTGTGTTTCTGTGAAAATTGGTGTAACTTTGCAACTGAAAGAGGGGCGTGCCCTCTGAATACAACCCCCAAACATACTATAATCTATAAATATAAAATTACTATGGCAAAGAAAGCACTTCTGATGATTCTCGACGGTTGGGGAATCGGCGACAAGGGCAAGAGCGACGTGATTTACCAGACTCCCACTCCCTACATGGACTATCTGAACGCAAACTATCCGCACTCGGAGCTGCAGGCAAGCGGCGAGAACGTGGGTCTGCCCGACGGACAGATGGGCAACTCGGAGGTGGGACACCTCAACATCGGTGCGGGTCGCATCGTGTATCAGGACTTGGTGAAGATTAACCGCGCCTGTGCCGACAACTCNATCTTGNAGAACCCAGAAATCAAGTCGGCCTACGGCTATGCGAAGGAGAACGGCAAGAGCGTCCACCTGATGGGCTNGACCTCGANGGGCGGCGTACACTCTTCGTTCGACCACATCTTGAAGCTCATTGACATCGCCAAGGTGTATGGCATTGAGAACTGCTATGTACACTGCTTCATGGACGGTCGCGACACGGACCCGAAGTCGGGCAAGGGCTTCATCGCCGACTTGCAGAAGCACATCGACGAGGTGGGCGTGGGTGCCATCGCCTCTATCATCGGACGTTTCTACGCCATGGACCGCGACAAGCGCTGGGACCGCATCAAGGTGGCTTATGACCAGCTCGTCCACGGCAAGGGTCGCGAGGTGGCTGACATGGTGGAGGGCGTGCAGTCTTGCTACGACAGCCACACGGAGGAGCACAAGAACACTGACGAGTTCATGGAGCCACTCATCAACTGCAACGTGGACGGTCGCATCAAGGAAGGCGATGTGGTCATCTTCTACAACTACCGCAACGACCGCGCCAAGGAGCTGACCGTCGTGCTGACGCAGAAGGACATGGAGGAGCAGGGCATGAAGACCATCCCCGGACTCCAATACTACTGCATGACACCTTATGACGCATCGTTCACAGGCGTACACATCCTCTTCCCCAAGGAGAACGTGGAGAACACCCTCGGCGAGTACATCGCCAGCAAGGGCTTGAAGCAACTGCACACTGCCGAGACGGAGAAGTATGCGCATGTAACCTTCTTCTTCAACGGTGGCCGCGAAGAACCGTTCGAGGGCGAGGACCGCATCTTGGTGAACTCTCCCAAGGTGGCTACCTACGACCTGAAGCCAGAAATGTCAGCTTTTGAGGTAAAGGACAAACTTGTCGAGGCTATCAAGACGAACAAGTATGACTGGATTGTGGTGAACTTCGCCAACGGCGACATGGTGGGCCACACGGGCGCATATCCTGCCATCGAGGCTGCGGTGAAGGCCATTGACCAGTGCGTGAACGAGGTGGTGGAGACAGCCAAGGAGATGGACTATGAGACCATCATCATTGCCGACCACGGCAACGCTGACAACGCTATCAATGCTGACGGCACTCCCAACACAGCCCACTCGCTCAACCCCGTTCCGTTCATCTATGTGACCGAGAACAAGAACGCCAANGTGGAGAACGGCGTGCTCGCTGNCGTGGCTCCNTCCATCCNCCACANCATGGGACTNGAACAGCCCAAGGAGATGACAGGCAAGTGCCTCATCAACGATTAACTTTAACCTGAAACCTGAAGAATTGAAGAGTGCGCTCTTCAATTCTTCATTTCTTTATCTATGCGTAAGATTTCCTTCTTTCTTTTGCTGTTTTTTTGTACCATCGCCGCAAAGGCTCAGTTCTATGGCCAGGTGGTGGATGGCACTACGGGCGAACCCATCCCCTATGCTGCCGTGAAGTATGTCGGCACGTCTGAAGGTCGTTCGACCGACATGGACGGCAACTTCGTGCTCCCTATCTTGGACAACTACAACAAGTTTGAGATTACCTTCTTGGGCTACAAGCCCGTGACGGTGACGGTGCAGCGGGGCAGAGCCGAGATTCGCAGCACCATCAAGATGTACAGCGACGACATCATGCTGGGCGAGGTGGTGGTCAAAAAGACGAAACATCACTACAAGCGCAAGAACAACCCTGCCGTGGACCTCATGCGCAAGGTGATAGCCAACAAAAGGCTGAGCGACATCAAGGAGAAGGATTTCTACCACTTTGACAAATACGAGAAGAAGGTCTTTTCGCGCAACGACTTGGAGAACACNANGNACACNCTGCTTGCTGAGGTCTGCCCCGAGACGGGTAAGCTGATTATCCCCATCTTGGTGGATGAAACGGTGTCGGAGGAGAACTACCGCAAGACGCCCAAGGCTGCGAAGACGACCATACATGCCAAGCGAAACGACGGTTTCCAAACGATGCTCTCTTCGGGCGACATGATTACCAATCTAATCAGGGACATCTTCACCGACGTAGATATTTATAAGGATAATGTGCGCCTCTTGCAGCATCCCTTCATCAGCCCAATCTCCACCACCGAGGCTATCGGCTTCTACCACTACTACATTCAGGATACCCTGNTGGTGGATGNCGAACGNTGCATCGATGTGGTGTTCTTNCCCAACAACACNCANGACTTCGGTTTTGCGGGTCATCTTTACATCACGGACGACAGCTTGAATCAGGTGAAGCGTGCCGTGCTGAATGTGCCGAAGCATTCGGGCGTGAACTTTGTGAATAACCTGATGGTGATTCAGGACTTCATGACCCTCCCGACAGGAGAGCGCGTGGTGAAGGTCGATAACATGATTGTGGAGCTGAGCGGTCTGTATGGCGCACTGAAGTTCCAAGGTCAACGCTACACTGAATACAGCAACTACAACTTCGACCCCATCACAGACAAGAGGGCTTTCAAGTCGCCACAGATGGACCTGGTTGTGAAAGATGCCGAGTTTAGGGATTCCACCTACTGGGCATCCATCCGTCCTGTGCCGCTGAGCAACTCAGAGAACCATTTGGGGCAAGCGGTGGATAACATCGACGAGAACCTCGGCGGGTTCTGGAAGTTCCTGCTCACTGCCGTTGTGGAGAACTCGGTGGAACTGACCCCGAAGCCAAACAAGGTTGACCTCATACCGCTGAACTCAATCGTGTCGTACAACGACATCGACGGCATGCGCTATCAAGGAAGCCTACAAACCNCAGGCAACNTCTCCCCCCACCTNTTCTTGCNTGNTTATGGTGCCTACGNCACGAAGGATGCCCGTTGNAAATANAGNNGCGAGGTGGAATACTCCTTCAACAAGAAGAAGTACATGGCGCACGAGTTCCCACGCCGCAGCATCACGGTCAGTTGTATGTATGACGACATGTCGCCTGTAGATAAATTCGCGGGGACCGACAAGAACAATATGTACAGCTCGTTCAAGACGGGCAAGGTGGACCAGATGATGTATGTGAACGACATCAACCTGCGCTATCAGTATGAGACTACGGGCAATGCCACTTGGTCGCTGGCACTGGACCACTCGAAACTCACACCGACAGGCAAGCTCATCTATATGCGCAATGCGGATGAGACCTTGCTGCCCAACATCAAGACCAGCGACATCAAGTTCGGCTTCCGCTATGCACCAGGCGAGACTTTCATCAACAGCAAGCAGCAACGATTGCCCATCAACTATGATGCCCCTATCTTCACCTTGGAACNCACNATGNGCATCAACGGCTTCTTGNGCGGNCANTACAACTATAACATCACGNNAGCANCCATNTTCAAGAGGTTCTGGCTGCCAGGGGCTTGCGGTTACATCGACACCTATCTGAAAGGCGGTGCGCAGTGGAACAAAGTGCNCTTCCCCATGCTCTTCACCCCGTCATCGAACCTCTCCTACTTCGTGCAGTTCGACAGCTGGTCGTTCAACATGCTCCGCAATATGGAGTTCCTCAACGACCGCTACGCCTCCCTGCTCCTCAACTGGAACTTCGACGGCAAGCTGCTGAACCGCATCCCATTGCTGAAAAAGCTGAAACTGCGCGAGTACGTCGGCTTCAAAATGCTCTGCGGACACCTGACGAACAAGAACAATCCCTACATTCGGGAGCACGACAACGAACTGCTACGTTTCCCCACACGCGACGGACATCCCACATCATTCGTGATGGGCAACAAGCCTTACATGGAGATGTCGGTTGGTATTAGCAACATCTTCAAGGTACTCACCGTGCAGTATGTACGCCGTCTGAACTACAACGACATGCCAGCCATCTATGGAGGCGACAAGCTCCACAAGAACGGTGTGCGTTTCGCGGTTGAATTCAAATTCTAAGATAAACAGATTCAGAACGATTCCTGTCCCAACTGACTAACTTAGCCCCACAAGAAAACCTATGGAAAAGAAAGAGGCATTAACGCCCATGATGAAGCAATTCTACGACCTAAAGGCAAAGCACCCCGATGCGTTGCTGTTGTTCCGTTGTGGAGACTTCTATGAGACTTATAACGAGGATGCGACGGTGGCGGCAGACATCTTGGGCATCACACTGACCAAACGCAGCAGCGTAGCGGGCACATCTGCCAGCGGAACAGCCATGGCTGGTTTCCCCTATCATGCGCTGGACACCTACCTGCCCAAACTCATCAGGGCTGGAAAACGAGTGGCTATCTGCGACCAGCTGGAAGACCCTAAGCTGACCAAAAAACTGGTGAAGCGAGGCGTCACAGAACTGGTGACGCCCGGTGTGGCGATGGCAGACAACGTGCTCAACACCAAGGAGAACAACTTTCTGGCTTCTGTCCATTTGGGCAAGGCGTCGTGCGGCATCGCCTTGCTGGACATATCTACAGGCGAGTTCCTATGTGCCGAGGGAACGACCGACTATGTGGATAAACTGTTGGCGAACTTCATCCCCAAGGAAGTGCTTTTTGAGCGCGGAAAAAGAGGCATGTTTGAGGGCAACTTCGGAAGCCGCTTCTTCACGTTCGAACTGGACGACTGGATTTACACCGACGATGCCGCCAGAAGGAAACTGCTGACACACTTCGGCACCAAGAACCTGAAAGGATATGGAGTGGAGCACTTGAAGAACGGTGTGATTGCCGCTGGTGCCATCCTCTTCTATCTGGAACAGACACAACACACACATATATCACACATCCGCAGCATCCGTCAGATAGAGGAGAACCGCTATGTGAGAATGGACAAGTTCACCGTGAGGAGTTTGGAACTGCTGGGCACGATGAACGAGGGAGGTAACAGCCTCTTGTCGGTCATCGACAAGACGGTCAGCCCCATGGGCGCAAGAATGCTGCGTCGCTGGGTCGTTTTCCCACTCAAGGATGTGAAGGCGATTGTGGAGCGACAGAACGTGGTAGAGTACTTCTTCCGTGACCCCGACCTGCGCAACAACATCGAGGAACTGCTACACCAAATTGGTGACCTCGAACGCATCGCGAGTAAGGTGGCTGTAGGACGCGTGAATCCACGCGAATTGGTACAACTGATGGTGGCACTGAAAGCGATAGAGCCTATCAAGGAACTCTGCCTACAGACAGACAGCGAGAGCCTCCGCGGCATTGGTGAGCGGCTGGATGCCTGCATCCCCCTGCGCGAACGCATTGAGAAAGAACTGAATCCGTCCCCACCCCTGCAAGTGAACAAGGGAGGTGTTATCGCCAATGGCGTGAATGCCGAACTGGACGAGCTACGGAACATAGCCTACTCAGGCAAAGACTACCTGTTGCAAATTCAACAACGGGAAATCGAAGCCACAGGTATTCAGAGTTTGAAGATTGGCTTCAACAACGTGTTCGGCTACTACATGGAGGTGCGCAACACCTACAAAGACTTGGTGCCGCAGGACTGGATTCGCAAACAGACGCTGACACAGGCAGAACGCTACATCACCCAAGAGCTGAAAGAATACGAGGAAAAGATTNTANGNGCAGAGGAGAAGATTCTGTCGCTGGAGATGCGNTTGTTCANNGNGTNGGTNGTGGATGNAGCCANCTACATCCCACAGATTCAGCAAAACGCCTCGCTGATTGGTCAAATCGACTGCCTCCTGTCCTTTGCCTTGGCTGCGAAGGAATACCGATACAATCGTCCCGTGGTGGATGAAAGCCTCACCCTCGACATCAAGCAAGGGCGCCATCCCGTGATTGAACGGCAGATGCCAGTAGGCGAGGAATATGTCGCCAACGACCTCTATCTTGATGCTGACAAACAGCAAATCATCATCCTGACAGGTCCGAACATGGCTGGTAAGTCGGCTCTGTTGCGACAGACAGCACTCATCACCATCATGGCACAGATTGGAAGTTTCGTGCCAGCCGACAGTGCCACGATTGGCTTGACAGACAAGATTTTCACACGCGTGGGAGCTTCGGACAACATCTCTATGGGCGAATCAACCTTCATGGTAGAGATGAACGAAGCAGCCAGCATCCTGAACAATCTGAGTGCCCGTTCGCTGGTGCTCTTCGACGAATTGGGACGCGGCACATCCACATACGACGGCATTTCCATCGCGTGGTCGATTGTGGAATACATCCACGAAAACCCAAAGACACACGCAAGAACACTCTTTGCTACACACTATCACGAGCTGAACGAAATGGAGAAGATGCTCCCAAGAGTGAAAAACTTCAACGTAAGCGTGAAAGAAGTGAATGGCAAAGTCATCTTCATGCGCAAGCTCGTGCCAGGCGGCAGCGAACACTCGTTCGGTATCCACGTCGCCAAGATTGCAGGCATGTCACCCACGGTGGTGAAACGCGCCGAACAGGTGCTGAAGGAATTGGAAGCCAACAACTCAGGCGATGGCATCAGCCGACCGAAGACCGAAAGCATCCAAACCGTGAGCAAGAGCGGGGTGCAACTGAGCTTCTTCCAGTTGGACGACCCCGTGCTCTGCCAAATACGCGACGAGCTGCTCAATCTCGACATCAACAGCCTCACGCCTCTGGAAGCACTGAATAAACTAAACGAAATCAAGCGAATCGTGAAAGGACGCTAAAAAAGGGGAAGGGTCGTTGACCCTTCCCCTTTTTTATGATAGATGAACTTGCAACGCCTCTGCAAGACTATTTCAACTGCACAAACCCCTCTCCATACACTCCTTCAGCCTTCGTCTGCGAGATAAAGGCAGTGGGGTCAATCGCCTTCACCAATCGGAAAAGCGCCACCGACTGGTTCTTTTTAGCCACCACCATCAACACGCTGACAGGCTGCTGGCTGTAACAGCCCGTACCCGGCAAAAGCGTGGCTGAGCGGTCCAAATCCTTGCTGATACCCTCATATATCTCCTGCGGACGCTTGGTGATGATGAAGAACTGCACCGACTGCTGCACATAGTTCATCACATAGTCAAGCACCATGTTGCACATGAACATGTCGATGAAGCCAAAAGCCAGACGTTGCCAATCGTGAAAGAGCGGATATGACGCACTGACAATGCAGATATCAAGATACAACAGCATACGTCCAAGGCTAATATGATGATGCTTGTTCACAATAGCCGCAATAATATCTACACCTCCTGTACTGCCCTGATGCAGGAAGCACTGAGCCAACCCCATGCCACAGAGCGAAGAGCCAAAGATGACCGCCATGAGACCTTGGTCATCGCCCAAGTAGCGAGGTAACTGTGTAGCACCCTCACCTTCCTGCGCCAACAGCAGCCGCTGCATACCCCACAGGAAGAAGGTGAGCATCAACACGGCATAAATCGTCTTGATGCAGAACCTAAGCCCCAGTATCTTCATGGCAACCAGCAGCAAGAAGACATTGGCGATGAGATAGCTCACCTGCATCTCCACTCCTGTCACATAATAGATAAGGGCACTCACACCCGTCAAGCCCCCCGACGGAATCTCATAGGGCAACAAAAACACGGTCCACCCCACAGCATACAGGAGCAGCCCGAAGGTGATGAAGAAATAGTCACCTGCTTCATTTTTCCAATCAATGTGTTTCATGTTTTCTTATGTAAGTTTTTCTTGTATAGCCGACACGCTCCAAGATGCCACAAGGCATCCCGGAGCGTGTCGTATGTATTTAACGGGATATCAGGTCAAGTCACTCAGCTTGTGACGCTTCGGCATCGTCGCCCGACGCAGGCACATAGTCCTTGCCAGCAATCTTCGCCATAATCTTCTGCTCGATTTCCTCAGCCAGTTCGGGGTTGTCTATCATGAGCTGCTTCGTGGCATCGCGACCCTGTGCCAGACGAGTGCCCTCATAGCTAAACCAGCTGCCACTCTTCTGAATGATGCCAGTGTCCACACCCATATCCACTATCTCTCCACTCTTGCTGATGCCCTCGCCATACATGATGTCGAACTCGCAGCGGCGGAATGGAGGAGCCACCTTGTTCTTCACAATCTTCACCTTCGTCAAGTTGCCCAGAATCTCGTCACCATTCTTGATGGGCGTGCTCTTGCGCACGTCAATGCGCACGCTGGCATAGAACTTCAAGGCATTGCCACCTGTCGTCGTCTCAGGGTTGCCAAACAAGACACCAATCTTCTCACGTAGCTGGTTGATGAAGATGCACGTCGTGTTGGTCTTGTTGATGGTGCCAGTGAGCTTGCGCAGCGCCTGACTCATCAGACGGGCATGCAGACCCACCTTGTTGTCGCCCATATCGCCCTCAATCTCAGCCTTAGGCGTCAACGCTGCAACAGAGTCGATAACAATGATGTCAACCGCGCTGGAACGGATGAGCTGGTCGGCAATCTCCAGTGCCTGCTCGCCGTCATCGGGCTGGCTGATGAGCAGATTGTCAATATCCACCCCCAGCTTCTCAGCATAGAAACGGTCGAAAGCATGCTCAGCGTCGATGAAAGCGGCAATGCCACCCGACTTCTGACACTCAGCTATCGCATGAATCGCCAACGTCGTCTTACCCGACGACTCAGGACCAAAGATCTCGATAATGCGCCCCTTAGGATAACCACCCACGCCCAACGCGGCATTCAGACCAATAGAGCCCGAAGGTATCACCTCAATATGCTCGATGCTCTCATCACCCATCTTCATGATGGCACCCTTACCGAAATTCTTTTCTATCTTTTCCATCGCAGCCTGAAGCGCTTTCAGCTTCTGCTGCTGGGGCGATAAACTCGCCTCTTCTTTTTTATCTCTTGCCATAGTCTTAAAAAAGTTAATGGATGGAAGAACGGAAGCATCGAAACTATCGTGCGAACAGTCAGAACGTCAACCTTCCCATTCTTCATTCCCGCTGTTTTGTCAAAGTTCCAAGTCTCCGTCGAACACCTCGTGCCAAGGCAATCCCTGCTTGTTCAGCTGTTCCATGAAGGGGTCTGGGTCAAACTCTTCCACGTTCCACACGCCGGGACGCTTCCAGAGACCCTTCATGAACATCATCGCACCAATCATGGCAGGCACACCAGTCGTGTAGCTCACGCCCTGCATGCCAGTCTCCTCATAGGCAGCACGGTGGGAGCAGTTGTTATACACATAGTAGGTGCGCTCCTTGCCGTCCTTGATGCCACGGATGCGACAGCCAATGGAAGTCTGTCCCTCGTAGTTCTCGCCCAGGTCCTGCGGATTAGGCAGCACGGCTTTCAGGAACTGCAGCGGCACAATCTTCACCTTCACAGGACCACTGCCGTCAGCCGCCTCCGCCATGTACTCAATCTCGTCAATGCGGCTCATGCCGATGTTCTGAATCACATCAAGGTGTTTCAGATACTGCTCGCCAAACGTCATCCAAAAACGGGCACGCTTGATGGTCGGATAGTTCTTCACCAACGACTCAATCTCCTCGTGGTGAAGGAGGTAAGACTCCTTCGGTCCAATCTCAGGATAGTTCAGCGGCTGGTGAATCTCCAGCGGCTCCGTCTCCACCCACTGTCCATTCTCCCAGTAGAGACCCTTCTGGGTAATCTCGCGGATATTGATTTCAGGATTAAAGTTAGTGGCAAACGCCTTGTGATGGTCGCCCGCATTGCAATCCACAATGTCCAGATATTGAATCTCGTCAAAGTGATGCTTCGCAGCGTATGCCGTGTAGATGCTCGTCACGCCAGGGTCGAAGCCACAGCCGAGGATGGCGGTCAGACCAGCCTGCTCAAAACGCTCCTTAAACGCCCACTGCCACGAGTACTCGAAATGCGCCTCGTCCTTAGGCTCATAGTTTGCCGTATCAAGATAGCTCACACCGCTCTGCAAACAAGCCTCCATGATGGTCAAGTCCTGATAAGGCAGGGCGAGATTCATCACAAGGTCGGGCTTGTAGGCATTGAAGAGCGCTACGAGTTCAGGCACATTGTCAGCATCCACGCGAGCCGTCTTGATGCTGCCCTCAGGCACCAGCCCCTTATCCTCTATCGCCTTAGCCAATGCCTTGCACTTCGACTCCGTGCGGCTGGCAATCATGATGTCGGTAAACACGTCGCTGTTCTGAGCGACCTTGTGTGCAGCCACCGAGGCAACGCCTCCTGCNCCGATAATAAGCNCCTTNNCCATATAATNNATNCGNTGTGTNATTNCTAATCGGGGTACANAGTTATAGAAAAAGAAGTGAAAAGCAAAAAATTTCACTCTTCTCTTTCCACTTTTCACTGCAAAGTCATGTCGGAGTCCCATCGGATTCCTGTTTTCCCACAGCCCACAATAGCGCACGACCCATGCCACAAAATGCGCCAGCCACACGGAGCGGTTCTGGGACGTTATATAGTTCTCGTGAAAGACTCACCCCACGCCTCTCACAGCAAAGCATGAAAGACTTGTGGAGAGCTACCTTTTCTTCCTTTTGCGATTGAAATCGGCTGGGACTTCACCCCATATTTCCGTTGGCCACTTGATGATCGGATTCTTATAGGAATGGGCTTTCAGCCAGTTCTCTGCTCGTTCGATAAGCTGATAGAGTGCCTCGCTTTTCGCATTGCGTTCCAGCGTGGTCTTACACTTCTTCCGCTTCACCCATAGCTGGGCATTCACGCTGTCACTATAAATAGGCATGGTGTCCAGCCCCCTCTGTTTCAGCAGGGCAAGACCATGCACAATGGCAAGAAACTCGCCGATGTTGTTCGTGCCCCACACGGGACCATAGTGGAATATCTCCTTGCCTGTGCGCAGATACACACCCCGATACTCCATCTTGCCAGGATTGCCGCTGCATGCCGCATCGACAGCAATGGCTTCGTTGATGGCAGCAGGAGGAAGTGAGAATCCCTTCGCCTCTTCTACTCCCTTCACCTCCTCTGGTTCTTTGGTCTCCTTTGACTTCCTATATTTCTCATACCCCATCTCAAAAGCTTCTTCGGCTTCGGCTTCGGTCTTGAAGGACTGGAACTTCGCTCCAGAAAAGCCTTCGACGGCTTGACGACAAGCGTCCCATGTGGTATAAACCCCATCTTCAGCCCCATTCCAAACTACATAGAATTTCTGTTTTGCCATTGTTGTGTTCTTTGTGGCAAAGGTAGTGAAAAGTTGGGAGTTGGAAGGTTGGTGTCGGGAGTTTTTTGTTATTTGAAAGGCTTTCAGTTGGGGGAACGAAAGAATCAAGGCTTCTGACAAAAGAAAGGCGGCACTCGGTTCTTCGAGTGCCGCCTTTGGATATGTCGTCTGACAATGTTTCCGCTTAGAGCTTTGGACCAGCTGCAACGAGTGCCTTACCAGCTTCGTTGGTAGCATACTTGTCGAAGTTCTTGATGAAGCGACCAGCGAGATCCTTAGCCTTCTCTTCCCAAACAGATGCGTCAGCATAAGTGTCGCGTGGGTCGAGGATGGCAGGGTTCACGTTTGGCAGAGCTGTTGGCACCTCGAAGTCGAAGAATGGAATCTTCTTGGTCTCAGCCTTGAGGATAGAACCGTCGAGGATGGCGTCGATGATGCCACGAGTATCTGGAATAGAGATGCGCTTGCCAGTGCCGTTCCAACCAGTGTTCACGAGGTAAGCCTTGGCACCGCTCTGCTGCATCTTCTTCACGAGCTCCTCAGCATACTTGGTTGGGTGCAGCTCGAGGAATGCCTGACCGAAGCAAGCTGAGAAGGTTGGAGTTGGCTCAGTGATGCCGCGCTCTGTACCTGCAAGCTTTGCAGTGAAGCCAGAGAGGAAGTAGTACTGAGTCTGCTCAGGAGTGAGGATAGACACTGGAGGCAGCACGCCGAATGCGTCGGCAGAGAGGAAGATGACATTCTTGGCAGCAGGACCTGCGCTCTTGCCAGCCACATTCTTCACGATGTTCTTGATGTGGTCGATAGGATAAGAAACGCGAGTGTTCTCAGTCACGCTCTTGTCTGCGAAGTCAATCTTGCCGTCCTCAGCCACAGTCACGTTCTCCAGAAGAGCGTCGCGCTTGATAGCACCATAGATGTCAGGCTCGTTCTCCTTAGAGAGGTTGATAACCTTAGCGTAGCAGCCGCCCTCGAGGTTGAACACACCCTCGTCGTCCCATCCGTGCTCGTCGTCACCGATGAGGAGACGCTTTGGATCAGTAGAGAGCGTAGTCTTACCTGTGCCAGAGAGACCGAAGAAGATGGCAGTGTTTTTACCCTCCATGTCAGTGTTGGCAGAGCAGTGCATAGAAGCGATGCCCTTGAGTGGGAGGTAGTAGTTCTGCATAGAGAACATACCCTTCTTCATCTCACCGCCATACCAAGTGTTGATGATGACCTGCTCGCGGCTCTTTGTGTTGAAAGCCACACAAGTCTCAGAGTTCAGACCCAGCTCCTTGTAGTTCTCCACCTTTGCCTTAGAAGCGTTGTAGATAACGAAGTTTGGCTCAAAGTTCTTCAGCTCCTCCTCAGTGGGGCGGATGAACATGTTCTCAACGAAGTGTGCCTGCCATGCAACCTCCACGATGAAGCGTACAGAAAGGCGAGTTGCCTCATTGGCACCGCAGAATGCGTCCACCACATACAGCTGCTTGTTAGAAAGCTCCTTCTTGGCAATCTCCTTCACCTGTGCCCAAACTTCCTCAGACATGGGGTGGTTGTCGTTCTTGTATGCGTCAGAAGTCCACCACACGTTGTCGTGGCTCTCGTCATTGTCAACGATGTACTTATCCTTAGGAGAACGACCCGTGAAGATACCAGTCATCACGTTCACTGCACCCAGCTCAGTCTCCTGACCCTTCTCGTAGCCCTCGAGAGCAGGATTAACCTCAGCCTTGTAAAGCTCCTCGTAAGAAGGATTGTGCGCAATCACTGTAGAACCAGTGATACCATACTTTGTCAAATCTAATGCCATAGTACTTTTGTTTTAAAATATAAAATGAATAACAAATCTTTCTACCGTCGTATTTCAGCCCTGCGGTCGGAAAACCCGACTTCGCCTCTGTCCAAGGTGTCCACAGGCAGGCACAGCCTTATCCCTCGAACCACCCTCTTTGCAAAGGTACGCATTTCTCCCATTCGGGCAAAGCCCACCACAACCGATTTTATGTTTTTTTCACCGTTTAAGCACAAAAAAGCCCATAAAGGGACACAATTCAACAAAGAGTTGCAACATTTGGTTTGCAATCGTTCCTGAAACCAAGACAAATGACAAATTTATGAATGATGCGTTGTGAATTGTGAATTATAATTTGTACCTTTGCAGCCGCAACCTCCAACGGGAGGCATGCACATCGGGATGTAGCGCAGTTGGTAGCGCACTACGTTCGGGACGTAGGGGTCGGGCGTTCGAGTCGCCTCATCCCGACCATACAAAGAGAGGGGGCATATCCGCACAGCGCTGGATATGCCCCCTCTCTTTGTATAATGAAACAAGTTGCCAGAAACCACAATTCAACAGATTCAAAGGCGTGCTTTATCCTATCGGTGCTTTGAGGNCGGTGGTNCCNTCTATCATCGGGAACTCTTCTATGATGACGCCCTATAAAAAAACCTTACCTCGGGTATTCCGAGGCAAGGCGGGCGGACTTAACCGCCCATTAACCATTTTTTCTATGGAAATAATATTCTCTATTAGGGTCAGCAGGTAGAAAGTTATTGTCATCATGACATTCTAACCTCTTGCCGTGTGGCGAATGGTTGCCTCCATTCGCCACAGAATGTTTTTTCCACATTGCAAAGGTATGGAAAATAGTTCATCCTATCATAGGGAATCGTATGTTTAATAACATAAAATCACATGAAACGGGAGCGTCTTTTGGATACCCAAACAGAAGGGGCTGGCAGGAGGCATCAGATGCCTTATTGCGAGGTGCGCTTCCACAGCATAAAAATCGGAGTCCCCGACATCGGNTGACCGATGTCGGGGNCTCCGATTGGTCGATGTCGGGGACATCGATTTTGAGGGGGTATTTAGNGTNNAAAATAAGATACGGGAAAGAAGGGGGGGGGAGGAGAGGTCAGTTGAGNGTGATGCGCTGTGCCGTAACTTCNTTGTGGAGGAAAAGGCTGGCGCTTTCGCGGAATCGTGTGGGGGATTCGGTGGTGAAATACTGGCAGGTGCCGCCACGGGTGAGCCGCTGTGCCATTTCGGGATGGCGGCAAAGATAATCGTCAAGGCTGGCGGCGATGTACTGACCTTGAGGAATGAGGCGAATCTGAGGGGAAACGTCTTGGGTTTCCCTATCATGAGAGGTGGGAACAGTGAGGTTGTGAAGCTGCTGGCTGATTTTGTCAAGCAGGAGGGGATAGTGGGTGCAGCCGAGGATGATGGTGTCGATGAGGGGGTCTTGGGCAAGCAGTTTCTGAAGGGAGTCGCGGACAAAGTAGTCGGCTCCAGGCTTGTCGAACTCGCCACATTCGACCAGTGGCACCCACATGGGGCATGCCTGTCCCACGATGGTGGAACCGGGATAGAGTTTCTCTATCTCCAGATTGTAGGATTGGGACTTGATGGTACCTTCGGTGGCGAGCACGCCGATGTGGCGAGTGTGGGAGAGCTGTCCCACGACCTCGGCCGTGGGACGTATGACTCCGAGCACGCGGTGGTCGGGGGCATGTGTGGGGAGGTACTTCTGCTGGATGGAGCGGAGAGCCTTGGCGGAGGCGGTGTTGCACCCCAGAATGACCAGAGGGCATCCCAAAGCGAAGAGCTTTTGGACGGCCTGGAGGGTGAACTCATAGACCACGTCGAAGGAACGTGTGCCGTATGGGGCACGCGCGTTGTCGCCAAGGTAGATGTAGTCATACTCAGGCATCCGCTTGCGTATGCCATCAAGAATGGTCAGACCTCCATAGCCCGAGTCGAAAACACCGATGCGACCCATGTTCTGCTGTTTGGCTTTTGAACGCTGATTACTGGCAAATCACTGGATGCCAAGCTCGGTGAGCACTGCATCGGTGCAGTCTTCCGCTTCGCCTCCATCACTGATGTAGGGATAGGCGTTGGCATCGGTGTTGAGCACGTAGGCGTAGCTGTTTCGCTTGCCCACCGCTGTGATGGCATCGCTCAGGCGCGAACGGATGGGAGCCATCAGTTCGGCTTCGGCCTTGGTCAGCAGCTCCTGTGCGTCTTGCTTGAACTTCATGCTCTGTTCCATGAGCTGCTGCAGCTCTTTCTGGCGCTTGAGCATGATATTCTCGGGGAAGGACTGCTGCCCGTCGATGTACTCGGCAAACTTCTTGGAGAACTCTTGTTCGGCACGTTCCATCTCCTGCTGATAGGTGGCAGTGAGGTCGGCGAGACTCTTCATGGCCTGTTCGTATTCGGGCATGGCATGGAGCACGTCGTTGTAGGAGAGATAGCCGAAGTGGCGAGACTGGGGGGCAACCTGCTGGGGCTGTGGAACAGAAACAGGAAGCACTGCCTCTTGCGCTGACAGAACGACAGTGCAAGCAGACAGTGCTATCAATGTAAGTATTTTCTTCATAAGACTGGATTACTTGGCACCAACCTTGGTTTNTACTTGGTCNGTGATGTCAGTGGNACTTGAACCCACATANGCAACACCGCTGCTNGGAAGGATGTAGGCAAAACCACCTGCTTCACNCACTTCTTGCACAGCCTTCAACACTTTCTCTTGCAGTTCGCCCATCTTTGTCTGCTGCATCTTCTGCAACTCCTGCTCGCATGTCTGGGCGAATTGCGTGAGCTCCTCGTAGGCTTTCTGAAGTTCCTGCTCGCGGTAGGTACGGAGAGTCTCGGAGAGTGTAGCCTTTTCCTTATCGTAAGCTTCGCTCTTGGTTTGGAACTCGGCTTGCTTGCGCTGCATCTCCTCTGAGAGCTGTTTCTGCAGATTCTGGAAGTCGGTCTGAGCGGTGGCGTACTCGCTCATGCCCTGAATCACAGCTTCAAAGTTTACGTGTCCAATCTTCTGCGCGAAAAGGGTCATTGGCAATGCCAAAAGAATGNCAATAATAGTTTNTTTCATTGNTGTTGGGTTGTTNTGNGTTTTATGGANTATGATNGCTTACA
The DNA here is from genome assembly GCA_009177185.1 of Bacteroidales bacterium. GTDB lineage: Bacteria > Bacteroidota > Bacteroidia > Bacteroidales > Bacteroidaceae > Minthosoma. The sequence continues at coordinate 25,840 of WFMB01000029.1, forward strand.
ANTCTTTACANGACTCATGAGCCTTTTTAATAAGCGTAGCCGAGTTTCTGAAGCACTTCCTCGCTGATGTCGATTTTGGGCGAGGCGTAGATGATGCTGCCGCCTGAGGCGCGGTCGAGGACAAGCTGGTAGCCTTTCTGGTCGCAGATGTCCTTGACAGCGTTGTAAATCTCGTCTTGGATGGGGGCGAGAAGGCTCTGGCGTTTCTTGTACAGCTCGCCTTCGCCACCGAAGTACTTCTTTTTCAGGTCGCTGGCTTCCTTCTCCTTTGCCATGATGGCTTCTTCGGCCTTGGTCTTTTGGGTGTCAGAGAGGAACACGGATTCCGACTGGTATTTCTTATAGAGGGTTTCAGCTTCGTTGAGCAGGGCTTCCACTTCGCCTTCCCACTTCTTGGACACTTGGTTGAGCTGTTCGTTGGCACGCTCGTAGGCAGGCACATTCTTGAGGATGTACTCCATATCGACAAGAGCGAACTTCTNTGCGNCAGCNNTAAGGGTTGCCAGNAGCACGGTNAGGGTTAAAAGTAGTTTCTTCATCATACTGATATTTTGAAGGTGTTTTGTTTAGAACTCCTGACCAAGCACAAAGTGGAACTGGCTTCCGCCGTAACTCTTGGAGCCGTTGATATTGTCGAAGCCATAAGCCCAGTCGATACCCATCAGACCGACCATCGGAAGGAAGAGGCGGACACCGATACCTGCCGAACGCTTCATGTCGAAGGGGTTGAACTTCCGTGTCTCTGTCCATGCGTTACCTCCTTCCATGAAGGCCAACGCATAGATGTTGGTAGCACCTTGCAGCATCAATGGATAGCGAAGCTCAAGCGTCATGCGGTCATAGGCATAGCCGTAGTTATAGCCTTGGGTCAACGCACCGTTGTCGTAACCACGAAGGCCTATGTTCTCAGAGTAGTAGCTGGACGAGTAGCCCGACATGCCGTCACCACCGACATAGAAGGTGGAGAATGGCGACTTCTTGTACTTGTTGAAGCTACCCAAGAAACCGAAGTCGAAACGAGTCATCAGCACAAAGCACTTGCGACCGCCACCGAGCGGGGTGAACAAGCGTGAGTTAAACTTCCATTTATGATACTCAATCCACTTATACTTACGGCTCATGTCGCGCTGGTAGTTGGCATCATAGTAGCTGGTAGCCATGTGCTCATAATCAACTCCGTCGAACAGCGAATAAGGCGGAGTGACGGACACGGAAGCCGATATTTGCGAGCCACGGCGTGGGAACATGGCATTGTCGATGGAGGCACGCGAAAGCGACAGGGTCAGGTTGATGTCATTACAATTGCCGTTCTGTACAATGAAGTACTCCCAGTCCTTCATCATGTAGCGTGTATAGCCCAACGATGCCTGGAAACGGAAGTTGTTGTCGGGCCATGTGAGACGCTTGCCGAAGCCAATGTTCAGACCGAACAGCTCGATGTACTTGTCGGGGTCGTAGTAGTTGGAGTAGTTGTTATAGTAACTGCTGTTGTAGCTACCATAACCATACAGCATTGAGTAGTAGTTGTTGTAGTAGCTGCTGTTGTAGTAGTTACTGCTGATATCTGTCTGGCGAGAGAAGAAAGCACTGACAGAGAACTGGTTAGGACGTTTGCGCCCGAACCACGGGTCGAGGAACGAGATGCTGTACTGCTGATAGTACGAGCCATTGGTCGAGGCACTCAGCTCCAACTCCTGTGCATCACCCTGTGGCAAGNTACCGCGGTGGACACGGTTCTTCCCAATGAGGTNACGTATGGAAAAGTNGGTGANCTTCAAACCCACCTTACCAATCACACCCGTCATGNNCCAGCCTAATGAGAACTCNAGCTGGTCGCTCGNCTTGGGCACAAGTCCANGGNTCAGGTCAACCGTTCCGTTCANCGGGTCGGGNANAGNCNTAAAGNCAATCTGTTCAGGGTCAAAATGCCCCATCTGCGCAATCTCCTGATAGGTCATCTTGTAGGCATCCATGCTGAACAAATCGCCTGGCTTGAGCAAGAGTTCACGACGAATCACCTCCTCATACACACGGGTGTTACCATATATCTTGATTTTGTTGATGGAAGCCTGAGTGCCCTCAGAGATACGAATTTCCAAGTCGATGGAGTCGCCCACCACATCGACCTCCACGTCCTGCACCTGGTTGAACACATAGCCATCGTTATAGTAAAGATTGCTTACAGCCAAATCGTCCTCATGAAGCTTCTTCTGGATGTGCTTCTTATTATAGACATCGCCACGCTTCATGTCCAAGACGCGTTCCAGCATTTCGGTGTTGTAGATGGTGTTACCCACCCAACGAATGTCACGGACATAGTACTTGTCACCCTCATCGATGTGGAGATAGACGTTCACCAAGTTGTTGCCAATGTCCACCACGCTGTCCGCATAGATGTAGGCATCACGGTAGCCAAGTTCGTTATACTTCTCCACCACACGGTCTTTGTCTTCCTCGTACTTTTCCGACACGAACTTCTTTGTCTTGAAGAAACTCTTGAAGCCCTTCTCGTTCGTCTTCTTCAACAGACCGCCTGAGAAAAAGCCGCCGTGGAACTTCTTCGTGGCAATGTGCGTGTTACCCGTAATGAAAATCTCGTTCACCCTCACCTTCTCCTTCTTGTCGATGTTGACATCCACAATCAGTTGGTCGGGCTGCGCAGGGTCATCGCGCTGAACAATCTCCACTTCCGCATTCTTGAAGCCCTTCTCAGCGAAGTACCGCTTGATGACAATCTTCGCCTTATCCACCATGTTAGGCGTGAGCTGGTTTCCCTTCACAAGCCCGATACGTTCCTGCAAATCATCGTGTTCCGACTTCTTCACACCATTGATGTTGAGCTGCGACACCTTGGGGCGGCTTGCCAGCGTAATCTTCAGNAACACCTTTTCATCCACGNTGCTGTCAGCCTCAATCTTGACCGCAGAGAAGAGTCCGTGCTTCCAATAACGCTTNATGGCCTCGGTGATTTCCTNGCCCNGCANCGATANGGCTTCGCCGACNGNAAGCCCTGACAGGCCGATAAGGATATAGTCTTCGTAGTTCGTCACACCTTCAACCTCAATGCCCCCAATCTCGTATTTCTGCGTCTTGCCGTACACGATGGAAGGCTTCGTCTGCACCTGCGCCTCAACAGCCACGCACGCACACATAAGCAAGATAAAGGTGAATATAGTGATTTTCAATCTTCCCATGTAGAGAGTCGTCTATTATATATAATATGTAAGATTATTTCTTGTCATTCGAAGTCTGTGGGTCAGCCACCTGCTCTCCCGTCTTGCCAAAGCGACGCTGCCTGCCTTGATAGTCNACGATGGCCTTGCAGAGGTTCTCCCCGTGGAAATCAGGCCAATACGTATCAGTGAAATAGAATTCAGAATAAGCACATTGCCACAGCAAATAGTTACTCAGACGCTCCTCTCCACCCGTGCGTATCATCAGTTCGGGATCTGGCATGAAGTTGGTGGTCAGATGCTCGCTAATCATCTCCTCATTGATGTCCTCCACCTCCAACGCTCCGCTCTTAGCCTTGGCGGCAATCTGCCGAACAGCATGAGTGATTTCCCATTTAGACGAGTAGCTGAGTGCCAGCACCATACAGGTGCCCGTATTGCGACTGGTACGCTCCTCCAGCTGACGGCAAGCGTCCTGCACCATTTGGGGCAGACGCTCCGTATCGCCAATCACACGGAAGCGAGCGTTCTGCTTCATGAAGAGTTCCTCCTCCAAGTGTTTGAGCAACAAGGTCATCAAGGCCTCCACCTCCGCCGCAGGGCGATTCCAGTTCTCCGTCGAGAATGTATAGAGTGTCAGATAATCCAACCCCAACCGCACAGCCATCTCCATGATTTCATGCACACGCTCCGCACCCTCCTGATGTCCGTAGGTGCGTTCCTTTCCCTGCGCTTTTGCCCAGCGTCCGTTACCATCCATGATGATGGCAACGTGATGCGGCATTCGGGTCATATCTATCTGTTCTTGATACATTTCGCTGTTTGTTTAAGGCTCTTCAAACCTGATGGGGTTAATTGTTGCACTTTCTGTACTTCGGGCAGAGGTCGTAGGAGATGTAGAACATCGTCCACGAATAACTGTCCTTGTTCTTCAGGAATCCGCTTGGAATGCGGTAAGGGTCTTCGATGCCGTCCAGCTTGTCACTCATGGCAAAACGCATGGTCCAATCAAGACCAACATTCAGCCTCGGCTTGAGTTTGTACTTGATGCCAACGCCCACAGGGATGTTCATGGTCAAGTCCTCGTTGCAATAGGTAAAGCCCAGCCCCACCTGTATGTAAGGCACCAGCCGTTTGTGCCCCTTGTATCCTGTGCCAATTCCGTATCCCCAGAAGTTCAGCTCGTATTGGCAACCGACATCCACCAGCGGATGGTCGAAACTCCATTCCTGCCCCTTCGTTTCGGGGAACCTATTCGCATCTTGGGTCGCATCTCCCTTGATGCTTCCATAGCCGATGTCGAATTTCAGTGCCATGCGTGGATTGATGTTATACCGCCCCATCGCCGCACCAGCCATCGTCACGTTCCGATAGAACCCACCGAGATTGGCATCGCCCATGTAGAAAGCAGGACCGCCCATCACACCAAGCTCCACAGCATACTCCAACTCTTGTGCTCCCATCTTAAGGTGAGCGCAGCAAGAGACAGCCACTGCAACGATTACTGTATAGAGCCTTGCCATACCTTGCCGTTTTCCTGTACTATCCACAGCTCCTCATCCACAGCCACAAGGCGTGCAACACCCTCAGCAGGAGTGATGTCCTTAGGCATCAGATACTTCTCCTTCAAAGGATGCCAAGTGATGCCGTTGTCGTTGGAACAATACAGATACTGGTATTTGTCATCCACAGCACCCATCGCATAGATGGCGCCACGGTAGTAGGTCATGCTGAAATTCTCGGCGTGTGGAAGACCGAAAGGATTGTCGCTCGTCACCTGTATGTACTCCCAATCCTGATTAGCGTAGGCATCGGTCGAGGCGACTTTATACCACACTGCGCCATGCACTTCGTCCCGACTGCTCATGCCTGCCATCACCGTCTGTTGCAAGTTAGCATTCGTCCGCATGGGGTGCGACACAGAGAAAACATCGGTCTCAGGCAGCATATCCAAGTTCGCTGTCCCCATTACAGTCCATGTGTTGAGGTCGGCCGAGCCAATGATGTTCGTGCCATCGTAGGCATAGAGATAGCACGCATCGGCAGCCAAGAGACGCTCCACCTGCTGCTCTCCCGCCTTTGTCCATGTGGCTGCCATCTGGGCAGGGTCAGCACCGTAGAGACAGCCATCGACGCCCCGACCATAGAACCGCCCTTGGAAGAGCACCACCGAGCCAGCCTCCACAGGGATGACTACAGGCGCACTCCACACCGCGATGTCCTTCTTGTCAGCGCAAGTCACCACAGCGTCGCCCTCCTCGTTCTGAGCAAAAGCAAACACTTTGCCATCGGCATAGAGCGTCCGACCGAGCTTAGCCACGGCGAGGTCAGCCGCAGTCTCTTTCCATTCAAGCGTGTCGATATTGGTCTTGTGCTGATAAATATCCACGGTATAAGTACGNCNTGCCGTGCCATCGGTTGANACNCACAACAGCTCNACAGNNTTGGAAAAGTCGAGGGAATCAACACCCGAACGGACGTTATAGTACAAATCCTCCGACTCATCCACCTTCACATAGATGTTGCCATTGCTCACCATCGTAGGCACCACACGCTGGAGGTTGACCCATACAGGCAGAGAATCGACTGAGTAGATATGTCCCTCCGTCTGATTGATGTTGAAGTAGACGCCAGTTCCGTCAATGGTTCTTGCCACCAGCGTGTCCTTCGCGCCACCAGCGGCATCATATTTTTTGATGGTCACATAGCTGGTGATGCTTCCCACCGAAAACGACAGGATGGCACAATCGGGCGATGTCTCCACGGTCGTATCGTCAAGACACGACGACAGAGAGAACAACATCACCACCACCATGCTCCACAGCCCATATCTTATCTTAGCCTTTTTCATTGTTCGTAATGCGCTAATATACAAATGTTCGGCAAAATTACAAACATTTTTTGCATTAACGAAGTGTTAAAGCCTATTTTAACGGATTTTATGCTATATTAAGAGAAAAGTCCCGCAATTCTTCCATTTTTCAGTCCTCCAAGAGTTGACACAGCTCCTCCATCCCCTCGCTGGCTCCTTTCATGATGTGGCGGATGCCCATGTTGGGGTTGTAAGGTACGTACTTCGGGTCGATGAGGAAGATGCGGCAGTGCTCGTTGGCAAAGTTCAGCAACCCTGCGGCAGGATAAACATTGAGCGAAGTGCCTATCACCACCAGAATGTCCGCCTTCGCCACTTCCTCGATGGCAGGCTCAATCATGGGTACACTCTCGCCAAACCACACGATGAACGGACGCAGCTGGCTGCCGTCTTTCGCCTTGTCGCCCATGCGGATGATGGGGTCATCCTCGGGCAGGGTGACGATGCAGTTAGGGTCGTTCGGATTGCGCGACGAAGTGGCTTTCATCAGTTCGCCATGCAGGTGGATAATGTGATGTGAACCAGCACGTTCATGCAGGTCATCAACATTCTGTGTAATGACCGTCACATTGTACTTGTCCTCGAGACTCGCCACGAGCTTGTGCCCCTCGTTGGGCTTCACGCTGCCCAACTGTTGGCGGCGTTCGTTGTAGAACTTCTGCACGAGCGCAGGGTCGCGCTCATAGCCTTGGATGCTCGCCACGGCTTCCACGGGATACTGCTCCCACAGACCGCCGCTATCGCGGAAAGTGCTGATGCCGCTCTCGGCCGACATGCCTGCACCTGTAAGGAAGACCAAGTTCTTCATGTTGATGACGGGGTTTTGCTGTTGTTGGTTAGCGTATTTATCTCTTTCGTGGTTATTCATAAGTTATGAACAATTATTCCAAACTTACGAACAATTATTTATAAGTTATGAATAATTATTCCAAAGTTATGAACGACTTCCCTGCGCCCTGTCTCGCAACTGCGGCAACGGGCTATTCGGGACAGCCGCGTCGGGCTAATAAGCAACCCTGCACAGGAGACCGAGCTGCTCCACTCGTGCGCCAATGGCATCCAGCACTTCGGGCGACACCTTGCGCAAGCCGTGGGCAGGTGTCTCGCGGTCAATCGTATATATCATCACCTCACGTGGGCGTATCTCGCCGACGGTCTTCAGCCAAGGCTTCACAAAGGCTTCGCCCGTGTTGTCAACCGACTTCCCCTCATATTCGCCCTGCATGAACATCGTCTGGATGATGCAGCGGTCGCCAAACTCCTTGAGCCGCTCGATGATTCGCTCCACATCGTAGGTGCCGTTGGGGCGGTCAACCAGCCGAATGTAGTCGGGCGAAACGGTGTCGAGCTTGCAGATGTTGTTATCCACCTTGCACAGGGCATCGAACACTGGCTGACGCAGACTTTGGGTGGCGTTAGTGAGCACACTCACCTTTGCGTTGGGGAAGTATCGGTCACGCAGGGCAAGCGTGTCGTCGATGATTTCGGGGAAGTGAGGGTGGAGGGTCGGTTCGCCATTGCCAGCAAACGTGAACACGTCGGGCGTAGGTCCTTCTGCCACCATCTTCCGAAGCTGAACCTCCAGGGCTTGACGCACCTCCTCGCGCGTCGGCATCTTTTGTCTGGGCACAAAGTCGCGGTTGAAACCACACTCGCAATAGATGCAGTCGAACGAACAGCACTTGCCGTCGGCTGGCAGGAGGTTGATGCCCAGCGAGACACCCAAACGGCGGCTATGCACAGGACCAAAAATGGGACTTGAATAGAGAACTGTCATGGTGTTAAGTTGTCAGGATTTGCCAAGCCTCTACGACCGAAAAGCCCGACCTGTTTTCAGGAAATTGTAAAGCCAGCTGGTCAGCCCATAGAACACAAGCGCAACAAAGAAACCACAGATGGAGTCGATGAGATAGTGCGCCTGAATATAGACCGTTGCGCAACAAAGCAACAGGTAAAACGGCATCATGCCCCCAAAGAGCCACTTGTTCCGCGTCTGCCACGCCAGCAGCATCGTCACCGTGCTCATGCCTACATGGCTGCTGGGGAAGGCAGCCGTAGGACGTTCGCCCACCTCCTGCGCACCCAGCACAAGCTGACTGAATATGCCTTTTATCTCGGGCATCAGCATCTCGGTGTGCGACTGGAAGTAATAGCCAACAGCAGGGAACACGCCCGTGTCAGCAGTCTCCACGCCCACCGCCTTGAAATAATACTGAGGACCTGCCACTGGCAGAAACTCATATATCACATAGAAAAGGAAGAAGGAAGTCAAGAAGATGAACCCCGCTTTGTCCGCCTCTGGATAGCGACACAGCAGATAGAAGATGATGGTAGCCCCCATCATATAATAATAAGCATAATAGCCCATGTTGAAGGCTTCGCTCCAGAAGGTGCTGGTCACCACCGTGTTGAACACCAACGCCGGTTGGCAGCCGAAGAGCGTCTGGTCAATTCCTGCGAAGATGTGGTCGAGGTAGGGCAACTGCGAACAGAAGTCATACGTCTCTGGATACCAAAAGATTAAGCCCAGCAAGGCTGGAATAACCCGAAGGATGCGCAGGGCACGGCAGGGATAGCAGCGGTAGCCGCCATACACGGCAGCCATCGCCACCAGCATCCACAGGCGCGTGAGCAGCATGTCCATCGGTNNTGCCAACCCCTTCCAGTAGATGCCTATCAGAATNGTGGTGAACAGCATNTAAATNAGCGTGAGGCTCTCCATGCTCCAAAGCCCCTTTNCCTCTTCTNTCTTGAAATACTCGTTCAGTGTCATTGTCTCAAATCCAGTTGTTTGCTCTATACCATGCCATACACTCTNTCACACNCCGTTCCAAAGGCCATTCGGGCACGAAACCNAGGTCGTTCTTCAGCGGCGAGATGTCGCACTGCCAGTTGCGCTGACACATGATGCGGTACTTGTCGCCATTCAGCGTGCTGGGTCGGCGAGTGAGGTGCGACATACCCTCTGCCACGGCACTGATGACTCTCAACAGCCACAACGGGGCTTTGACGTGGAGCACACACCGAACGCCCAACTCTTTCTGTATCAAATCGCTGAACGCGCGGCTGTCGTAGTTGTACCCATCACTCACCAAATAGGTCTTTCCGCTCGCTACGTCAGCCTTTCCAATGGCAGCGAATATCGCCCCAACCAAGTCGCGCACATACACAAAGGTGAGCACCTGCTTTTGGTATCCCACCGAGAAGTCGATGTGCTGCTTGATGCTCTTCGCCATCATGAAGTAGTCTTTCTCGCGAGGTCCATACACCCCCGTGGGGCGGAAAATGGTAACGCCCTCAATGCCTTTCAGATACGCCTCACTCTTCACCTTGCTCTCTCCATAGGCAGTGTTGGGTTGCGGCGTGTCCGACGACAGCATATCATGATAAGTGCCGTCCGCATTCTGCTGCTCACGGATAGGCCCCAAGACACTGAGGCTGCTGACATACAGGAACTGCGAGGGCATCATGTCCAATGCTTTCAATGCCTCGACCAAGTGCTTGGTGCAGACGTAGTTGTGCAGGTCAAAGTCCTCCCGTTTCAGGCACTTCGTCGCTCCGCCAGCATGGATGATGACATCCCATCTGCCCACTTCCTGCTTGTATGTCGCAAGCTGCTCTTTCAGCCGCTCCACATGGGTCATGTCGAGCGTGGCGAATCTCAGCCGTTCGTCCGTCAGCCAACGCCTGCTTGAACGTGCCCGCATTCCTGCCCACGTCTCCATTCCGCGCTTCAAGCCTTCTTCGCAGAGGAAACTCCCGATGAAGCCGCTGGCACCTGTGATTAGAATTTTCATGCTTTCAGCCCATTTTGGTGGCAAAGGTACTAAAAAAACTTAACTCCCATCCCTAAACTCCTAACTTTTCACTACCTTTGTCCCCCAAACAGCACGAACTCGCTATGGGAAAGAAAAACAAGGGACTTGTGAAGTCCAGCATCAATAAACGCGAACTCACCCAACAGGTAATCAACTTTTTCGAGAATCACCAAAGGCGTGCATTCTCGCTCAAAAGCATTTTCAGCGAAATGGGGCTTACGAAACATCCCCTCCGCATGNTCTGTGNCGACATCNTCAACNAGTTGCTCGAACAGGGATNTNNCGCANCGNGNCNNTGNTGGGAACATCATGTTTGGCGGTGTTTCGCACATCGTTGAAGGCACATTTAACCGCACCAGCGGGGGACGCTGCTTTGTCAATACCGACAACGGTGCAAGCATCTCCATCCATGAGACCGACACCCTCCACGCATTGTCGGGCGACCGTGTTCAAGTGACCCTCTATGCCAAACGTCGTGGCACCAGCAAACTCTATGGAAGCGTGACGAGGATTCTGAAACGCACCGAGAAGCCTTTCGTCGGCATTCTGCAAATGCAGCACAGCGTGGCGTTCCTCATCAACCCGTCAGAACACCTGCCACACGACATCGTTATCCCCGTCCAGCAACTGAAGGGGGCGAAGAACGGAGACAAGGTCGTGGTACGTGTCAAAGACTGGCCCATGAACGCTCCCAATCCTATCGGCGAGGTGATTGACGTGCTGGGTGCTGAAGGGGATAACGACACAGAGATGCACGCTATCTTGGTGGAATATGGTCTGCCTTACGCTTATCCAGAACAGGTGGAAGCCGCAGCCAACCACATTGACGCAGGTATCACTCCCGACGAGATAGCGAAACGTGAGGATTTCCGCGACACCTTCACCATCACCATCGACCCTCGCGATGCCAAAGACTTCGACGACGCCATTTCCATCAAGTCGCTCAAAGAAGGGCTATGGGAAGTGGGTGTACATATCGCAGATGTGAGCCACTATGTGTATGAAGGCTCTATTATCGACAGAGAAGCCCAACAGCGTGCCACATCTATATATCTGGTAGATAGAACCATACCTATGCTGCCCGAACGTTTGTGCAACCAGCTTTGTTCCCTTCGTCCGAACGAGGAGAAGCTCACGTTCTCTGTGGTGTTCGAGATGAACGACCAGGCTGAGGTGTTGCGCCATCGCATCTGCCACACCATCATCAAGAGCAACCGCCGTTACACTTATGAGGAAGTGCAGTATCTGCTCGAACAAAACGGCGAAGCACGCGAATGCGAACTGATTCGCCAAGGNNAAGCCATGNCCACACAGCCNATNCCAGCACAGGNGGTGCTGCCCGATACGGAACTGAACGCCTTCCGCAACCAGCTCACACCCATCGACCCAGCCAAGTTACCCGTCACACCTGTGCCAGCCGACCATCAGAAAGGTGAGAATGCCGACCTGCTCATCACCCTCAACCGCATGGCTCACCTGTTGCGCGACCAGCGTTTCAAGGATGGTGCCATCAACTTCGACCGTGAAGAGCCTCGCTTCGAGATTGACGAGCACGGCAAACCCATCCGCGTCTATTTCAAACAAGCCAAAGACGCGAACAAGCTGGTCGAAGAGTTCATGCTTCTCGCCAACCGCACGGTGGCGGAAAGCATCGGCGTGCTCAAGAAAGGCGAACAACCCAAGACACTCCCCTACCGCATCCACGATATGCCCGACATCAACAAGCTGGACAACCTTGCCGCGATGGCTTCCCGTTTCGGTTTCCACCTCCAGACCCAAGGCAAGAGCACCGATGTGGCAAAGAGCCTCAACACGCTGCTTAGGAACGTGCGAGGCAACCGCATACAGAATCTCATCGAGANAGNANCTCNAAGAGCNATGCAGAAAGCGGTTTATTCCACCTATAACATCGGACACNACGGATTGGGCTTTGACTACTACACCCACTTCNCNTCACCCATCCGCCGTTATCCAGACCTGATGGTTCACCGCCTACTCACCCGCTACGCTAACGGCAGTCCTNCCGCTTCACAGAAGAAATATGAGGGGCTTTGCGAGCATTCANCNAAGATGGAGCAACTNGCAGCCAGTGCTGAACGTGNCAGCATCAAGTACAAGCAGGTGNAATTTATGTCGGACAAACTCNGCGAAGAGTTCGATGCACATATCAGTGGTGTGACCGAATTTGGCATTTACGCAGAGATTGACGAGAACCACTGCGAAGGACTTATCGCTGTCCGCCATCTGGGCGACGAAGCCTTTGACTTTGACGACAGGAATTATAGCCTCGTCGGACGACAGAGCCGCCACCGTTTCTCGCTTGGCGACCCCATCCGCATCCGCATGGCTCATGCCGACCTCTTCCGCAAACAGCTTGACTACGACTTGGTGAACCATGAGTCGTCTATCGTTCCTGCCAGCACCACCTTCTATGAGCCTTTTGCCCAAACAAGGCGCACGGGAAGGTCCAACCGCACTAGCAAAGCTCCCAAGCGCGAAAAGCGTGACAGTCGCAGAGGCAAACGACGCTAACATCTGAAGCAAGAACTTTCATGGCTTTCATCATGAGACGAACAGACATTCATGCAGCACTCCAGCGGCTTCTCATGGTCGCTTGCCTGCTGGTGCTACCTCTGCTCATACAAGCGCAGCAAATCAAAGCTGATGCCTCCACCGACCAAGCCATGACGGGTGAGCCAATTTTCAGTCACACCCTCTACTACACAGGCATGGTAGAATATGACGGGGAGATGATACCCAGCTTCATGTTCAGCGACTTCTATGTGTTCCGCCCCCTCGTCTTCAAGAACGTTGCACAAGCCCGTAAGTACTATAAGATAGCCAACAACATCAAGAAAGTCTATCCCATCGCTTGCGAGATACAACAAACGGTCAACCGCACCATTGCCCACATGGACTCCCTACCTACCAAGCGAGAGAAAGATGCCTACCTCAAGCAACAGGAGAAGGAGCTTAAAGCCCTATATTATCCCAAACTCAAGAAACTCACCTTTGCCCAAGGCAAGCTGCTCATCAAGCTCATCGACCGCCAGTGCGACATGACTGGCTATGAGTTGATTAAGAAGTATATGGGCAGCTTCAAGGCTGGCTTCTACAACGCGTTCGCATCCCTCTTCGGTGCAAGCTTGAAGAAGGAGTATGATGCCGAAGTTGACGACCGCCTCACCGAACGAGCCATTCTGCTCATCGAAAGCGGGCAAATGTAAGAAAGCCAACTCCCTACGAAACTATGCGTAAGCTGAAAATCACCGAGATGGGGCGCATGAACGCCGAAGAGTTCCGCGCTTCCCAAAAGATGCCACTCGTTGTCGTGCTGGACGACGTGAGGAGCATGTATAACGTTGGCAGCGTCTTCCGTTCTGCCGATGCTTTCCGCGTGGAGGCCATCTACCTCTGCGGCATCACGGCACAGCCGCCTCATCCCGAAATCCACAAGACGGCACTTGGGGCAGAAGACACCGTATCTTGGCAACATTTCCCCACAGCTTTAGAGGCTGTAACTGCTCTCAAAGCAAAGGGTTACACCGTCTATGCCATCGAGCAATGTGAAGGCTCCACTCCGCTGCAAGAACTGCACCACATGACGGACACCCTTTCTCAGCAAGGTTCATGTGGCTGTGCCATCATCCTCGGCAATGAGGTGAAAGGAGTCCATCAGGAAGTGGTCGACGCTTCTGACGGATGTATCGAAATTCCGCAGTTCGGCACGAAACACTCTCTCAATGTGAGCACTACGGCAGGCATCGTCATTTGGGAATTTGCCCAACACCTGCTCATTCCATAAGGAAAATGTTACGAATCTAATACAATCTGACACATACACAGAAGAGAGAATCCCTCACTTCCTTTAACTTTGCATTGTTCATTAACGTGAGGGGTGTACCTCTCTTTTACTATCCACTTTCACTATCTATCTAACCATTTACACAATGAGAAAAACGGTATTGACCTCTCTGCTGCTGATGGCTCTCCATGGAGTGGCACAGAACCCAGTCATCCGCAACCAGTTTACGGCTGACCCCACCGCCAGGGTTTTCAACAACAAAGTTTATCTCTATCCGTCCCACGATATCCACGAACCCGTCCCTGCCCCTGAGGGGATACGCAAGGACTGGTTCTGCATGGCTGATTACCATGTCTTCTCGTCAGAGAACCTGACTGACTGGACGGACCACGGCATCATCATCACTCAGAACAAAGTCCCTTGGGTACAACCCGACTCTTATTCGATGTGGGCACCTGACTGCGTGTACAGGGATGGCAAATACTACTTCTACTTCCCTTCCGCCCCCAAAGGCGGACGCGGCTTTGCCATAGGAGTGGCTACAGCCGACCACCCCGAAGGACCTTTCACCTGCGAGCCAGAGCCTATCAAGGGCGTGTCAGGCATTGACCCATGTGTGCTCGTGGACGACGACGGTCAAGCATACATCTACTGGTCAGGCATGGGCATCCGCGGTGCCAAGCTGAAGAGCAACATGAAGGAAATTGATGGCGAAATGCAAGAGATGCCCCTTCCGCAACGCCCTGAAAGCACTGCCCCAGCAGGTAGCATCAAGGTGGCAGGACAAAACATGGAGGGTCTTCCCGATGGCTTCAAAGAAGGACCATTCGCCTTCAAGCGTGGCGACTGGTACTACCTCACCTTCCCGTGGGTGCGTGGCGACACCAGCAACGGGAAGAACCCCACCGAGACCCTCGCCTACTCCATGTCGAAAAGCCCGCTGGGCCCTTGGGACTTCAAGGGCATCATCATGGCAGAACACGCCAACGGCTGCTGGACAAACCACCACAGCCTCGTGGAATATCAGGGACAATGGTACTTGTTCTACCACAACAACTTCTTCTCGCAAAACAACGACAAACGTCGCTCTGTCTGCATCGAAAAAGTCACCTTCAATGCCGACGGCACTATCCAAGAAGTGAAGCCCACCATGCGTGGCGTAGGCATCAACAAGGCAACGGAGAAGATAGAAATTGACCGCTTCAACGACAGCTCCAATGGTGTCCATACCCAGTACGTAGATACCTGCAACTATCAGCGCGGTGCCTGCGTGAACCTCCCACAGAAAGGAGCTTGGATACGTTACGCCAATGTCGATTTCAGTAGTCTGACCGATGGGTATCTGACGCTCTGCGCCAAGGCAAGCGGAAACACCGAACTCTGTGTACGAGAGAAGAACGCCAAAGGACGCATCATAGCCCGTCTAGCAGTGACGGTCATCAGCGAACAAGGGCGTTTTCGCCGCGACCAGAGCAACCAATGGCTCACACTAACCGCACCCCTACAATACACGCCAAAGGGTGTTACCGACATCTGCATTACCTGCGAGGGCAGCGAAGTTAGCATCGACTGGCTGCAGTTCAAGAACCGCCCCAAATACTTCAAACCCTCATTCGTGGCATCAACCCCATCGACACCAGACGAACAAGGCTACATCCGTCGCTGGATGCTGCTCGAACCCATCAAGCAAGACATCCGCTCCAACGTCGTCTTCACCAACACTTGGCTACGCGAAGCCTTTGCCAAGACCTACTTCAAAGACCAAATGACCATCCTCCCCAAGGACGGACAAAAGGTGAAAGCAGGTCAGCAGACATTAGCATGGCATGCGCTCGAAAGCGAAAACTACAACATCAAACTCTTCCGCTTCGCCGAACGCTGGGGGCAACAGACCTATGGCTCACTCTTCTGGGCAGTGACCACCATCGAATGCGCAGAAGACATCCCCAACGTGCGCTTGGCAGCAGGCTCCAACGGTGCTTCCATGTGGTGGCTCAACGGCGAGGAAGTGCTCCTGCTGGAAGGCGACCGCCGCATGGTCGAAGACGATGGCGTGTCACCACGACAGACACTGAAGAAAGGACGCAACATCCTGCGATGCGCCGTCATCAACGGTCCTGGACTTAGCGACATGTGCGTCAGGTTCATCGACGAGAAAGGCAACCCAATTACCAACATCGAAATAAAATAGACATCATCATGAAACGCAACATAGCATTTATCATCGGTCTGCTGGCACTCAGCACAACCAGCAAAGCACAAATCGGACAACCATACATCCACGACCCCTCCACGTTGGCAGAGTGCGACGGGAAATACTACACCTTCGGCACAGGCGGAGGAGGTCTCATCAGCGACGACGGCTGGTCGTGGCACAGCGACGCAGAGCGACCAGGTGGCGGCGCAGCCCCCGATGTCCTCAAGATAGGCGACCGCTACCTCATCATCTACGGAGCCACAGGCGGCGGCTTGGGTGGCGGTCACAACGGTCGCATCCTGACCATGTGGAACAAGACGCTCGACCCCAAGTCCCCTGACTTCAAATACACGGAAGCCGTAGAAGTGTGTGCCAGTGACGGCATGGAAGACCAAGACGCCATCGACCCAGGTCTCCTGCTCGACCCCACCACAGGTCGCCTTTGGGCAAGCTACGGCACCTACTTCGGCACCATCCGCCTCATCGAACTCGACCCCAAGACAGGACACCGTGCAGCAGGCAACAAAGAAAAAGACATTGCCATCGACTGCGAAGCCACCGACCTCATCTATCGCGATGGCTGGTATTACCTGTTGGGCACCCACGGCACCTGTTGCGACGGCGTGAACTCCACCTACAACATCGTCGTGGGACGCGCCAAGAAAGTCACAGGACCTTACCTTGACAATGTTGGTCGTGACATGTTCCACGGCGGCGGTAAGATGGTCATCGCCGCAGGCGACCGCGTATGCGGTCCCGGACACTTTGGACGCACCGTCATCGACGAAGGCGTGGAAATCATGTCCTGCCACTACGAAGCCGACTTCGACCAAGGCGGTCGCAGCGTGCTCGGCATCCGCCCCCTGCTTTGGAAAAACGGCTGGCCATACGCTGGCGACCGCTTCAAGGAAGGCACATACGAGATTGAGTCCCAACGTCGTGGCTACGCCCTCGAACTCGCCGTCGATTTCGTCCGCATGCAGCAGGAACGCGCAGCATGGTTCCGTCCCGAAGAGCAGCAGAAACCCGTGGTGCCTGTGGAGAACCAAAAGTTAGAGGAAGTCATCGGCACATGGCCCCAAGGCGAGATACCAGCCCGCATCAGCGACTACATGTTCCGTCCCCACCAGAGATGGACCATCACCGCTGTGCCCGAAGCTGGTGGCTACCTGAGCAACNCCTACTTCAAAATCACCATCGCAGGCACCAACCGCGCACTGGCAGCCACATCGGCGAAGGAAGTGACCACAGTGCCCGAATACACAGGCACGGACGAACAGCTGTGGCGCATCGAACAACTTACCGACGGCACTTTCCGCATCATGCCCAAAGCCATCCCTGGCTGCGAAGGCATCAACACCAAGTACTGCCTCTACTCCATCGCCGACAGCACACCCACGTTGGCTNAATACGACTTCAACTCCGACAATNNAAAATGGGCTTTCNGCAACCATTAAACACNGGTNGGAAAGCCCATCAGNAAGCANTACGATACAAACTCCAGAACGGATGGCACTCACTTCACTGTGAGTGCCATTTTTTTTAGGTCTTTGTCCAGCGAGCTTGTGCCATACAGGATTTCAAAGTCGCCTTGCTTGCTATGTACCGTGTTCGTCTCGGGGTCGAAGAACTCAAACGAACGAGGTGTCAACTCCAGCTTCACGCTGAGCGTCTGCCCCGCCTTCACCTCCACACGCTGGAACGCACGCAGCGACTTCAGCGGACCGTCAGGGTCGGACAGGTCGCGGATATACACCTGCACCACCTCCGCACCGTCACGCTTGCCCACGTTGCTCACAGGCACCGTCAGCGTGTAGTTCTTGCCCTGCTTCGCCAACTTGCCCTCGCCCACTTGGAACTGCGTGTAGCTCAATCCATAGCCAAAAGCAAACAGCGGGTCGTCAAAGTATCGGTAAGTACGTCCCTTCATCGAATAGTCCTCATAGTCAGGCAGCTGCGCCGAAGTCTTATAGAACGTGACAGGCAGTTTTCCGCTGGGGTTATAATCGCCAAAGAGCACGTCAGCCACCGCTTGACCACCCTCCTGACCAGGATACCACACTTGCAGAATCGCGTCACACGTCTCCGTCTCAGGCAGCAACGCAATGGCAGAACCCGAGCAGCACACAAAGACAACCTGCTTGCCAGCCTCCTTCAACGCCTTGAGGAAGTCGCGCTGCACCTTCGGCAGCTCGATGTGCGTGCGGTCACCGCCCTTGAAGCCATCAATATCCACAGGCATCTCCTCGCCCTCCAGCGCAGCGGCAATGCCACCCACAAACACCACCTTGTCAATGCCCTTCAGCTGCTCAATCACCGCAGCATAGTCGATAGGCAACTCCTTCGCCACATTGATTTTCATGTTCGCACCCCACGTCTTCACAAACTTGAAGCGCACCTCAATCCTGTACGCCTTCCCAGCCTCCGCATGGATGACCGTGCGAGTAGGTGTCGTGCGCCATGTGTGATGCTTCACCTTGCTCACCCCGTCAACAAACAGCTCAAAGTCGCCACAGCTCTCCATGTTCACCACATACTCGCCAGCCTCCTTCGGCGTGAACACCGTCTCATACTTGGCAGAGAAATCCTCCAAGTTCACCCCCGGGGCAAAGTTGTGCATGCCCGCAGTCGTCACCACCAGCGGCGTAGTGTAGAACTGCGTCGTCACAGGCTTGCCTTCCATCTCCGTATTGTTCCAGAACGTGCCCTTCAAGCCTCGCTTCCCGTCGATGCCACACTGCGTTGCCAGCAGACAATCCATCACCTTGTCGTAGGTGCGGTCGCAACCAGCCATATAGAGCACACTCTTCTGCTTCCCCTTGATGCCATCAAGGATGGTGATGGTGCGATTGGGCGTACCGTTATAGTTGCCCCACATCAGCGGCTCGTCGTCGGCATTCGGACCAATCACCGCAATCCGCTCCTTGCCACGCTGCAAAGGCAGCACCTCGCCCCTGTTCTGCAAGAGCACCATCGACTCGCGCGCCATGTTGAGCGACAACNGCCTGTGCTCCTNCGAGNCCATGACCGAGTAAGGAATCTTCGACCACTCCACCAGCGANGGGTCGTCCATCTCGCCCAAGTCGAAACGCCCTTCCAACAANCGCACCACATGNTTATCCNCCTCTGCCTCNGTGATNAANCCACNCTTCACCGCCTCTGGAATGCTCTTGTAAGCGTAGCCANAGCCNCACTCCACATCCGTGCCAGCCAGCGTCGCCTTAGCAGCCGCATGGGCAGCGTCCGACGACGAGCGGTGAGAATCGTAGAAGTCGCTCACCGCACCGCAGTCGCTCACCACCAGGTACTGAAATCCCCACTCGTCCCTCAGAATCTGCTGCAACAGCCGGGCACTGCCACAGCACGGGTCATCGTCCAGCCGCTGATAGGCACACATCACCTCTCTCACCTTCGCCTCCTGCACCAGTGCCTTGAAGGCAGGCATATAGGTCTCCCACATGTCGCGCGGCGTCACGTCGATGAGGTTGGCAGTATGGCGCGTGTATTCAGGACCACTGTGTACGGCATAGTGCTTGGCACACGCCCACAACTTGCGGTACTTGGTGCTCTCAGGTCCCTGCAAGCCCTTCACCACCTGTATGCTCATCACACTGGTCAGGTAAGGGTCTTCGCCATAGGTCTCCTGTCCACGCCCCCAACGCGGGTCGCGGAAGATGTTCACGTTCGGTGTCCACACGCTCAGGCTGTGGAACTTCTCATCCTCGCCTCCATTCAGCATGCGGTGGTTGTACTGCGCACGAAACTCCGTGCTCGCAGCGTCAAACACACGATAAAGCAGGTTCGGGTCGAACGAAGCCGCCATGCCCACAGGCTCGGGAAACACCGTCACGTTGCCCATGTTCGCAGCACCATGCAGTGCCTCGCTCCACCAAAAGNACTTCTTGATGCCCAACCTCGGAATGGCAGGACTTTCGTCNAGCATCAGCTGCGCCTTTTCCTCCAGCGTCAACCTGCCACACAGGTCAATCGCCCGTTCCTTCGCACTGAGTGCCGGATTCTTCCACGGCTCCTGAGCCGTCACACACACGGTGCCGACCATCGACGTCAGCACCATCACAGACAATAACTTTTTCAACATAAGGAAAAATAGGTTTTATAGATAATATGATTCTTCGCCTCTCACGAGGGGGCAGTTCAGCCCTGCGTGGGCACGCCCACCACAAAGGTAACGCTCCCACCGAGAACCCGTTTACGAATATGTTGCAAGAACTTCCGATTATGCTACATCCACACGATTCGATGGGATGCACACACGCGCGAAGCCACCCCGTCGCACGTCAGTCCTCGCCACAACCCTGCCTCACAAGGACTGTAGTCCTTCCGCTGGAGGACTACAGTCCTGCAAGGGGATGATTGCAGTCCTTCAACAGAAGGACTCCAGTCACGCTTCGCACAGATTTCGGTCCTGACGATAACAAAGCAGCGGACAACCGAGTGAGGGTTGTCCGCTGCGGAAAGTGTTGCGTTTATCTGTCGAGAACGATGCGGAGGGAGTCGGCGTTCGCCTCTCAGAATGACCGTCCTGCCATTACATCCGCTCTGGCATCTCAATGCCCAAAAGTCCCATGCCGAGGCGAATGACCTTGGCAACCGCCTTGGCAAGCGAGAGACGGAACATCTTCAACGATTCATCGGCCTCGCCAAGGATGGTGAAGTCGTGGTAGAACTGATTGAAGGCCTTGGTCAGCTCGTAGCAATAGTTGCAGATGCCTGAAGGGCTATAGTCAGTGCCTGCCTGGCGCACGGCTGCGCCAAACTGGTTGAGCTTCTGAATGAGTTCGGTCTCCTTCGTCGAGAGAGGAGCGGAGAGGGGCGAGAGGCGAGAGACATCCTCAATGCCCTGCTCCTTAGCCTTGCGGAGGATGGAGGCGATGCGGGCATAAGTGTATTGAATGAAAGGACCTGTGTTGCCGTTGAAGTCGATGGACTCTTCGGGATTGAAGAGCATATTCTTGCGCGCATCCACCTTGAGGATGAAGTATTTGAGCGCACCGAGTCCCACCTTGCGAGCCACTTCACGCGCTTCCTCTTCGGGCATCTCGGTCTGCTTCACACGCTCCTTGCTGGCTGCGTAGGCATCGGCAATCATGGCTGCCATGAGGTCGTCGGCATCCACAACAGTGCCCTCACGGCTCTTCATCTTGCCATTAGGAAGTTCGACCATGCCGTAGGAGAAGTGAACGAGGTCCTTGCCCCACTTGAAGCCGAGCTTGTCGAGGAGGATGGAGAGCACCTGAAAGTGGTAGTTCTGTTCGTTACCCACAACATAGACCATCTTGTCGATGGGGAAGTCTTGGAAGCGAAGTTTGGCTGTGCCAATGTCCTGCGTCATATAGACGGAAGTGCCGTCAGAGCGGAGCAGGAGCTTCTCGTCGAGTCCCTCGGAGGTGAGGTCAGCCCACACGGAGCCATCGTCGCGACGGTAGAAGAGTCCCTTCTGCAGCCCTTCCATCACCTTCTCCTTGCCTTCGAGGTAGGTATCCGACTCATAATAAATCTTGTCGAAGCCCACGCCCATCATCTTGTAGGTCTCGTCGAATCCGGCATAGACCCACTCGTTCATCTTCTTCCAGAGCGAGCGCACTTCGGGGTCGTTCTGCTCCCACTTCACCAGCATTTCGTGCGCCTCCTTGATGAGCGGTGCTTCCTGCTTGGCTTTCTCCTTAGCGGCCTCGGCGTCCATGCCCTCGGTGATGTACTGCTTTGCCAGTTCTTCACACTCAGCCTTGTAGTGCTTGTCGAACGCCACATAGTAGTCGCCAATGAGGTGGTCGCCCTTCTTGCCAAAGGATTCGGGAGTCTCACCGTTGCCCCACTTGAGCCATGCCAGCATGGACTTGCAGATGTGGATGCCACGGTCGTTCACGATGTTGGTCTTCACCACCCTGTTGCCGTTCGCCTCGACAATGCGCGCCAAGGCAGCACCGAGGAGGTTGTTGCGCATGTGACCCAAGTGGAGGGGCTTGTTGGTGTTGGGCGAGGAGTATTCAATCATCACCAACGGACTCTCGTCGGTAACGGGCAGGAAGCCAAACTTCTCCTCGGCATTGATGGTGTTGAGCAGCGNAAGNNACGGCGCATCGCTGATGNCGNGGTTGAGGAAACCCTTCANNACGTTGTACTTGGCAACCACGTCGCCCACATGCTCGACGAGGTATTTGCCGAGTTCGTCGCCCACCATCTCTGGCGACTTACGGGCTGCCTTGACAAACGGGAACACCACCACGGTGAGGTGTCCCTCAAATTCGTCTCTCGTCTTCTGCAACTGCACTTGCTGGGCGGTTGCGTCCAAGCTGTACAGCTCCTTCACGGCTTGCTGCACACCTGCTATGAGTCTTTCTTCTATTGTCATAATGCGTTGATTTTTGGGCGCAAAGTTACAAATAAGCGAGCATAGAGAAAAGAAAAAGTCGCTTTTTCTTAAAACGCATCGGAGGCTGTACCGAAGTTGGTACAGCCTCCGACGGGTGTTGTTATCTGCGCGATGCACCGCGAGTGGGAGTCCCTGCGCTTGTGCGAGAGGAACTGCGTGTGTTGCCGCTGCTGCGAGGTGCTGTCGTCGCACTGCCACGAGAGAGGGTGCCACGATAAGCTCCCGTGTTGGGCGCAGCGTTGTGGGGGCGTGGCGCGGTGTGTCCACCAGGAGCGGCGACAGGACGACGTTCCACACGGGGAGCGACAGGGCGAGGAGCCATCGGACGGACGATGTGCCCACCTGCATAGCCAGCACCGTATGGACGTGGGGCACTAAAGTGGAAGTTGTGTAAACCATAGCGGTCGTAGTCGTAGATGGTGAAACGCCAGCGATGGTTCGCAAACACAATGGGACGGTGGAAGTAGGTGTAGCCCATCAAACGTTTCCACGTACGCTTGCCCAACAGTGTGCGTAGAGCCACGTCGCGTGCCGACACGACGGTCATGTAGTCGTCGTAGTAGTTCCCCATAGCCACGTCATCCAGATAGTCGTTCACGCCCCAGATGTAGTCGTAATTGATGCGGTATATCTCGTCAATGAGGTAGGGGTCTCGGATGCCGAGGGTGAAAGCCATGCGGTCGGTCAAGAAGCGCGCGTTGTTGCGCATCACGGTAATGCTCATGCTCTGAGCGTTCATCGTCATGCTTCCTGTCAGAAGGACGACTGCGGTGAGGAGAGTTCTTAAAGCCTTCATAATCGTATGTTTTTTGAGTGGTTAATACTGCATGTCTTGTTGTCTGTGGCACAAAGGTACAGCAAAAGCAAGCCCCTTGCAAATGGTGTTTTCCTATTTGCAAGGGGCTTTTCCCTATGATACGAAGGGATGTTCGTGGCTCTATCCGAAGGGTAGCTCTAACTGCACCGCACCCAGCAGGTTGAAGGTCATGCGGTGATAGGGGGTGGTACCATGCTCTTCAATGCCTTTCCGATGCTCTTTGGTGGGATAGCCAGCATTGTGGTCCCAGCCATAGAAAGGGTACTCCCGATGCAACTCCTTCATGTAGTCGTCGCGATAAGTCTTCGCCAAGATGGATGCCGCCGCAATGGAGAGGTACTTGCCATCGCCCTTCACGATGGTGGTGTGGGGCACCTGCATCCCCTCGCGCTTGTACGGCATGAATCGGTTGCCATCAATAATCAGGTGCTGCGGCTTCACTTTCAGCCCGTCGATAGCTCGGTGCATCGCCGTGATGCTGGCACGCAGGATGTTCATCTCGTCAATCTCCTGTGCCGTCACAATGCCCAACGCCCAAGCCACCGCATCGTGCTCAATCTCCGCACGCAGCCCGTACCGCTGCTTAGCCGTCAACTGCTTCGAGTCGTTCAACAGGTCGTTGTGGTAGTCAGGCGGCAGAATCACCGCTGCCGCATACACGCTGCCTGCCAAGCACCCTCGCCCTGCCTCGTCGCAGCCAGCCTCCATCACTCCTTCTTTATAGTAAGGTAATAACATCGTCACATCATTATTTTTGTTCGCCATCTACATAGTGAACAATCCTTTGCGCTGATAGAAAGAAACCTATTTTCTCGCACACCCTACCTTGATATCACAAATTGTGACTTCAAGATATCTTCACTCCATACATATAATATATGGTACAAAGATACGCTCTTTTTACATGGTTCACAAACGAAAAGAGAAAAACTTCCCCGAAATGTTGCAAGTTTCAAACGACTTCTCTAACTTTGCCGATGGTTTCGGGGGAGAAATCCCGATTCCACTGCATTAGCTTATTATTTCGCGTTTAGCCAAGAAGCCCGGAAAACTTTCATTGGATATAAGACACGATTTAATTTGTGGGAGGTCGCCTAAAATGGTTGTCTCTTGTACGCTTTTATAGCTATGCTCACGCCTTGGCGTGATGCATTCTTAAAAAGTGTGCAGGGGTATCCATTTCCGGGCTTCACCTCTTAGCTAAACGCATAAGAATGGTCACGCCATTTTTGTGTTCTAATGCTGCGTACATTTTTATTTACCAATTAAAGAATAAGTAGAATGAGACAAAGATGCGCATAATTAGAAACCTGTACAAAAAAACNTGGTGACGNAAGTTCGNGANAAGAACAAGTCAAAAAGTTGAAACTACAATAGAAAAGCGTTTACTTGACGCTCTTTCTNGGCNATCATGAATCNANTAAANTCAATGGTAAANTCAAGAATGAAGCAAACGATAGATGCAAATGTGGATATGTTTATTTCGTCTAATTCGGAGCATTAACGTAGGAATGGACGTAAAACATATTTCCGCATGAGGCTCTGCAAGTTTGCTCGTTCAACTTTATCGGGCAATTCCAGAGCCTCTGATAGCGGGACGAGCCCAAAGTACGACTCACACGCTTTTTATTTTTAACCAATAAAAAACATTCCAATGAGGTGAGTCCTGCGGGAGAAAATAAATTATGAAAGAACAAGACGTAAACATGTTCATGGTGGCAAATAAAGACAATTTGCCTGAAGAGTTTTTGCCACAAATTCGTCAAAAAATGCTCGAAATGAATGAAGAGAAGTGGGCAAACATTTCCATGTTGCAGTTCAAGTCAACAACCACAATGCTTCTTATTTCCATCTTCCTNGGTGAATTGGGAGTTGACCGANTCATGCTTGGTCAAACTGGAGCCGGNATNGGAAAGCTNNTCNCATGTGGTGGTTGCGGAATTTGGTGGGTGATAGACCTTTTCCTTATCGGCNAGCTTACAAAAGATCACAATNACAAAANACTGAATATGTGGCTATAAATAAGGGAAACTTTTATCACATTACTGCAATCTTAATAATAATAGGGGTTGTAGTGATAATTCTTATAGTTTATGGAGCATTTCCTTGGAGATGCCCCATAAATTATTTTATTGGAGTGAAATGCCCTGGATGTGGAGTTACTAGTGCTGTTCATGCTATACTTCTTGGCGATTTTTGTGGTTCAATGATTTTGAATCCTTTAGGTATCATCATTATATGTGCCTTTATTTTCTCATCTCTCGTTTTCTTCTTGGATATAATTTTTAAGAAACAATGGTTATATCATATCTATATTAGAACTTTAATCTTTATAGACAATAATANAATAGTTTGTTTAANTATAATTATTAGCTACNTTATAATCCATACAATTTTCAAGAATATCAGGTAAGATTGGCATATTTTACTCTGCGCCTTTACAACCCAGATGCACAAGAGTGGCAGACAATTTCAACATTAAGACAAAACAATGGCTGTAGTAATAGTGATAACAAAAACTTAGTGAGCCACGAGAATTTAAGCGCATCTCACCATTTTGAAGTTCTACTCAAAAAGAGCACGGGGGAATCTGAAATAATTCAGATTCCCCCGTGTTTATTATNCTTGTCGTTTATTTAGGCTGCTTACCAATGTAGGCAAGGATACCGCCATCGACATAGAGCACATGACCGTTCACGGCATCTGATGCGTGGGAAGCGAGGAAGACGGCAGGACCGCCCAGCTCGGATGGGTCGAGCCAGCGACCAGCAGGGGTCTTGGCGCAGATGAACGAGTCGAACGGATGGCGAGAGCCGTCGGCTTGACGCTCGCGCAGCGGAGCTGTCTGAGGAGTGGCGATGTAGCCGGGACCGATGCCGTTGCACTGGATGTTGTACTCGCCATACTCTGAACAGATGTTGCGAGTCAGCATCTTCAAGCCGCCCTTGGCAGCAGCGTAGGCCGATACGGTTTCGCGACCCAGCTCGCTCATCATTGAGCAGATGTTGATAATCTTGCCTTCTTTGCGCTCCATCATCTCAGGCAGCACGGCACTGGCGCAGATGAAAGGGGCAACGAGGTCGATGTCGATGACCTGCTGGAACTCGGCACGAGCCATCTCGTGCATGGGGATGCGCTTGATGATGCCAGCGTTGTTGACGAGAATGTCAATCTGACCCACTTCCTCGTGAATCTTCTCCACGAGTGCCTTGACGCCGTTCTCGTCCGTGACGTCGCACACATAGCCCTTCACGTTCGTGATGCCAGCCTCTTTATAGTTGTCGAGACCACGCTGCAGAGCAGCCTCATTGATGTCGTTAAAGACGATGTTCTTCACGCCAGCCTTTACAAAGGCCTTGGCAATGTTGAAACCAATACCGTAAGATGCGCCCGTAATCCACGCGTTCTTACCTTCCAAAGAGAAATCAGAAAGATCTGCCATAGTAAGTTGTTTAGTTATTAGTTATTTAGTAATTGCTTGGATTAGCCTTGCAAAGATAGGACTATTCGGACACAACACAAAAGAAAAACAGACTTTTTGCGTTGTCCTATGCTTGATTTTCACTACATTTGTCACAAAATCCGATAACACATAAATGACATGAAACGANTGGTGTGGATGGGGATACTGCTGNCTATTGCCTGTGGGNCAGCCTTTGCACAAACGAGGAGAGAGCGGCTGATAGAGAAGAAAGAGGAGATGAAGACGATGGTGGACAGTGTGCTGTCGGCACGCTATTTCAGCGTGAAGCACGACACGGTGTATATTGGTCGCCCCGTGCAGCCGCTGACGCTGAGGGTGCGCACCAGCATCAGTGGCAACGAGTTCAAGGTGAGACGCCACGGAGCGATGGAGGGTGACGGGACGCTGAAATCGGACCATAAGGCAACGCTGAATCTGGGGGCGAGCTGGCGTGGGGTTTCGGCTGGAGTTTCGCTGAATCCTGCCAGTTTGAAAGGCAAGAACAAGGATTTTGAGTTCAACCTAACCGCGTACTCGAACCGTTACGGCATCGACGGGGTGTATCAAGACACGCGCACCCTGTCAGGCTATGTGAAGTATGGCGACATGGACGGGGTTCTGGGGAAGGACATCCTGCGCATGAAGATGGTGAACGTGAATGGCTATTACGCTTTCAGCGGCAGACGGTTCTCCTATCCTGCGGCGTTTTCGCAGTCGTACATACAGAAACGGAGTGCTGGTTCATGGCTGATAGGATTCTCTTACATGGGCGGCAGCATGAAAACGACCAACCACCAAGCAATGAAGGGATTGTCGAAGTACAGAATCTATGTGGGACACTTCGGGGTCGGTGGTGGCTATGGCTACAACTGGGTGGCTTTCCGAGGGCGGCTACTGATGCACTTTTCGGCTCTGCCGACGGTGGTGATTGGCAACTACAACAATGTACGGGTGAACGACGAGCGGCACAAGATGGACACGAAATTTCCTGACCTGATTCTGACCGAACGGGGAGCCATCGTGTATAACTTTTCGCAAAAATGGTTTGCTGCAGGTTCGGTGGTGATGACGAACTCCTTGCTGGGTGACGACGAGGTGGACATCAACTTCTGGAAATGGAGAGGACGACTAAGCCTCGGAATGAGACTTTAAGGAGGAGAACGGACGATGGCACAGAAAAAGCCCCCACGCTTCCAGCTTGGGCACCGACTTCGGAATCAACCAGCAGTGCGCTTGGGGAAGGTTGGAGGCTATGCCGTGGGACAATCTAACAACGATAATGGACTGACAAGCAATAGGCAAGGTGCAGAACCACTACAAATTATAAATTGTACACCATTATGATTAAATGTGGTGGCAAAGATAGTGGTTTGAGAGCATTTAGTTGTTTGTTTGAAGAAAAAACTTTACTTTTGTGGCGATTTTTAACATATTAACTAAAGATTCTATGCTTTTCACAGAACGTGCCTT
Source organism: Bacteroidales bacterium (assembly GCA_009177185.1). Lineage (GTDB taxonomy): Bacteria > Bacteroidota > Bacteroidia > Bacteroidales > Bacteroidaceae > Minthosoma. Next base: position 53,849 of record WFMB01000029.1, read on the forward strand.
CCCTATTTTCGAGCAGGCAATCAAGGACTATCATGTGCATGATAACATTGACCAGCCGATGGTGAACCCCTATGAGGCAGGAACAATCGAGCACGACCTCTATACGAAAAACTGGATTGATACGGTGCAGTGGCACTTTGAAGACGTGATTCGCGACCCACAGATTGACCCCGCAGAGGCGCTGGTGCTGAAACGTCGTATTGACAAGAGCAACCAAGACCGCACGGACTTGGTGGAGACCATCGACTCGTGGTTCTGGACCAAATACAAAGACGTGAAGGTGGAGGCAGATGCAACCATCAACACTGAAAGCCCAGCATGGGCTGTGGACCGCTTGTCTATCCTCGCACTGAAGATTTACCACATGAAGGAGCAGGTGGAACGCACCGATACGACGGAGGCTCACAAGGAGACCTGCCAAAAGAAGTTGGACGTGCTTTTGGAGCAGCACAAGGACCTCTCCACTGCTATCGACCAGCTGATTGCAGACATTGAGGCTGGCAAGAAGTACATGAAGGTGTACAAGCAGATGAAGATGTATAACGACCCCGACACAAACCCTGTGCTGTACAAGAAATGAGAATCGGGGTTGACGCCAAGCACTTGTACAACAACTTCACGGGGTTGGGAAACCACAGCAGGACAACCATTGACATCTTGACCGAAACGTATCCTGACCATGAGTATTGGTTCTACACCCCCAAGGTGACACAGAACGAGGTGACGCAACCCTATCTAAACAAGAGGGGCTGCCACACCGTGAGACCGACGGGAATCGTGAGAGGCAGTGCGTGGAGAGCCTACGGACAGGTGGAGCAGATGAAGAAGGACGGCATCGAGGTGTTCCACGGACTGAGCAACGAAATGCCCGTCGGGCTGTTTCACTCGGGGATAGCATCGGTGGTGACCATCCACGACGTGGCTTTCAAGACCTTTCCCGACATGTACCATTGGCACGACAAGACGATTTACAACTTGAAGTGGCAATATGCCTGCAACCACGCCGACAAGATTATCTGCATCAGCGAATGTACAAAGCGTGATGTGCTGGAGTTCTACAACGTGCCAGAGCACAAGGTAGAGGTAGTGTATCAGCCTGTGAAGCCCATCTACCACGAACCCTCCGAACGAGTGGCAGGCATACCACCCTATATGCTCTACGTGGGGAGCATCAACCCACACAAAAACCTTTTGGGCATTATCAAAGCCCTGGAACAGATGCCAAAGGATGTAAGGCTGCCACTGGTGGTCGTGGGGTCTGGCGGAAGCTACAAACGAAAAGTGCAGCAGTATCTGGCAAAACAGGGATTGACACGTTGGGTGGAATGGCGCGAGCTGGTGAGCACTGCGGATTTGAAACACCTTTACACAAATGCACAGATGCTTGTGTGCCCGTCGTTTTATAACGGAGGCTACGAACCAATGGTAGAGGCTCTGTTGTGTGGATGTCCAGTGGTGACGAGCCATGCGAACTGCCTGTCCGACAAGGGCAATGCCTACGTGATACAAGCAGACCCTCACAGCACGGAAGACATTCGCGACAAAATGGTGGAACTGCTTACGAACTCCACCCTCCGACAACAAATGATTGAACAGGGAAGAACCTATATGATGAGGACATTTGCACCGAAGAAGTTGGCACAACAGATGATGACGGTGTATGAGTCAGTGAGAAGATGATAAGGGGTGATTGGCGGAGAGAGAGTCTAATCGTTTACATTTGAATTTTATACACGAACTACGATAATGGCAAAAACAGTTTATTTGGGCATGATAGGCGACATCATGCACCCAGGTTTGATTAACATCATCACCGAAGGGGCTAAGTATGGAGACCTAATGATTGGCTTGTACACAGACAAGGCGATTGCGACACACAAACGTCTGCCGTATCTCACTTACGACCAACGTAAAGCGGTGATTGAGAAGATTGTTGGCGTGAAGACAATTGTCCCACAGGAGGAATGGAGTTATGTGGAGAACCTGAAACGATATAAGCCAGACTACATCATTCATGGCGATGACTGGCAATATGGTCCAGACAAATACATCCGCGATGAGGTGTTCAAGGTGATGGAGGCGCAAGGGGGTGAAGTGATAGAGATTCCTTATACCCAGGGCATTTCAGCCACTGGATTGAAGGAAGCAATAGACTCTTTGGGCGTAACCCCTCAAGCTCGCCTTGCGTCTCTGCGTCGATTGATTTCAGCCAAGCCCATGGTTCGCATCCTCGAATCGCACAATGGCTTGACGGGGTTGATTGCAGAGCACACTGCTGTGGACATCAACGGCCAANNCCGTNAGNTTGACGGCATGTGGGCATCTTCATNGACCGACTCAACCTCAAAAGGNAAGNNTGACATTGAGGCAGTAGATTTGACGACACGTTTGCATGACCTGAACGACACGCTGGAGGTGACCACCAAACCTGTCATCTACGATGGCGACACAGGCGGCAAGGTGGAGCACTTCGTGTTCACAGTCCGTACATTGGAGCGTTTGGGCATTTCGGCCGTTATTATTGAAGACAAGGTGGGACTGAAACAGAACTCGCTGTTTGGTACAGATGCTGTGCAGACACAAGACACCATCGATGGTTTCTGCAATAAAATCAAGGCGGGAAAAGACGCACAAATCACTCGCGACTTCATGATTATCTCGCGTTGCGAGAGCTTGATTGCTGGCAAGTCAGTAGACAACGCTCTGGAACGTTGTCATGCCTATGTGGAAGCTGGTGCTGACGGTGTGATGATTCACTCCAAGAACAAAGACGGAATGGATATCAAGGAGTTCTGCCAGCGATTCCGCGAGAAGAACGACCATACTCCGATTGTGGCTGTACCAACCACCTACAACCAATTCACAGAAGAGGAATTGGCAGAATGGGGCATCAATGTCGTCATTTACGCTAACCATATGTTGCGCAGTGCTTATCCTGCTATGGTGAAATGCGCTGAACGCATCTTGGAAACTTCTCGCAGCTTAGAAGCGTCTGAAGAATACTGTATGCCTATCAAACAAATCCTGAACCTGGTTCCTGGGGGGGGTACAAAAAGGAGCTGATGGCTATGATAAGACCAGATTTCTTTTACGATACGCTGGCAAGTTATGGAATTGACTTCTATGCTGGCGTGCCCGATTCTCTGTTGAAGAATCTCTGTGCATACATCACGGACCATGCTGATACCGCCCACAACATCATTGCCGCCAATGAAGGCGGTGCTATGGGCTTGGCTGCAGGACACTATCTGGCAACAGGAAAAATCCCCGTGGTCTATATGCAGAACTCCGGTCAGGGCAACATCATCAACCCATTAGCTTCCTTGACTGACCCTGATGTGTATAATATCCCAGTTCTGCTGGTGATTGGATGGCGTGGCAAGCCAGGCATGCACGACGAGCCTCAACATGTCAAACAAGGCAAAGTGACAACAGGTCTGCTCAACGTAATGGGCATTGACTACACAGTCCTTTCAAAGGAGGAAGACAAAGCCGAGGCACAGATGAAGAAAGCCATCTCTTATATGCAGGATACTAAGCAGTGTTATGCGTTAGTGATTGAGAAAGATACCTTTGAGTCCTATACACTCCAAAATGTAGAGAAGAATGAACTCACAATGAGCCGCGAGGAAGCCATCCAAGTTGTTACCACAGCACTCGGAGAAAAGGATGTCATTGTTAGTACCACGGGCATGATTAGCCGNGAANTTTNTGAATACCNCACAGCAATGAACCAAGGTCACGAGCGTGATTTCCTCACAGTTGGCTCTATGGGGCATGCTTCGCAAATCGCTTTGGGCATTGCCCTTGAAAAGCAGGACCGTATGGTCTGGTGTTTTGATGGCGATGGAGCCAGCATCATGCACATGGGCAGCATGGCTATCGTAGCCAACAAGGCACCAAAGAACTATGTGCATGTGGTCTTCAACAACGGAGCGCATGACTCTGTAGGCGGTCAACCGACCTTAGGGCTACAAATAAACCTTCCTGCCATCGCAAAGGCCGTCGGCTACAAATCGGTTTATAGCGTGTCCTCCAAAGAGGAACTGCAACAGCAGCTCGCTCATTTAGGCAAAGCTCCGGTCTTCATCGAAGTGAAAGTGAAAAAGGGAAACCGCAAAGATTTGGGAAGACCAACAACCACTCCTATTCAGAACAAGGAAGCGTTGATGGATTTCTTGAAGAAATAAAATGATAGAGATGACATGGTAAAGACAGCGGTAATCATGGCAGCGGGTCTTGGCACACGATTCGGCAAGATGACGGAGACTGTACCCAAAGGTTTTGTAGAGTGCGGTGGCATGTCGATGGTGGAACGCAGCATCACAACACTGATCGCGTGTGGCATCGAGCGCATCATCATTGGCACTGGCTATCTGAAAGAGAAGTACGAAGCACTGAAAAAGGTGTATCCACAGATTGAATGCGTGTTCTCTCCTCGCTATGCGGAGACCAATAGTATGTACACGTTATGGAATTGTAGAGAAACTATTGGTGATGATGACTTCCTTTTGCTGGAAAGCGACCTTGTGTTTGAAAAGAAAGCCATCACGTCGTTACTGGAATGCCCAGAGCCAAACATCATGCTCATTACACCTNTGACCAAATTCCAAGACCAATACTATGTGGAGTACGGNGAAGGAAACTGCTTGACAAAGTGTTCAACCATCGAAACAGAGCTGGATGCCAAAGGTNAGTTAGTGGGTATCCACAAACNCTCCAATAAGTTCTNTACAGCCATGTGTGAAGACTATGCCCTGAAAGCCACAGAGAAACCGAAGTTGGGATATGAGTATGAGTTACTCACCATGTCGCAAGAGATTATGAAGGTATATGTGCTGAACATTGAGGGTCTAAAGTGGTATGAAATTGACGATGTGGACGACTTGAATTATGCAGAGGAACATATTCTGCCACATTTATAAAATATGTATATGGAAAAGATTAAGAGAAACGTGCTGCTGAACCCAGGTCCAGCAACCACAACCGATACAGTGAAGTATGCTCAAGTAGTACCAGACATCTGCCCACGAGAAAAGGAGTTTGCCGGGCTAATGAAAGATTTGCGCTCTGACCTCCTGAAGGTGGTGCATGCGCCCGAAGAAAAATATACCGCAGTACTGTTCTGTGGCTCGGGAACCATCAACATCGACATCTGTATCAACTCGCTTGTGCCAGAAGGCAAGAAGATTCTGGTGGTGAATAATGGAGCATATAACTCCCGTGCTGTTGAGGTATGTCAGATGTACCATATCCCACATATTGATTTGAAGTCAAGCGTGTTTGAACAACCCGATTTGACAGAAGTGGAACGTACTTTGCAAGAAAACCCTGATGTAGCGGCTGTCTATTGTTGCCATCATGAGACAGGCACAGGTGTGCTGAATCCGATTCGAGAGATTGGAGCTTTGGCGCATCAATATGGTGCTATCTTCATTAGCGACACTACTTCGACGCTCGGCATGATACCGCTGGACGNGGTAANGGACNATGTCGATTTCTGTATGGCTTCTGCTNAAANAGGTCTGATGGCTATGTCGGGCTTGAGTTTTATCATTGGTAAGACAGACATTATAAAAGCTTCCAAAGACTATCCTACCCGTTCTTACTATTGCAACCTGTACCTGCAATATGAATACTTTGAAAAGACAGGCGAGATGCACTTCACCCCACCCGTACAGACCATCTATGCCACTATCCAAGCCTTGAAGGAATACTTTGAGGTGGGAGAAGAAGCCAAGTTTGCCCGCCATCATGCCGTATATGAAGCTATCCGCAAAGGTGTTGCCGAAATAGGCTTGCAGACTGTCATTGACCCGAAGATTGAGTCAGGCTTGGTGGTATCTGTAAAGTATCCCAACGACCCCAATTGGGACTTTGAGAAGGTACACAACTATTGCTACGAGCGCGGTTTCACCATCTATCCTGGTAAGATATCAACGACCAATACCTTCCGCCTATGTGCCTTGGGTGCTATCATCCCCAAAGACATTGAGGATTTCTTTATAGTACTGAAAGAAGCACTTAACCACTACGGAATCAAGCCACAGTATGAGGACTGAGAACGTAACGGTCATGAAGACGGAAAGCACGACAGCACAGTCACGTAAGGTGTGGATTGACTGGATGAAAACCATCGGCATGTTGACAATCATCTGGGGACATTGTTTCCCAGAAAGGATGTCAGCCTTCATCTATGCGTTTAATGTACCTGTGTTCTTTCTTATCTCTGGCTATTTGACACATCAGGAATCATCCATGCGTGTGTGCTGGAACAAAATGTTCTATAACTTGGTAATTCCCTATTTTATCTTGGCATTCATCAAAGCGGCTGGTTACATCTTTCACCACCTGTCCGATGGGCAATGGCTGTGGTCTTGCCTCGCTATCCTGGGTGGCTTCCACCGTCTGCACGACGCCAGTGGATGCAGCAATTTGTGGTTCGTCTATACACTGATATTGATTCGGTTCATCTACCAAGCTTTCCCTCGCAAGCACCTCATGCTGTCATTGATTTCAATCGCAGGAACAATCATCTATAACCATGCAGACATGGAGCTTGCGTGGGCGGTAACGAACGTGCTAATCGCTCTTCCATTCTTCATGCTGGGCAATGCCCTAAACGCCATGGGGGGGGTAGAGATTTGGGCAGGAAAGATACAAACCATGAGCAATGGGCGATGGATACTCGTTTTTTTATCAAGCATGGCTTTCACTTACTTCAGCAGTTATTATAACGATTCGGCTATGATGTACAAAGGGCTTTATGGAAACAGCTTGCTTTTGTTTGAAGTCGCATCTATAACGGGATGCTTTATGGTGTATTGGCTGTCATCGCGACTGAACGCTTACAACTGGAAACTCGTCCGTATTTCATCCGTTGGTTCCATGGTAACGCTGGTATTCCACCGCGAACTACTGCACCCACTCATCAAGTGGATTAACAAAATGGACATGGACATCGTGACAGAAAACATTGCCTTGTTCCTCTCGTCTGTGCTGGTATTGCTGGCATTCGTCCCCATCATTTTAGTGGTGAAACGTCTCTTTCCTATTGTGTTGGGCAAGAGAGTAAAAACCTTGTGAAGCATGAAAGTGAAAGTTAGTTCTACGTATCAATCACTCCACAACTGGCTCGTACAGATTCCTCGGTTGTTTGCCGACAACCAAGGAGAAGTGCTATATGATGGACGCAACCAGATTCGGCTTTTTATCGTAGATGGCAAGAAGCTGGTGGTAAAACAATACAAGAAACACGACATAATCAAGACCATTGCCTACACCTTTTTCCGTCCCAACAAAGCAAAACGCTCGTTCGAGCATGCCGTAGGCTTGAAATCCCGTGGCTTTCAAACACCCCACGAAGTGGCTTACTTAGAGAAGACAACGGCAGGTCTTGTCCGACAGGTTTACTACGTCTGCACCTACACGGACAAGCAACCCATAGAACCGCGCCTCATCGACCAAATTCCCTACGACAAGGAGCTTGCCACGGCATACGCCCACTTTGTCGCATCGCTCCATGAGGCAGGCGTTCTGCATCGCGACCTAAACCCTACCAATGTGCTCTATCAGCAGACAAACCTGCATTTCGATTTTGAACTGATTGACATCAACCGTATGCGGTTTTTCGAGGGAGCAGTTCCCAAGGCTGAGTGCATGGAGAACTTGACACTGTTTTGGTGGTATTCACCCGTCTATCAGCATATTCTTGACGTGTATGCCACTGACAGAGGATGGACACAGGAAGACACTGCAGAAGCGTGTGAGGTGAAACGCAGACATGACAAACGCTGGGTGCGGCGGAAGAGAATCACACACATGTTTCGGAAGAAGAAATAAACAAGGAAGATGTTAAAGATAAGATTCATGCCCTATCGAGAGGGCTTAGCCACCATTATGCACAGACAGACACCTGGGCACAGGTTGGTGTCGCAGGACGGACGCTATGAATTCTGTTTGGACGACAGCATGAAGGAAGCTGACTTTTGGGTGGTGCAAGGCAAGGGAGTGCGAGAAGACCAAACATGCAAGGTCGCTCCCGAGAACACAATTCTATTGACCACGGAACCACGCTCCGTCTTGGTCTATCCCCAACGCTACATTGACCAATTCGGGTTAGTAGTGACCTGTCAGGAACAGATGCGCCACCACAATCTACGCTATGGACCTGCCATTCTGCCTTGGTTTGTAGGCTACAAGCCCGATGGCAAGGGAGGGTACATCTACGACCAAGACTACGATTCGCTGAAGCAGCCCTCTAATCCGCAAGAGAAAACCAAACTCCTCTCTGTGATAACCAGCAATAAGGCATTCACACGCGGCCATGTGGACCGCATCAAGTTCGTGGAACGATTGCAAGCACATTTTGGCGACCAATTGGACATCTTCGGACGAGGATTGCGTCCTTTCGAAGACAAATGGGACGTGTTGCGCCCCTACAAATACCACATCGCTATTGAAAACTCGTCACAACGATATTATTGGACGGAAAAGATTTCAGACTGCTATTTAACAGAAACCTTCCCGTTCTACCATGGCTGCACCAACCTCTCCGACTACTTTCCCCAAGAGGCGTTCCAACCTATTGACATCCGCCAACCAGACCAAGCCATAGAAGTGATTGAAGCAGCCCTTCAAAACCAACGCTATGAACAATCAACGGGAGTGCTTGCCGACTGCAAACAGCGCGTATTAGGCGAATACAACATGTTCGAGTACGTAGTGCGACTATGCGACCAGCTCAATCCCGACGCGCCCAAACAGCAGGTGACCATCCATCCCTGCAAGTCAGGTACATCATGGGAGAATTTCCTCAACTACACATTCCGACACAACTACTACAAGTTCATCACACAACTACACTATCTGAGATATGGAAACAAGCTACAATCCACATGAGCAAGCGTTGGCATTGCACGGTGACCGCATCACCGACGAGACCAAGCAAGTGCAAGCCCGTCTGCTGGAAATCTTGAAAGTGATAGATGCCGTATGTCGTGAGCATCACCTCACCTACTATCTGCTGGCAGGCACCATGCTGGGGGCTGTACGACATGGGGGCTTCATACCGTGGGACGACGATGCCGACATCGGCATGCCACGCCAAGACTACGACACACTGGTGGCACATGCCGACGAATGGCTGCCAGAGGGTTTTGAGATGGTCAGCGGAGGGAAGACAGAAGGATATCCCTATCACTTTGCCCGCATCCAAGATGCCCATTCCACCTACATGATGAATCGCAGCTACAGTTTTGTGGGCGGTCTGCCCGTCGATGTGTTCCCATTGGACGGCATGATAGGACCATCACTCAAGCGCAAATGGCACTATTTCCGCTACCGCAAATGGTGGAAGATGCTCTATTTCCTTCACACAGACCCTTACAAACACGGCAAAGGGCTACGAAGCGCCATTGCACTGCTGATGCGCAAACTATTCAAACCCAACTACGTACACAAAAAACTATCCGACATTCGCAGACAATGGAACTGCGACACAAATTCACTCTGGGCCGACCACGACTACAAACCCAACAAAGGTGTACAACCCAAAGAGAACTACGGAACACCCGTACCAATCTCGTTTGAAGGGCACATGTTGATGGGCGTTGCCCGTCCCGACGACTATCTGCGCCACCTCTACGGAAACTACATGGAAATTCCCACCGAAATTCCGCCACAGAACTATCGGTATCTGGATTTAGAGAAGCCTTGGCGTCAATACATGGCAGAGCAGAGTCCCACACACTGAGGCATCAAGGTGTCNCANNGAGGTCACAAAACAATCTCCAANANAACTCTCTCAGCCTCACCTCCTGCCACTCTTCCCTCACCCCCTCAAAATAGCCATAGAAATCGACGTCCCCGACATCGACCAATCGGAGTCCCCGACATCGGTTAACCGATGTCGGGGACTCCGATTCTTATGCTGTATAACAACTCCACACATCAAAGTGTCATACACCCCATGCCAGACATTCCTGTCCGCAGACCAAAGAGACTTATTTTATCCCCAATGAACCCAAGAAGTATCACTCACACCCTTGACCGCATTCTTATAGAGGAATGACTTGCCATCACGAATGGCACACTCTTCCAAAAGTCTTGATACTTACATACTTGCGCCAAAGATTGAGCTTTCGTTTGTCTGGCACACCATGACGACGGATATAGTCTGCCGCTCCCTCCAACATCCGTTGCGCACACAACCCGTCGCGATAAGGGTCATAATTCTGAATTACCCACTGGCGACGTTGCATCAATTCATCGTCAGCAAAGACAGCATCGTAGACCTCCATCAGTTGCGACGCATCACTGATGTCTTTCCAATACGGGTCTTTCGACACCGTGTTGAGCGTAATGACGGGTTTGTCCAGCAACAGCATCTCATAAATAGTGGATGACGTGTCGCTAATCATCACGTCAGCCATCAACATATACTTCGTCACAGAAAAATCATCCTCGAAGATGATTTGCCGATGCTGACGCGCCAACTCCTTGTATTCTTCCACCCATTCAAGACGGGTGAGGGGATGCAACTTGATGAGTAACAGAACGTTCTTCTGCTCCACCAAATCAATGAGTGACTGCTTTATCTTGGACAAAGATGTCAAACTGGGCGAAAACGTGGGGGCGTAGAGCACCACGCGCTCACGCCCATGCTCGTGCAACAGCCGAGACCTCTCCCCACTAAAATCATCACGATGCAGGGCAATCCAGTCTTGACGCGTCCATCCAGTTTCCAGCACTTCAAAGTCGCCGTATTGCCGTTGAAGCCTCCTAAACTCTTGGGTGAAGTAAGGACCCTGAGTCATGTAGATGTCAAAATAGTTGCGAATGTGAAACTGGTCGCGTTTCTCTGCTGCATAGCCATGAAAGATGCTGCACTTCACCCCACTCAAATAATAAGGCACGATATTGCCAGGAGCATACACCGCATCGGGATGGAAGTCGTATGCCTCCTGCATCGAAAACGTGTAACGCACTTCGTCTTTCAACGGAAACTGAGGGATTTTCTTCTGATGCACATACCACAGCACCTCATGCCACCCCTGCCGATTAGCCTCCTCCTGCAGCGGATTCAAGATGTCAACAGCGTACTTGTTCTCACAAAACAACAAAATCTTCATGTCATGTTACTTTTTCTTGAGAGCATTACCTCAACTCTACTTCTTCAACAATTTCCCCCACAAGCGTTTCCAAGCAGAGTGTCGATAAACCTTCTGCACCTCAGGCAATACCTCACGATAATCCCTCTGCGTATCAATCACCAAACCGCCATGTTGTGTAGGGACTCTCATTGGAGTCATATAGTTGTCACCATAGTGGGCACGCAGATACTTGTCCCATCCTACGGGGACAGCCACTTTGACGTCTTCAAAATCAAACAAAACCGTTTCGTCATAGATGGACTTTTCGATAGGAAAGTCCCTGCCTGTAGTGGAAAGCTCACTGACAACGTCCACTTCGACCACAGGGAACTGGCGATACAAGTCTTCGGCCTCACGGAAAATGTTCGCCCAACCGCAGCGAGCCACTTCCCGACGGGCTTTCCACTTGCGGAACACCAAGCCCCAACGTCCAGAAAGGAAGATGTTGGTATTCTTAGCCTTCAAGAATCGCAGAATACGACGCGCCTTCCTCAAGGCATCATCTACACGAGCCTCGTCATCAGGGATGCCGTCAATGGGGAACACATCCATGAAAATGCCCTGATGATAGGGTTGGAAGCAATCCGAAGGACGTATGGCAGCTGTACCATCCATACGCAGCTGCCCATGACTGCGGTAATAGTCCTTGTCAGTATATGCCGTTTGGTAAAAGAAAGGAGGTTGGAATGCTTCTGCCGCCACAGCCTGCAAGCGGTCATAATCCTCACGCATCATGCTCACATCTATGTCATCGTCCCAAGGGATGAAGCCCTTGTGCCTGACAGCACCCAGCAGTGTTCCGCCACATACCCAATATCGCAAGTTGTAACGTTGGCAAACCTCGATGAACTTCTGCAACAACTCCAGTTGAACCTGCCAGAGAGGCAATAATTGTTCGTCGAGTTGATAGCCCTCTTTTGTCCTTATCTCGTGCATAACCCCTTGTTTTTATGCAAAGTTACGAAAAACTCCTAACTCCTAACTCCTAACTCCTAACTTTTTTCTACCTTTGCCCCACAAAACAGCGAACAAGCATTATGAAAGAGATGCTAAACTTTACAGTAGGTCCTGTCATGTCCTGCGACTCTGTCAGAGCCATCGGGCAGGAGCAAGTGCCCTACTTCAGGACACCAGAGTTCTCAGAAGTCATGTTTGAGAACGAACGCTTAATCAAGCGTTTTGCTCACGCACCAGAAGGCTCACGCGTCGTGTTCCTCACAGGTTCGGGCACGGCAGCAATGGAGTCAGCCGTCATGAACGTACTATCGCCCACAGACAAAGCCATCGTCGTGAACGGCGGCTCGTTTGGCGAACGGTTTGTAGAACTGGTTCAGCTGCATGGCATCGACCACCATGAAATCAAGCTTCCCTTAGGTTATCCCCTCACAGCAGAACATCTGGAACCCTTGGCAGGACAAGGGTTCACGGCATTGGTCATCAACATGCACGAGACATCCACAGGTGTGTTGTACGACATGGACATGGTGAGCCGCTTCTGCAAAGCCAACAACCTGCTCCTCATCGTCGATGCCATCAGTTCATTCCTTGCCGACCCCTTCGACATGGAATCTCTGGGAGCCGACATCATGATAACTGGTTCCCAAAAGGCGTTAGCTTGTCCCCCAGGCATCTCGCTCATCGCGCTGTCGCCACGAGCCTTAGAGCGTGTAGCCCAATCCGAAACCCGTTGCCTCTATCTGGACCTGAAGAGCGCCCTCAAGAATGCAGAACGCGGACAGACCCCTTTCACCCCTGCCGTGGGAACCCTGTTGCAAATCAACCAGCGGCTGCGCGACATCGACACAGCAGGTGGTGCTGAACATGAAATCAAGCGTGTGCAAGCGTTGGCAGCCGACTTCCGTCAGAAAGTCGCCGACCTTCCCTTCGACCAGTTCAGCCAGTCACCCTCCAATGCCGTCACCTCGCTGCACCCCACAAAAGTGTCCGCCTACGACATCTTTACAACGCTGAAAGATGAGTATCAGATATGGATTTGCCCCAACGGCGGCACACTGCGCGACAAGGTTTTCCGTGTAGGTCACATCGGCGCACTCACACCTGCCGACAACACCACACTGATAGCCGCCATGAAAGACATGGAGAAACGAGGATTGTTAGGATGAAGAAAGTAATCACATACGGCACTTACGACCTGCTGCACTACGGTCACATCCGTCTCTTGGAACGCGCCAAAGCATTAGGCGACTACCTCATCGTGGGTGTGACAGCCGACAGTTTCGACCAAGCCCGAGGCAAGCTGAATGTGCAGCAATCCCTCATGGAACGCATTGAAGGTGTCCGCGCCACAGGTATTGCCGACGAGATTATCGTGGAGGAGTATGAAGGGCAGAAAATCGACGACATCCGTCGCTTGGGTGTCGATATCTTCACCATCGGCAGCGACTGGCAAGGCAAGTTCGACTACCTGAAAGAATACTGCAAAGTGGTCTATCTCGAACGCACCCAAGGAATTTCCAGCACCGAACTGCGCGCCGAAAGCCACGCCCTCCGATTGGGCTTGGTGGGCGAGTCGCCCATCCTCAACAAGGTGGAACACGAAAGCCATTATGTGAACGGTCTTCAAATCAGCGGTGTGTGTACCGCCAACAGCACCCGTCTTTCTGAGACCTTACGGCAGAAAGTGCTGCCTATGGAGCAACTCGACACCCTGATTGCCCAGAGTGATGCACTCTACATTATCTCCAACCCACGCCTGCACTACCAGCACGTCAAGCAAGCCCTGTCGTGCGGCAAGCATGTGCTGTGCGAATCCCCCATCACTATCCGCCCCGAGCAGCTTAAGGAGCTAAGAGACTTGGCAAGCCAACAGCACTGCATCTTGGCAGACTCGCTCAAGACGGCGTTCTCCACCGCCTACTCCCGTCTGGTGCTCTTGGCAAAAAGCGGCATCATCGGTCAGATTGTCTCCGTCGATTCCACCTGCACCAGCATGGCTGACCTCGCCACAGCTACAGAGAACGACCTCAACCTCATCTGGAACAGCATCAGCGCATGGGGACCCACAGGACTCCTCCCCATCTTCCAGCTGCTCGGCACCGACTATAACAGCAAGACCATCGCCACCCACCTGATGGAAGGCACAACCGACTTCGACACCTTCACCAAGATTTCCTTCCTCTATCCCCACGCCGTAGCCTCCATGAAAGTGGGACAAGGCGTAAAGTCAGAAGGCGAGCTGCTCGTGTCGGGCACCAAAGGCTACATCTACGTGCCTGCCCCTTGGTGGAAGACCGACTACTTTGAAGTGCGCTATGAGAACCCCACCAACAACCGCCGCTACTTCTACCAGCTCGACGGCGAAGGTCTCCGCTACGAACTCGTCTCGTTCATGAAAGCCATCCAGACAGGCACACCGCTGAGCAGCTACATCGACGACACCCTTTCCAGCGCTATCGTCGCTGTCATTAGTGACTTCTATCAACAAAAAGACACCGTACTCATCTGAGTCGGAAACCCTAAAACCAGATGAATAGTTACATCAGCATGGACTCGCCCAACACGGCGAAACGTCACATCGACGAACTCATGAAGCAGATGCACTTCCGCGACCTGGCTGTCGGAACATGGAAGGGCAAAGTCGGCACCTACTTCCGCAAACTCTTCAGCATGGCCAACCTGCTGTTCAAGCTCCACAAGAACGACGTGCTGCTCATCCAATATCCCTTCAAGAAGTTCTACGTCATCCAGTGCCACATCGCTCATTGGAAGGGTGCAAAGACCATCACCCTCATCCACGACCTCGGCACGTTTCGTCGGCGTAAACTGACCGCCCAGCAGGAAATCAAGCGGCTCTCACACACCGACGCACTCATCGTCCATAACCCCAACATGAACCAGTGGCTCAAAGAGCACGGCTGCCAAGTGCCTATGATCGACCTCGACATCTTCGACTATCTCTCGCCCGAACAGCCAATGCCTCACCAGCCCAACGCCACACCCACCATCACCTTTGCAGGGGGCATCAGCCGCCGCAAGTGCGCCTTTATTTATCAGATTGACAAGGTGCTGAACGACGGGCGACACTGCTGCCATTTCGACCTCTACGGCTCGGGGCTTATCCCTGGAACCGACAACGAATGGCGCAACTCCACCTACCACGGACGCATTCCGTCTGACGAGTTTATCCGCACCACCACCGCTGACTGGGGACTTGTGTGGGACGGTGACACCATCGACGGCTGTTCAGGCATTTGGGGTTCTTATCTCCGCATCAACAATCCCCACAAGACTTCTTTCTACCTGCGTGCAGGTCTGCCCGTCATCGTGTGGAACGAATCGGCTATGGCTCCCTTCATCCTCAGCAACCACCTCGGCATCGCCGTACACTCCCTGCGCGAATTGCCTGAGAAGCTGAACAGCATCACGCCCGAAGCATACGCACAATACCGACAAGCTGCCTTGGCGATGAAGGACAAGCTCAACAGCGGCTTCTACTTTAAGAAGAGTTTTGAACAGGCCCTGAACGCTATCGCTTCATCGCCCACGGCATCACCGATGTCATAAGAAAACACCATATAAGACCTTGTTCATGCTCGCCATACAAAAGGGCGCATGAACCCAAGAAAAATCAATCCGCTGCACACTCGTGCAGCGGATTTTTATTGATAGGTGGAATCATTCAACTCTATGACCTCCAAATCTTTAATCTCCTTGCCGTCGATGACAAACCGAACTAATGTGCGCACCGCGTGGAAGCCATACCTGCCTGCCGCACCAGGATTGATGTGCAGGCATCCGATAGTGGGGTCGTGCATCACACGCAGGAGGTGCGAATGCCCCGAGATAAACAGCTGAGGAGGTTTGGCATAGAGGGTGCGTCGTATGCTGGCATCGTACTTGCCTGGATATCCCCCAATGTGCTTCATCAGCACATCCACCTCCTCACACTTCCACCGATAGGTCTCAGGGAATCGGATGCGGACATCGCCGCAGTCGATGTTGCCATACACCGCACGCAACGGAGCGACTTCAGCCAGTCGGGCAGCCACCTCCATGGTGCCGATGTCGCCCGCGTGCCAAATTTCATCGCAGTCCTTGAAATGCTTTGCATAGCGTTCGTCCCAACAGCCATGCGTGTCAGAAAGCAGCCCTATGCGTCGCATCCTGCCACTGGTTCCTCGGTGCGTTGCTCCTGCTGCTTCATCTGCGTGGCAATGAAGTTACGCACCTGATAAGGGTTCTGCACAAACTCCACCTTGTGTGTCGTGCCGCCGCTCCCCACCAGCTCAATGGCACCCGTGTTGAGAATACGCTCCATGAACGTCTGGTAGAAGTTCACCGTCTCAATCTTGAAGAGGGGAATCTCCGTCATCTTGATGCTGAAGATGCCATCCTTCTGCACAAACCGATGGTTGGTGATGGCAAACTCCGTGCGACTACGGATGAGATAGCCGTAGGCAATCAGTCCCACGCCCACCAGACANCNCATGCCNCAGAGCCNNCAGAGCCAGCTGCGGTCTCCGTTGGCAGCCTCCACACTATACTCATCATAGGAAAACAGAGCCATGAAGACCATGCCGACCACACTCGGCAGCATGAACAGCAGTCCCCACACCGTGTAGCGGAAATGATACGACCAATGCAGCCGTCCCTTGAAGATGACCTGTTCGCCAGATTCCAATGTTTTCTCGATAAAATTAGCCATAATCCACTTAGAATTGAAGAGTTAAAGGATAGCGTTCCTTACCGCCATTTTCATGGGTGCAAAGGTAAGGATAAGCAAGTACAAAATCAAAGGAAAGCCTACTTTTCTTTCGGTTAGCAAACGAAAAAAGCCACCACCTGCGAAGTTCCTATCAACCAACCTTTAAGCACCAGCATCGGCAACAGACCCTCACACTGAACGGTCTTTTTCCTGCACGGGGAAGGAAAATCGTCCTGCACGGTGCAGGAAAGTTTTCCTTCCCCGTGCAGGAAAATGTCCGCCCACCGATTGCCTAAGATGGCGACCCGACGGCACGATTGCCCAAGCAAGAAGGGCAGACCTCCCTGCCAAAACGTCAGCCACTTTCCGTGCCAACATTTAAGAGAATTTAATTGGGTGCCACGAAGGTTTAAGGAAGTATAAAAGCCTTGACAAAGTGGCAGTTAGGTACAAAATTTGCCCTTCATGAGAAGCAGAAGCTGGAACGGCTGGGAAGGTCCAAGCCATCCAGACAAGCAAACAATTGTTTAACTAAACTAACTAAAGGAGGACAAAACTATGATGCCTACTATTTATGCTACACGCAACCAAGGGTGGATTCCCACAGTGTTCAACGATTTATTCAACGACAACTGGATGTCAACCATCAAACATTGCGGCACGCCCCCTGCCATCAATGTGTCGGAAGACCAGACAGGGTATAAGGTAGAAGTGGCAGCCCCAGGCATGACGAAAGACGACTTCAAGATTCAGCTGACGACCGACGGCGACATCGTCATCAGCATGGAGAAGAAGAACGAAACGCAAGCGTGCAGCGACAAGGACACCAAGAAGACCTACCTGCGCAAGGAGTTCTGCTACAGCAAATTTGAACAGCGTTTCTCGTTGCCCGACAACGTGGAAAAGCCAAAAATCTCTGCCAACATGGCTGACGGTGTGCTTGCCATCAACATTCCGAAGAAGACGGAGGAAGAGTTGGCGAAGGANNCGCTCAANATNGAGANNCAGTANNAGTCAAANACGCTCAGACGNTTNACTGCTGANATNNCANGANANGNACAATGAANGAGGGANTCGTCCCTCTTTCATTGTTTCCCAACACATACAGACACTATCAAGATATATGGGTATATCACCCCAAATGTCCAACAGACCGAAATTTTAGCCATAATAATCAAAGAATTACCCCAAAAAGTCGTAACTTTGTAGCCCAAAGGGAAAAGCCTATGGGAGTTTACATCAATGCTGGCAATTCGGGATTTCAACGTGCACGCAATAGTGAGTATGTGGACAAGTCTGAACTGATTGCCATCATAAACCAAACACTTTTTACAGAGCACTGCTTCAGTTGTGTTTCGCGCTGTCGGCGTTTCGGCAAGTCAATAGCAGCCAAGATGCTCTGTGCCTATTATGACCAGTCAAGCGACTCCAAACACTTGTTCGCAGACTTAAAGATAGCTTGCCATACCTCCTTTGAGAAGCACTTGAACAAATACCCCACGATATTCCTTGACCTCTCAGATTTTGTTTCACGATACAAGAGTGACGATATTGTACGGCAGCTCAACAACAGAATCACAGCCGACCTTCAAGAAGCCTATCCGAATGTGCCCACGAAAGAAGACGATGATTTGATGGACTATCTTATCCGCATCACTTCTACCATGCACATTCAGTTCTTTTTCATCATCGACGAGTGGGATGCTATTTGCCGCGAATTTCAAACTGAAACAACGGCCGTAGATAAATATGTAAACTGGTTGCGGCGTCTGTTCAAAGGAGGACAATCCGCACAAGTATTCGCAGGAGCCTATATGACTGGTATCCTGCCTATAAAGAAATACAACACAGAGTCTGCACTAAACAACTTCACAGAGTACTCAATGATAAATCCAGGTCAGCTGGCGGGATATTACGGCTTTACAAAGAAAGAGGTGCAGATGCTATGCCAAAAATACAATACAGACTTCTATGATATGGAGAAATGGTATGATGGGTACAAGATGGGAGACGAACCATCAGTCTTTAACCCTCATTCCGTCATACAAGCTATTTGGAATAAAAAGTGTCGGAGTTATTGGGCAAGCACTGGAGCTTATGATGCTGTCGCCTCTTACGTACAGATGAATTTCGAAGGACTCAAGGATGACATCATTAACATGTTGGGCGGAGAAAAATGTAAAATAGACCCGACTGGTTTTCAAAACACCATATCAATTATCAAAAACAAAAACGATGTACTTACTATACTTATCCATTTAGGATATTTAGCTTATGACGGGGACAAAAGCGAATGTTACATCCCTAACCAAGAAGTGGAAGGCGAGATGGTGAACGCCATCAAAGACACCAATTGGCATCATGTCATTGAGTCTATCAATGAATCACAAACCATCCTTCAGGCTGTGCTCGACGGAGATGAACAGACTGTAGCATACTGCGTGGACAAAGCTCATGACGAGAATACCAGCATCCTAAGCTACAACAACGAAAATTCTCTGGCTTGTGTGCTTAGCCTCGCATTCTATTATGCAAAGAATGACTATATATTCCATAGAGAACTGCCAACAGGCAGGGGCTTTGCAGACATTGTGCTAATACCACGAAGAAACACCCCAACACCCGCCATTCTACTGGAATTGAAATACAACAAATCTGCTGATGCCGCCATTGAACAAATACATCGCAAGGAATATCAAAGCAAGGTTTTACAATATACCGATGAGATGATTCTCGTTGGCATTAACTACGACATAGAATCAAAAAGACATGAATGCAAGATAGAATTTTATAAACCTACTTGTACTGAATAGTTACAAATGGCTAATTGTTCATTAAATTCCCTATCTTTGTACCGAAACTATTAAAAACAACATACAGAAGAAGCTACATGTGGCTGATGACATGACGTTAATCATTGCCCCCTATAACAAACTGGTGTTGAAGAGCGTGATGCGGTAACGAAAAACGCGGACAAAGAAGGGAAATGTCTATTAAGGATGATAAATAAAAACAAAACTAAATTATATGGATTTCAAACGTAGCATTGTTATCACAGGTGGCGCGGGCTTCATCGGAAGCCATGTGGTACGTCTGTTTGTGAACANGTATCCTGAGTATAAAATCATCAATCTCGACAAACTCACATACGCGGGCAATCTGGCGAACTTGAAGGATGTGGAGGAGAAACCGAACTACAAGTTCGTGAAGATGGACATCTGCGATTTCGATGCGTTCTACCAGCTGATGCAGGACGAGCATGTAGATGGCATCATCCACTTGGCTGCCGAGAGCCATGTGGATAGAAGTATCAAAGACCCCTTCACTTTTGCCCGCACGAACGTGATGGGTACCTTCTCACTGTTGCAGGCTGCCAAGCTGTATTGGGAGAGCCTGCCTGAGAAGTACGAGGGTAAGCGATTCTACCACATCTCTACGGATGAGGTGTATGGCGCGCTGGAACTGACACACCCAGAGGGCGTGGAGAGTCCTTTCACCACCACGGCTTCGAGCACTGAACACCATGCCGCCTATGGCAAGGACTTCTTCGTGGAGACCACGAAGTACAACCCACACTCTCCCTACAGCGCATCAAAGGCGGGCAGCGACCACTTTGTGAGGGCTTATCATGACACATACGGCATGCCCACGATTGTGACCAACTGCTCGAACAACTATGGACCTTACCAATTCCCAGAGAAATTGATTCCGCTGTTCATCAACAACATACGCCACCGCAAACCTCTGCCCGTGTATGGCAAGGGCGAGAATGTGCGCGACTGGCTTTATGTGGTCGATCACGCTCGTGCCATCGACACAATCTTTCACAATGGAAAGGTGAATGAGACGTACAACATCGGCGGGTTCAACGAGTGGAAGAACATCGACATCATCANGGTGGTNATCANGACAGTCGACCGTCTGCTGGGTCGNCCCGAAGGTGCTGACCTCGACCTTATCACTTATGTGACCGACCGTCTCGGACATGATGCCCGCTATGCCATCGACTCGCGCAAACTCCAAAAAGAGCTGGGCTGGGAGCCAAGCCTACAATTCGAGGAGGGAATCGAGAAGACGGTGAAGTGGTACTTAGAAAACGAGGCGTGGATGGACAACATCACCAGCGGCGACTATGAGAAGTACTACGAGGAGATGTATAAGAATCGCTGATTGTTTATTAAACTTATGACCCAACAAGAGACAGAGGAGCGCGTCGCCAAAGGCGTTGCCTATTTCAGACAAGGGTATAACTGTGCCCAGTCGGTTGTGCTGGCTTTCGCGGACCGATATGGATTGGACGAGGCATTTGCCGCCCATATCTCAGGTTCGTTCGGAGGCGGCATAGGCAGAATGCGTGAGACTTGCGGCACGGCATGCGGTATGTTCATGTTAGCAGGGCTGGAGGTGAAGGGCGACTATCCTGACCAAGAACTGAAAAGACAGAACTATGAGGTGGTGCAACGCCTTGCCGCAGACTTCAAAGCAGAGACAGGCTCCATCATCTGCAAAGAGTTGCTTGGACTGAACAAGCAACGCGCTGACGGCACCATGCCCGAGATTAAGATTGTGGCTACCCCTGAGCCTCGCACAGATGAGTATTACAAGAAACGCCCCTGTATCCGCATGGTAGAGACNGCNATCNGCATCTACTGCAAGTATTTAGGAAGTTGACAAGCGGGCTAACACGATGCCCACATTNAACATTTTACATCAATGAGNATGCTCCGCATCTTGAACATATCAGAAGGCACGTCGGTGGATGGTCCAGGTCTTCGTACCTCCATCTACTTTGCAGGTTGCTCGCACCACTGCGAGGGTTGCCACAACCCTCAATCGTGGTCGCCCACAGCAGGGCGCGACATGAGCGAAGACGACCTGCTCGGCATCATTGACTATAATGATTTTCCCGTCACTTTCTCGGGAGGTGACCCTTTCTATAATCCTGCTCCTATCGCTCGGCTTGCCCAACGCATCAAGGAGGAGCAACACCGCAACATTTGGTGCTACACGGGTTATAGATGGGAACAAATCATTCAGGAGCCACGCTTCTTGCCTCTGCTCCAACAAATTGATGTGCTGGTGGAAGGTCCTTTCATCTTGGTCCAACGCAACATCCAACTTCGTTTCCGAGGCAGTGAGAACCAGCGCATTGTGGACGTCCCTGCATCGCTGAGAGAAGGAAGACTCGTTGACATTACAGACCAATTCTGACAGGTCTTCATCAAGCCTTTGTACAAAACCACTTCGGATTGTTCCGATAGTGGTTTTTATCATTTTTAGAACCCACCACAACCAAAACGAGCACAAAAACATGGAAAAGCTTGTGCCGAACGACGGAATGTTGTAATTTTGCATTTTACACACATTATTATGTGTATGTCACACCTTGTAAGACAACCGACATAACATGAAGATACTCATTCTCAACGGACCGAATCTCAACCTTTTGGGCAAGCGCGAACCTGGCATCTACGGAAGCCGAGGCTTCGAGGAGTATTTCGACGAACTCAAAGCGCAGTTCCCCGAGGTGGAATTATCTTACTTCCAGTCCAATATCGAAGGGGAACTTATCAATAAGATTCACGAGGTGGGCTTCTCGTGGGACGGGATCGTGTTCAACGCCGGAGCCTATACCCATACCAGCATTGCCCTTCAAGATGCCATCCGCGGGGTGAAGACACCTGTGGTGGAGGTACATATCTCCAATGTGCATCAGCGCGAGGAGTTCCGCCACCATTCCATGATTAGCTGCGCCTGCGCAGGCGTCATCTGTGGTTTCGGACTGGACAGCTACCGACTGGCAGTGGAGGCATTGAAGAACTATGACAGAAACTGAACGCATAGACGAGTACATCCTGAGCCATATCGACCAGGAGAGCGACTACCTGCACCGACTATGGAGAGCCACCCAGCTCCATCTGCTCTACGGACGGATGGCGAGTGGGCATTTGCAGGGACGCTTGCTGAAAATGCTGGTGGAGATGATTCGTCCCAAATTGGTGCTCGAGATTGGCACTTATAGCGGCTATTCAGGGCTTTGTATCGCTGAAGGACTGGAAGAGGGGGCGCACCTCCACACCATTGAAATCAACGATGAACAAGAGGACTTCACGCTCCCTTGGTTTCAGAACTCCCCTTACGCTGACCGCATCACCATGCACATCGGCGATGCGCTCGAAGTGGTGCCCAAGCTCGGCTTGCAATTCGACTTAATCTTCATCGATGGCGATAAGCGCAGGTATGTAGATTACTACGAGATGGTGATGGAACACCTCAACAAGGGGGGCTACATCTTGGCGGACAATACCCTGTGGGATGGTCATGTAGTAGATGAATCGTCACACGATGCGCAGACCGAAGGCATCCGTCGCTTCAATGACCTCGTTGCTACCGACACCCGTGTCGAGAAAGTCATCCTTCCGCTCCGCGACGGTCTCACCATCATCCACAAGATATAAAAGACCCTTTTACAAACAACTCAAAAACAGTTCAATGGAAACAACAAGACAGAATAAAATCGCCCGTCTCATTCAGAAAGACCTCGCGGGCATCTTTCAAGCACAAACCCGCCANACCAAGAACCTCCTTGTCAGCGTCNGCGNCGTTCNCATCAGCCNTGACCTCAGTNTGGCTANAGCCTATTTAAGCATTTTCCCCTCGGNGAAAGCGCAGGAAGTGCTGCAGAATGTGAACGACCACGCCGCAGAGATTCGCTTTGAACTGGGCAAACTGGAGCGTCACCAGCTCCGCATCATTCCTGAACTCAAGTTCTTCCTCGATGACTCTCTCGACTATGTTGACAACATCGATAGGCTTCTTCAACAGTAATCGACTCACTTCTTTTTAAAACTCAACAAGTTGAACTTTCCTTTCCACATTGCCGCCCGTTATCTTCTCTCCAAGAAGTCGCACCACGCCATCAACATCATCTCTGGCGTGTCCGTTTGTGGTGTAGCTATTGCCACGGCTGCATTAGTGTGCATCCTCTCTGTCTTCAATGGTTTTCAGGATATGGTGGCAGGACTCTTCACCTCCTTCGACCCGCAGTTGAAGGTCATACCCATTGAAGGCAAGTTCATGAAGGCGGATACAAAAGAACTCCAAGCTCTGCGCACAGACCCTGATGTCGCAGTTCTGTCCGAAACACTCGAAGACCACGCCCTCCTCATGATTAACAACCGCCAAGTGATGGCTACCATCAAAGGCGTGGAGGACAGCTTTGCAGAACTCACAAACATCAACCGCATCTTGATAGGCGACGGTGTCTTTGAACTCCATGCCGATGTCATTGACTATGGCATCCTCGGTTCCAATCTGCTCCTTCAGCTCGGTCTCGCCACAGACTTCTNCGACCCCATTCAAGTCTATGCNCNTCGCAAAGGCGAACGCATANACCTTAACGACCCTCGCCAAAGCCTCAACCAAGAGGAACTCTTCTCCCCTCGCGTAGGCTTCATGGTCAAGCAAAACAAATACGACTCACAATACGTCATCACCAACCTCCCCTTTGCCCGCCGACTCTTCGAGCGACCGAACTTAGTTTCAGCCATAGAGATGCGCCTCCGCCCTGGTGCGGACCTGCAACGAGTCAAGGCTCGTTTACAGACTCAGCTCGGTGCTCGCTATCAAGTGCTGGACCGCTATGAACAGCAGGAAGAGACCTTCAAAATCATGCAGATAGAGAAGCTCATCTCCTACATCTTCCTCACCTTCATTCTCCTCATCGCCTGCTTCAACATCGTAGGCTCTCTCTCCATGCTCATCATCGACAAGAAACAAGATGCCGCCACACTCCATAACCTTGGTGCCACTCAGCACCAGATTCGCAGTATCTTCATGATAGAAGGTCGCATGATATGCCTTATCGGCGCGCTCATCGGCATCACCATCGGTCTCCTTCTCTGCTGGCTCCAACAAACATTCGGACTCATCCGTTTCGGCAACAGCGAAGGCAGCTACATCATCGACGCCTATCCTGTCAGCGTACACCCCACCGACATTCTCATCATCCTCCTCACGGTCGTCGTCGTCGGTTTCCTCTCTGTATGGTATCCAGTACGCTACCTAACTAAAAAGAAATTAAAGAATTAGAAAATAAAGAACATACAACAATGAAACAAACTATCAGTCTCTTATCAGCTGTGGCAGTGGTGCTGCTTACAAGCTGTGGAAAGCAGAAAGCATTCGTATCCGAGAACTTTGCCGTGTCGCCCACACCCCTTGAGTATGTGGCAGGCGAAGTGCCCGCAACCATCAGCATCAATGTGCCCACAAAAGTCATGCCCAAGAAAGCAATCGTAGCTTGTACCCCAGTTCTCAAGTGGAACGGTGGTGCCGCTGCTGGCGAGTCCTTCACCCTGCAAGGCGAGAAAGTTGAAGCCAATAACACGATTATCTCCTACAAGAACGGAGGGCATGCCACTATGCGCTTCTGTGTTCCCTTCCAAGAAGGCATGGAAAAGAGCGAACTCTTCATGCAGTTCACCGCNCACAAAGGCAACAAAGNCCTCAAGATGCCCACCGTCAAGATANGCTACGGAACNCAACACACCGCGGCTCTCATTATCCGCACTGCCAAGACCGCTAACTTCGGTCTTGCCCCCGACAACTTCCAGCGCATCATCAACCAAAAGCAGGAGGCAGCCGTCAAGTTCCTGATTGGACAAGCCAACCTCCGCGGCAGTGAGCTTAACAGCCAAACCATTCAGGACTTCATCAAGACCCTCAAAAACATCAAGAATGATGAAGAGAGCCTCGTTCTCAACAACATCGAAGTCAGTGCATACGCCTCACCCGATGGTGCATACGCCCTCAACGAGAAGCTTGCAGAGAAACGNTCTTCGGTCTCTGAAAACTATGTAAACCAACAGCTCNANCAGCAGNAACTCACCACCAACGTCGATACCAAGTTCACGGCCGAAGACTGGGAAGGCTTCCAAGCCCTCGTCACCGCCTCCAACCTGCCCGACAAAGACCTCATCCTCCGTGTCCTCTCCATGTATGAAGACCCAGAGCAGCGCGAGCGTGAAATCCGCAATGTGGCCCTTGTCTACAAAGAGCTTGCCGATGCCGTTCTTCCCGAACTCCGTCGCGCCCGCATGATTATCAACTACGACGTGATTGGTCGTAGCGACGATGAAATCCTCGCCCTTGTTGACACCGACCCCGCCAAGCTCAGTCTTGAGGAGCTTCTCTATGCAGCCAACGTACTCGTCAACTCCGACANTCAGAAGCAGTCCATCCTCATCNACGCCACNAAGTACTNCCCCAACANCTACNGCGCCTACAACAACCTCGGCATGCTCGCCATGCAACAAGGCGACAACGACAGCGCACAACGTTACCTCCGTCAAGCCCTCAGCATCGACGCCAATGCCCCCGAACCTAATACTAACCTCGGTATGCTCGCCCTTCAGAACGGACAGTTCAAGGACGCGGAAATGTACATCGCTAAAGGCGTGGGTGCCAACAACTTTGAGGAAGCCCTCGGTCATCTCTACGTAGCCCAAGGCAAATACAACCAAGGCAGTGCCAAGTTCGCTAAGTCGGTCAACAACAGTGCCGCCCTTGCCTACATCCTCTCACAAGACTACGCTGATGCCAGCAAGACCCTTGCCAACATCAAGAACCCCGATGCTACCACCCACTACCTCCGCGCCATCCTTGCCGCACGCATGCAGCAGCCAGCCGACATCAAAGAGCACCTCGCCAAGGCCATTGCCCTTGACCCCACCCTTGCTCAGCGTGCCGCCAACGATGCCGAGTTTTCCGACTACAACAAATAGCGAATGACAAGCATACTGAATGGCAATCATCGGCAATTACCAACAGGCTATTGCCGATTCCTCCGCACCATCACCCTCGGAACCATAGTGCTGCTCCTCGCAGCCTGTGGCCCCAGCGGTGATGCTTTTCGTCTTCGCGGACACATCGCCGACATGCAGGTCGGTGAACTCTATCTCTACAACCTCTCTGCCGCTCATGCTCGCATAGACACCCNTACCATCCAGANCGGCTCTTTCCNCTATCGGGGCGAGACCAACCAGCTCACCCCTTACTNCCTCATCTTCCCCAACGGCATNGAACAAGTCATCTTCATCGGTCCTGGCGACGACCTCACCTATGAAGCTGCTGCCAACGACCTCCGCCACTATGCCGTCAGCGGCAACGAAGCCAACGAATCCCTCACCCAGTTCCACGCCGACACCTACAGCCTCAGTCCCACAGCACGCACAGCCGAGGCTCGTGCCTACATCATCGACCATCCCAAATCCCCCGTCTCCATCTATCTCTTCGACCGCCACTTCGTGCAGGAAGAGACCGTCAGCACCAAGGAACTCAACAAGCTCCTCAAAGTTCTCAAACCCCACCATCCACACAACCACTACCTCCTCAACCTCCAAGCACAAATCAACCAAACCCAACGCCGCGCCATCGGGAAGAAACTGCCCAACCTCACGCTAACCCGTCCCGACGGCACGCACACCTCGCTATGGAACAATTCGTCCGAACCTTACACCCTCATAGCTTTCTGGGCCACATGGATGCCCGGAGGCTATGACTTCCTGTGGAANCTCGGACGCACCNCCGACCAACACAAAGAGCANCACAAGCTCCGCATCGTCACCCTGTCGCTCGACGTAGAACAGCGCACTTGGCAAGAAGCCGTGCGCCGCGACTCCCTCCGTCCCATCCTCCACACCTCCGACGGGCTCAATTTCGAGTCGCCCACCATCAAGAAACTCGGCATCACCACCATCCCCCTCATCCTGCTCACCGACCGCCACCACACGGTCATCGACCATACCGACAACCCCTCCCAACTCGACAAAATGCTCCAGAAGCACCTCAAATAACTTCACCCTCCATTTATTCATTAACACCCGTGCTCGCCAAAACACATACAGCGGCCCTGCAAGGACTCAGTGCCTTGCCCGTCACCGTCGAAGTCGATAACTTCGACGACGGACGCTTCCAGAGATGCACCATCGTCGGTCTGCCCAACGGAGCCGTGCGCGAAAGCCAAGACCGCATCCTCTCAGCCCTGCGCACCAACGGCTACAAAACGCCTGGCAACTCTCTCGTCATCAACCTCTCCCCTGCCGACATCCGCAAGGAAGGGGCAAGCTTCGACCTCCCCATTGCCATCGCAGTCCTCCTGTCCTACCATTTCCTCACCATCCCACAGCCCGACCAATACATGTTCGTCGGGGAACTCGGGTTGGACGGCAACGTCCTGCCCGTCAAAGGCATCCTGCCCATCTCCATCAAAGCCAGAGAACTCGGCTACAAGGCACTTTTCGTGCCCGAAGACAATGCCCGTGAAGCCGCAGTGGTGAACAACCTCACCATTTATGGCATCCGACACCTCAACGACATCATCGCCCACTTCAACGGGCAGCATCAGCTTCAACCCACTCTTGTCAACACCCGAGAGGAGTTCTACGCACAGCAATACACCTTCCCCTATGATTTCGACGAGGTGAAAGGTCAAGAAAACGTCAAACGCGCTTTCGAGGTGGCAGCAGCAGGAGGGCACAACATCATCCTTGTCGGTTCGCCAGGTTGCGGCAAATCCATGATGGCAAAGCGTCTGCCCTCAATCCTCCCACCCCTCACCCTGAGCGAAAGCCTCGAAACCACACAGATACACTCCATTGCAGGAAAAATCGGGAAAGAGACATCACTCATCAGCCAGCGTCCCTTCCGTTCGCCCCACCACACCGTTTCCGACGTGGCACTTGTCGGTGGCGGCAACACCTTTATGCCAGGCGAAATCTGCTTGGCACACAACGGCGTTCTCTTCCTCGACGAGCTTCCAGAGTTCAGCCGTTCCGTGCTCGAAACCCTGCGCCAGCCTCTCGAAGACCGCACCATCACCATCTCCCGTTCCCGCTACAACCTCACCCTCCCCTGCTCCTTCATGCTCGTAGCATCGATGAACCCCTGCCCCTGTGGCTACCACCATCATCCCACCCGCAACTGCGTCTGCACCCCGTCTCAAATCCAACGCTACATCAACAAAGTCAGCGGACCGCTCATGGACCGCATAGAATATCAAGTCTCCTAATAGTACACCCGTAANTTTTTTGTACGCTTCATANTATAATTACAAAAAAATCAGTAACTTTACACTCGGAATCGGTTATTTCGAAGAGTGATTTAAGATACACATTGTATTATTGATATGAAGAAAGCTGTTTTATTTGTACGTGTTTCGACGGAAAAACAAACTTTAGAGTCACAAATCGAGTCTCTAAAGCGAACCGCTTTCGTGGATGGTTATAAAGATAGCGATATTATTGTCATCGCTAAAAAGGAAAGCAGTGTGGAACTCAAAGAAGCAGAACGAGAAGGTCTTAATGAACTGAAATCTGTCATTGAGAACAATGATGTGGACTGTGTTTATATCTTTGAGTTGTCTCGTTTGTCTCGTGACCCAATGACCTTGTATTCTGTCAGAGATAAGGTTTTTAGGGACAACAAGGTCCAGTTAAAGTGTGTCAAGCCATCTTTCTCGCTTTTGGAAGAGCCTGAGAGAAACAAGTTCGACACCATGGGTTCTTTGGTGTTCTCTATCTTTGGATGCTTTGCCGAGCAGGAAATCGTTGAGAAAAAGGAACGATTCCATCGAGGCAAAGGTCAGAAAGCCCTTGAAGGCAAGTATTCAGGTGGTGTCA
>WFMB01000090.1 GCA_009177185.1 Bacteroidales bacterium
CATAGCCNNTANATCGGAGTCCCCGACATCGGTTGACCGATGTCGGGGACNCCGATTGGTCGATGTCGAGGACATCGATTTTGAGGGGGTATTTGAGGGGAGACGAACTTACGCTAATTGACGAACCATACTTCCTAACTCACAAACAATGATTCATCAATCATACAATGACTCGTCCATTCCCTCTTCGTCATCTTCATCATCAAAGTCGAAATCGAAGTCACCAAAGAAGGCTGGCTGGACAAAATCATCCAGTTCGCGGCGTTCTTTCTTGGTGGGACGCCCTGTGCCACGCGCCCTCCCGACAAAACCGCTGATGCGATTCATCTCGAGGATTTCAAGCTGTTCTTTAGCGGTCACATTCTCCAACACCTCGGGCACGAGTTTAGCTCCCACACGGTTTTGGATGGCTTTGAGCACCTTGAAAGAGTATGTGACAGGGGGCTTACGCACTTCGATGATGTCGCCTTCCTTAATCATCTTGGAGGCTTTCTGCTTCACGCCTACCATCGTGATGCGCCCGTTCTTGCAGGCATCGGCGGCAATGGAGCGCGTCTTGAAGATGCGTGCCGCCCACAACCATTTGTCGAGTCTTGCTTNCATTGTGTATTCATTTTAGGGGTGAAAAAAGCGTGAGGGGTGAGAGGTGAGAGGCGCGACCTTGCTTGACAGGGATNCCTCTCACTTCTCACCCCTCACCTCTCACTTCTTATTATACTGATTCATCGTGCGGTCAAGCCCTTGCAGACAGAAGCTCTTGATGGCCTCGCCCACATATTCCAGCTTTTCCTCAATGATTTTGTTGTCTTCGTCGCTGAACCGCCCCAACACGAAATCGACTTGCGCACCCTTGGGGAAGTCGTTGCCTATGCCGAACTTGATGCGGGCATAGTTCTGCGTCATCATGCACGATTCAATGTTTTTCAAACCGTTATGTCCACCTGCGCTGCCATTGCCGCGCAGACGAATCTTGCCAACGGGGAGACTCAGGTCATCGACGATGACGAGAATGTTCTCCACGGGGATTTTCTCCTGCTGTGCCCAATAACGGACTGCCTGACCGGAGAGATTCATATAGGTGGAAGGCTTGAGAAGCGTCAGTTCGGCATTCTTCACACGCGCCTTGGCAATGGCGCCATAGCGTTTGTCAGCCCACTCCGCTCCTTGTTTCTTGGCAAAGGCATCTACCGTGCGGAAGCCGATATTGTGGCGTGTGCCCACATACTCGTCGCCGATGTTGCCTAAGCCTACGATTAAATACTTCATACGATTGTCGGTAGTTTCAGCCTCTTTCTTGTGAAACCAATCAAAAAGCCACATATTATGAAAGTGGGGAATAAGAAAAGAGGATGCACCTGTGTCTGACGACGGTTGGCGCACCCTCTTGTACTGTGTAGTTTCTGCCTAAACGGACTTGCTTACTTGCTTGCTTCTGCCTGTGCAGCACGTGCGGCACGAGTCATACGAACAGCGCAAACAACCACTTCCTTAGAAGTGATGATTTCAAGACCTTCGTAAGAGAGAGCACCCACCTTCATCGACTTGCCAAGACCGAGGTTGGTCACATCAATGTCGAGCGTGTCAGGGAACTGAGTGTAGAGTGCCTTCACAGCGAGCTTACGAACGTTGAGAGCAAGCTTACCACCGGCACGAACACCTTCTGCAAGACCGTTGAGTTTGACAGGAATCTCGAACACGAGAGGCTTGTCTTCTGTAATCTGGTAGAAGTCAACGTGTACAGGACGGTCAGTAACGAAGTCGCACTGCAAATCCTTCAACACAGCCTTCACAGCCTTGCCATCTACCATGAGGTTCACGATGTAAACATTAGGAGTGTAGAGCAACTTTGCAAGCTCCTTTTCTGAAACCTGAATAGCCTTTGCTACTGGCTGACCGTTCTCGTCCTTCTCTACTCCGTAAAACACAGCAGGAATCTGACCTGCGCGGCGAAGCTCCTTGCTTGCCTTCTTGCCATACTCTGTACGAGTCTGTGCATTGATGGTAATTTCTTTCATTTTGAAATGTTTTTTGTGTTACTATAAATTAAGTTTTCCGTTAAAAGCCACACACAAGGCTCATGCCTTGCTATACGGCTTTCGCTGTGCTTAATTTTGCCATCACACGAGTGCCTCCGCACGAGGCGAGGCGAATGTGTTGCTCAAAAAAGCGGCACAAAGGTACGGCTTTTGCCAGAGTCAGCAAAAGTTTTTCCTTGTTTTTTTACTCTTGCAATATGGATTCTGCCCTTTAGAGAAAAGAAAGAAGGCTTTCCCGCTCCATCGGAGAACAGGAAAGCCTTCATGCGTGCATCAAAAGATGTCTTTCACTTTGTCCAAGAAACTCTTCTTTTCTGACTTCTCTTCGCCCTCTGCAGCCACGGAGCTTTGAGGCTNTTCTGCGGTTTNTTCTCTCGCATAAGCAGCTTCACGCTGTGCCTTTGCCAACTGTGCCTCTTCCACAGACACGACGCCCTTGGCTACATCAAGCATTCTATTCAAAGCGNCAACAAACNTCTCGTAGTCTTCCNTGTACAAAAACAACTTATGCNTCTGGANCACGAAACGAGGATTCTCTGGAGTTCCCTCATTGATTTTCTTACTCTCAGTGATGGCAATGTACCTGTCACCGTTTCTGCTCTGCTTCACATCAAAATAGTAGATGCGCTTGCCAGCCTTGACACCCTCCGAGAAAACGAGGTCTTTGTCTGTTTCGCTCATAAATCAGTCTTTTTGTTAATGTCCCTTTTGTAATTTTTCGACAAAAGTGTCGTTTTTTTTTCGTTCACACAAGATTTTCGTGCCTTTTTTTTGTTTTCAAGTAATCATTCCCTCAAAAAAGCTGTTTTTTCAAAGAAAATCGCTACATTTGCAGTCAAAATGTCCAAAGCCCACAAAGTCGTGGGACATTAGGGCATAAGACCCAGACCTTTTATCACATTTATATATTAAGAACACACAATAAAGAGTTTTTGGAGAAATGATTAACCGTACCCTTATCCGCCTGAAAATTGTACAACTGATGTACGCTTTCTATCAAAATGGCGGGAAAAGCATTGATACAGCTGAGAAAGAACTCTTGTTCAGCCTCGCCAAGGCTTACGACCTCTACAACTACATGCTGCTCCTCATCGTGAGCGTGTCGCGCTATGCCCTCCAAGATGTGGAGCAGAAAGAGCAGCTCAATAAAGTGGGGCACATCAATCAGACGGTGAGCCATCGTTTTGCAGATAATCGTTTCACGGCACAGTTGGAAATCAACAAGCAACTGCAGGACTTTGTGAAGACGAAAAAGAAGTCATGGAACGAGGAGCTCGGCTACATAAAGAAACTGTATGCTGATATTGTGCAGAGCGACATCTATGACGACTACATGAAGAGGGACAAGGTGACTTATAATGACGACCGTGAAGTGTGGCGTAAGATTTACAAGAACATCATCATGAAGGACGAGCGCATCGACGACATCCTCGAAGAACAAAGCCTCTATTGGAACGACGACCGCGAAATTGTGGACACATTCGTGCTGAAGACAATTAAGCGTTTCGTACCAGAGAATGGCGCCAATCAAGAACTTGTGCCTGAATACAAGGACATTGAAGACCAAGATTTCGCCATCCGCCTGTTCCGCCGTGCTATCAACAACGACGAGTACTATCGTTCCCTCATTGGCAAATGTGTCAAGAACTGGGAGTTTAGCCGTCTGGCCTACATGGATGTCATCATTATGCAGGTAGCCATTGCCGAGCTGCTCAGCTTCCCACAAATACCTGTTTCCGTTACCATCAACGAATATGTGGAGATTGCTAAGTGGTACAGCACTCCCAAGAGTAGCGGATATGTGAACGGCATTATTGACTCCGTTGCCAAGATGCTCAAACAGGAGAATATCCTCACGAAAGTATAAACAGAATACAAATACCTCAATAAAACCAATTAGTAAATTATGACTATGTTCAACTACATCATTGCAGCAGCTACTCCACAAGGAGGAGGTCTCGACTGGGGCATGATAATCATGCTCGTCGCCATGTTCGCTATCATCTACTTCTTCATGATTAGACCTCAGCGGAAACGCCAGAAGGAAATCGAGAACTTCCGCAAGAGCCTTGCTGTCGGCAGCCAGGTGGTCACCGCAAGCGGTGTGTACGGCACAGTGAAGTCGCTCAATGAAGGTCAGCCCTACCTTACTATCGAGATAGCCAAAGGCGTGACGATTCAGATTGATCGTAACTTCGTCTATGCCAACGGCAGCCAACAGGCACCACAGGCGTAAAGCCTTCTTCCTATGGACTTTGCGAAGGTAATACTCCGACGTTTGCGGCTGATAAAAATCAACCGCAATTTTGGTGTGTATCTGATGTTCCTCGCCATCTCTATCGTCTTTTGGTTCATGCAAGCCATCAAAGAGATGACAGAGGTGACGCTGACCTACAAGCTGGTGATAGAGGATTTGCCACGCAACCTTGTTTATACCAGTGAGATGCCCAGCGACGTGAATGTCATCTGCTCGGGAAAAGGCTGGAACGCCTTCTACTATAAGTTCATGAAGAACGAAAATCAGGCACTCGTTATCAACTTCAAAGACATCACTCAGAACGCTGGCAAGCTTTCTATCGATGCCAACACTTTACGGCGGGCTGCCCTGAAAGTGAAGCCCATGGGCATGACCTTCAAATCGACCACGCCCAACCGCATCTCGGTCTTCTACTCCAACGGACAGCATAAGCGTGTCCCCGTCGTTTTCAATGGTCATGTAACCACGACCGACGGACGTTTCCTATGTGGCACGATCCTCACTCCTGACTCTGTTGACCTCTATGCACCCGAACACCTTTACGGGAGCATCACCAGCATCAAGACTGAGAACATGACCTTTGGCGAGCTACAAGACACTCTCAACACCAAGCTCGCCCTCCTTGTGCCCCAGGGAGCGAAAGTCATTCCAGACTCCATTGAGGCGTGTATCTGTGTCGATATCTTTACTGATAAGACTATACAAGTGCCTGTCTATAGCGAAAACGTGCCCGCCAACAAGATTATGCGCACATTCCCACAGAAAGTCGAAGTAACGTTCCTCGTCAGCTCCACGCTGTATGAAGACATTACCCCACAGGACTTCCTCATAGCCATTGACTACAAGGAAGCCCAGCCAGGCACAT
Source organism: Bacteroidales bacterium (assembly GCA_009177185.1). GTDB lineage: Bacteria > Bacteroidota > Bacteroidia > Bacteroidales > Bacteroidaceae > Minthosoma. Next base: position 5,159 of record WFMB01000090.1, read on the forward strand.
CGCGATGCAAGCTCCACCTGCGCCAAACTCCTGAGAACATACGCCATCTGCGCATGCCTGAGTCCGTTGAATATATCATCGAACAAACCGCAGAGTGACAACAATTGCGGTCAACACCTACAGCAGACGTGAAGAAACTTGGCATCACAGGAGGCATCGGCAGCGGCAAGACCTACATTTGCAAATTGCTCAAACAGCGTGGCATCCCCGTCTATCATTGCGACGATGAAGCCAAGCGTCTCATGACCCAAAATGTCCACATCCGCCAACAGATTATCCAACTCCTCGGTAGCGATGCGTACATCGGCAATGAACTTAACAAGCCTCTCATCGCCGCTTACCTCTTCGCGAACGAAGACCATGCCGCGAAAGTGAACACCATCGTCCATCCCGTCGTCAAGCAAGACTTCCTTCAGTGGGCAGCGCAACAAAACGCGCCCATCGTCGGCCAAGAGTGTGCCCTCCTCTTTGAAACGGGCTTTCAGGACACCGTCGATTTCACTGTCGAAGTCTATGCCCCACTCCGCTTGAGGCTTCAACGAGCCACCCTGCGAGACCACACCACCCCCGAGCAAATCCAAGCACGCATGGCACAGCAGATGGACGAAGAAGAGAAGTGCCGCCTTGCCGACTTCTGTATCCTCAACAACGAAACTACAGACCTTAGCCTGCAACTCAACCAACTCTTGAAAAAAGTGAAAGACAACGTTTAGCTTACGGCACACGGTCGAGAACCTCTTTCACGTCAAACACTACAATCACTTCAAACAACAAATAAACAACAGAATAAGAACTATGATTAAGAAAATCCTTGCCATCTCTGGCAAACCAGGGCTTTACAAGCTCGTCTCACAAGGCAACAAGAGCCTCATCGTCGAGACCATCGATGAACAGAAGAAGCGCATTCCAGCTTTCGGAGCAGACCGTGTTGTGTCGCTCGGCGACATCTCTATCTACACCAACGACGACAGCGAAGTGTCTCTCGCCTCTGTTTTCGAGTCCATCAAGCAGAACTATGGTGACAAGCCTCTCGACATCTCACCCAAGAAAGCTTCACAAGACGACATCATCGCTTTCTTCACCAAAGTGCTCCCCAACTATGACACCGACCGCGTGCGTGTCAGCGACATGCGCAAAGTCCTCTCATGGTACAACATCCTCACTGCTAACGGCATCACTGAATTTGAGAGCAAGGAAGAGGAAAGCGCTATCGAAAAGAATGAAACTCAGGAGGAAGAAGCCCCTGAACAGCCAACCCTCAAGAAGTAACGCCCTTCATCCCCAAGAAGAGGACTAACCTTTCCAACAAGCAACAAACACACCCCAACAACGTGGACGTACCAACATCGGTACGTCCACGTTGTTTTTATACCCTTCCCTCTTATAGATTCCTGTTAGTGGGACATCAATTCTATGGGTGTAAAAGCATCGGGGAATAAGAACACAAGGAGCAACGATACAATTGTGTCATCCCTCCCTTGGTTAACAGAAAATACAGATACAGCCTGCGTTGGAAATAATTTATGATTTATAGACTTTTCTCTGCTTTGAGAACAAAAGAAAGTTGTACCTTTGTAGTCAACAACAAAACACCTCAACCATGAACAGTCAAGAAGCGACGGAAAAATTGGGACGTAAAGGCATCAAAGCCACAGCTAACAGAATCCTCATCTATCAGGCTCTGGAAGCCGCCAGACACCCCATGAGCCTGTCAGATTTAGAGGAGCAACTCCTGACGATGGACAAATCGAGCATTTTCCGTGTGCTCAACCTATTTGTGAAGCACGACGTGGTGCATGCCTTTGAAGACGGTCGGGGCATTCAGCACTATGAGCTATGCGGTTACGAAGACGAATGCCACCGCACAGATACGCATCCTCACTTCTATTGCGAACAATGCCACCGTTCTTTCTGTCTCGACGACATCGCCCTTCCCCACGTCCCATTGCCCGATGGATTCATACCACGTTTCTACTCTTTTGTCATCAAGGGCATGTGTGCCAATTGCAGCCGAAAACAGAGATGAAATCTGATACAGACTGGTATTTTCATCACGTCCCTGCATATTGCCCGAAACCATCAAGATCCTCACGTTAACCCCAAGTGGTGAGGGTGAAAGCATTATCAAAGTAAATAACGTGATTTCTTCGAACTCACATTAAATAAAATCAAAGGCAGACGCGCGATGTCCGTTTCGGCATCGCGCGTCTGCCTTTAAGTCTTATCTGACGGGTGAAAGGAAACGACCTTTCACCCATTTGGGTTTACTTGATGATGAGTTTGTCGCTCCCTGCCGCTTTGAAGCTCATGTCGAGACCTTTGACACTATGGGTCAAGGCACCGAAGGAGATGAAATCCACACCTGCCTTAGCGTAGGGAATCATTGTGTCGAAAGTGATGCCACCAGAGGATTCCGTCTCGGCACGACCAGCCACAAGCTTGACAGCCCGTTCGGTGTCTTCAGGGGTGAAGTTGTCGAACATGATGCGGTCACAGCCTTCGGCAAGGGCTTCTTCCAGCTCTTTCCAATCGCGCACTTCACACTCTATCTTGAGGTCCTTGTTGTGGTCCTTGCAGTACTGCTTGGCACGGGAAATAGCGTTGTGGACACCACCACAGAAGTCGATGTGGTTGTCCTTGAGAAGTATCATGTCGAAAAGCCCAATGCGGTGGTTCATGCCACCACCAATCTTGACAGCCTCCTTTTCGAGCATGCGCATGCCAGGGGTCGTCTTGCGAGTGTCGAGCACACGAGTCTTGGTGCCAGCATCAATGAGGGCTTGCTGATACTTGTGGGTCATAGTCGCAATACCGCTCATGCGCTGAAGAATGTTGAGCATGAGGCGTTCCGTCTGAAGGAGGCTCTGCTCCTTACCTTTGACGGACATCACGATGTCGCCAGGCTTCACATGAGCACCATCCTGAATATACACTTCCACCTGCATGGTGGGGTCGAAACGGCGGAACACCTCTTTCGCAATCTCCACACCAGCAAAAATGCCTTCTTCCTTGATGAGGAGCTTGCTCTCGCCATAGGCATCAGCTGGAATGCAACACAGCGTTGTATGGTCTCCATCGCCAATATCTTCAGCAAAGGCGAGGTCGATGAGACGGTCGTTCAGTTCTTCTACGGATAACATAATCTATATTAGTTGTTTAGAACAGCCAAGCAAGGACGAATTTAACACCAAATTTGCTTTTATCAGAGAAGTCAGAAAGGGAGACATCGTAGTAGAGCGAAGGCTCAAAAGTGAGATGCCTATTGAGAAAGAAGCAGTAGCCAAGCTCAGGNGTGATTTGTACATCGTTGAAGCTGGNAGCACCATGCAAGAAGCGCGCTCCAACCTGCAAGAAAAGTCCATTCTGCTCAATGAGGTAACGGCACTTCGCCCCCAAATAGAACGTCTGCATATCGGAGTTGCGGTAGTCAAAACCAGCNTCTGCCAAAGCCATCCAACCGTCGTCAAACATATAGCCGCCATTGACACCGAGGTCAAAATGGAACTTTTCATGCTTGCTGTAAGAGAGGTCTCCTGAGTTGGTCGTGGCAGCCAAATAATACTTGCCTTTCTCGAACTGCGCAAAAGCGCTGCTGATGCCCACAAGGGCAAAGAGGAGCGTGAATGTTAGTTTTTTCATATCAATATGAGGTTTTAAGAACGTATTATCGTTACAGCGAGACAACGACGACACTTGAATCTGTTATCTTTCAGCTTTCAGTTTCTCCTTCTTGTGGAGCGACCACGAGAGCGCGCCACAGATAGCCGCGTAACCGATGATGTGGGGCAAATAATCGCCCCATGTGTTCCATGTAATGCCATTATAGCAGTAAAAGAACAAGCCGACTATGAAGAAGGCGATGGGTTGCCAAATGTATCGTTTCATCTTTTTAGGAATATAAGGTTAAGGAGTAGAGTTTCAAGCTCGCATGAGCTTCTTTGCCCACAAGAGATACCACACCAGCACGCCCAGCGTGATGATGCCACCCAACAGATAGGCAACAACATGGTTGAGTTGGAAGCCTTCGGGAGCAATGAGTATATAAGTAGTGCAGACGATGGTCATCCACAAGGCTGGCACCAACGTAACGAGAAACGCATATTTCTTCGTACCCTCAGCCGCACTACGCTTAGTCAGCCACACCGTGACCGCCCACAGGGTGAAGACAGCCAAACTTTGGTTGAACCAAGCGAAATAACGCCACAGAACGTCGAAGTTGACGAACATGAGGACGATGCTCAGCGCAAAAATCGGTAAAGAGAGCACCACGCGCTTGTAGATACGATTCTGCTTGTAGTGCATGAAGTCAGCCGCAATCAGACGTGCCGAACGGAATGCCGTGTCACCACTTGTGATGGGTGCAGCCACCACACCCAAGATGGCAAGCACAGCACCTACACGCCCCAGCCAGCTGGAACAGATGGCATTGACCAACACCCCTGGCGAAGGCTTGCCTGTCTCTGGATTCGTCATGGCTGCCAACAGCTTCTCGTATGGAGTATCGCCTGCCACATCGAGGCTGTTGGCAAACTTGATGGCGGCAGCAGCCCAAATCAGTGCCACAATACCCTCGACAATCATTGCTCCGTAGAAGATAGGGCGACCATACTTCTCGTTCTTCAAACAACGCGCCATCATGGGGCTTTGCGTAGCGTGGAAACCACTCACCGCCCCACAGGCAATCGTGATACAAAGACCCGGGAAAATAGGCATGGTCGAAGCGGGATGGTGATTCGAGAACGCATCAGTGATTTCGGGCATTAAACCATCATTGACAAAGATGCCGTAGGCAAGCCCCACAGCCATGATGAGCAATGCCAAGCCAAAAATGGGGTAAATCTTTCCAATCAGCTTGTCGATAGGCAGCAAGGTGGCAAGGATGTAGTAAACAATGATAATGACGACCCAAAAGTATTTCGACCACAGGAAACCTTGGTCGGGCATCATGCCATCAAGAATGTCGGCAGGAGTAGTGGCAAACACAGCCCCCACCAAAATCATCAGCACGAGCGACATGATGCGCATGACCATCCGTGCGCTCTGTCCCAGTTCGTCGCCCACGATTTCAGGCAAGCTCGCGCCATTCTTGCGGAGGCTGATCATGCCCGACATATAGTCGTGTACAGCACCACCGAAGATGCAGCCCAGCACAATCCAAAAGTAAGCGGCAGGACCGAACAGGATGCCTTGGATAGCACCGAAGATAGGACCAGTCCCCGCAATGTTCAGAAATTGGATGAGGAAGACCTTCCATGTAGGCATGGGCAAATAGTCCACTCCGTCCTGCGAAGTGTAGCAGGGAGTCTTTCGCTGCGCATCAGCACCAAACACCTTGTTGACAAATGCCCCATAGAAAACATAGCCTAAAACAAGGAGCAAGAGAGAAACAACAAAAGTAGCCATTTTATTCTTTATTATTGCAAATTGACCACAAAAGTACGGAATAATCCTTACCTTTGCAAAAAATCATCTGTTAATAATGACTAATAAACACTATATGTGGGCTTTACCACTGCTTTTAGCCCTTCTGCCAGCAGCAATCAAGGCCCAACACCCCGACAACCAGCGTGGGGTATCTATCTACGAACGGCAACACCCTCTGCGCGAGACCCGAGCCGTATGGCTCACCACCATCGGAGGTCTTGACTGGCCGCGCACAAAGGCCACCGACGCCACAAGCCGCATGCGCCAGCAAGAGGAACTTGTCCGTATTCTTGACAACTACCAACGCGCCAACATCAACACCGTCATCTTTCAGACACGCGTGCGCGCCGCCCTCCTCTACCCCTCCAAGATAGAGCCTTGGGAACTCAGCCNCACGGGGCAGGCNGGAAAATCGCCCGGCTACGACCCCTTGGCGTTCTGCATCGAAGAATGCCACAAGCGCGGCATGGAACTACACGCATGGGTGGTGTGCATCCCCATCGGCACCAAAGAGCGGCAAGCCAAATACGGAGCGGCATCGTTGACACGCAAGCACCCCGAACTGGTGAAGACAGCCAAGGGCGGTGAAATGTTCATGATTCCCGGCAAGCCTGAGACAGCCGACTACATTGCCAGCATCTGCCGTGAAATCGCCGAGGGCTATGATGTTGACGGCATTTCGCTCGACTACATCCGCTACCCCGAATCCACCTACGGCTTCTCCGACGAGAACCTCTATCCCCGTGCCTCCAGCATGAGCCGCGCAGAATGGAAGCGCGAGAACATCACCCGCATCGTCCGCCGTGTACACGACGTGGTGAAACCCATCAAGCCGTGGGTGAAACTCAGCAGTTCGCCCATCGGCAAGTATGCCGACACACGCCGCTACAGCGCAGGGGGATGGAACTGTTACAACGCCGTGTGGCAAGACCCGCGGCTCTGGCTGAAAGAGAACTATCAGGACATGCTCTTCCCCATGATGTACTTCACGGGCAACAACTACTACCCCTTCCTCTTCGACTGGCTTGAGAACGCCTACGGACACCCCATTGTGCCAGGTCTCGGCATCTACTTCCTCGACCCTCGCGAAGGTCGCTGGACACTCAACGAGGTACGAGCCGAGATGCACACCGCCCGCAACAGCGGCATTGGCGGCATGGCGTTCTATCGGGGCGAGTTCCTCACCAAGAACTGCAAGGGCATCTACGACACCACCTGCGAAGAGTTCTTCCCCTATCCTGCCCTCACCGCCCGCATGACGTGGACGGGCGACACCCTCACACCTCCTGCACCTACATATATTAAATATGAGGAAGGCGTGTTGCGCTGGAACCAACCAGCGACTTCCTCACCTATGACGGAAGCCCTCCCTGCGAGACATTCCTATCTGCTCTACAATATCTATGGCTCCAACACCTATCCCGTCGATGTGACCCAAGCGGAAAACCTGTTGGCAGCCCGAGTACGCTCCTCGCAATGGACCATCAACGCACGGGGCAGGAAGGTGCGCCACTATGCCGTGACCGCCATCGACCGATTCGGCAACGAAAGCCCTGCCACACAAGAAGAGAAGCCCGTCATCGAATTGCCCAAACACATCAATGTGCCACGACTCATCAACCGAGACGTGCCCCCAAAGGGCAACGTGAATAAGAACGGCAAAACACACAGATAGCCCTCAGCCATACATAAAAGAAGCCGCGCCCCGAAAGTTCTGTGACGAACTTT
>WFMB01000057.1 GCA_009177185.1 Bacteroidales bacterium
GCTGTCAGAGTCCTCAGCGAGTCAATTGTCTCGCGTTGAGAATTGATCGTATTCTGGGTAATCTGATACATATCACGCAACATAGATGAGGTTGCCTCTGCCACATCAAAACCTGAATCCGCAGTTGGGTTGCTTGATGAACTTGCGAAGAATCAGCAAAGAATCAGCGAATTGGAAATGAAGAGTTTTGTCGGTGGAGGTAGTGGTACGGTAGACGATCCGTATTCTATCACTGAAATGGAGTCCTTGATGGATTCCTGTCAATGGCGTGGAGGGTATGTGGAGTATTGGGGGTATGTAAACTTTTCCACGCATGTGTATGGGAGTTATTATGGTGGTTATTGCAATCAGTATACTGGCAATTTGGCGGCACATATGCTAACTTTGACAAGTTCAGGCTGGGATCAAGCAGCAGCGGTAGGTATAAATAATTTCCCTGTTTTGGGTATGGCATTTGGTTATTGGATGCAAGAGCTTTATGATTGTAAGGTGAAAATGTTAGCGGATATAGCAAATATAGGGTATACCGACCCCGAACAACAAATAACTTATGTATCGACTCCTGGTAGCTATTCATCTGAAACAACAGATTGGAGTACAATAATGTCTGCATATGATGCCGTAACAGGAAAATTGCTTGTAAAATACAGAATGAACAATTTCGGATCTTATGAAAAAATTCAATGAGGAAAGGATTTCGTGAGACTTCCATATCTGATAAGTGTATTCATGTGTCATAAGGATTTAACTACAGAGACAAAATTGTTCACAGAACACAAATTTGTCTCTGTGAACAGAAATTATGATGTTTCTTAATGTATTTTATTATTCATTCATTAGAGCAAAAATAACAAATTACTAAGTTTTTAACAATCGTAAAAATAGTCTTACACGCCCAAATTATGTCTGCCTATAAAAAATTACTATTCTTTCTTCTTAATGTAGTAATTGGGACACAAGTACAATGTTCTAATAATCTCCAGAAGAAATGGGAGCATTGGGAACAACATCCCATATACTCCTTTTTCCAAATAGTAGCTGATTCAACTTCATCGATGTCCGACATTATGACATTGAAAACAAAGGGCTACATGAAAGGAATACTGGGAACGTCTTATCCGATGTTTCATCTGGACAAGGATTTCTTGACAATCGACGTGAGAATGAAATACAAGACACAACGTTGCAAAAGCCTTTTGCTGACTTTTTATGCCATCGGTGAAAAGACCGACGTGGTGGGTGCAGACACAATTGTCCTGCCGTTGGAGGAAGATTGGACTGAGCATGCTTTTTCTTTGCCGATAAAGAAAGGTTTCTCTTTCGAAGTTTCAATTGAAGCAGAGGGGTCGCAAAAAGAAAAGTCAGGAGATGTCTCTATCGCCTACCTTGACATTTCCTCAGATGGTTCTTCCCTTGACAACTTGGCAAACGCCTATCGTCCTCTAACGATATCTCCTTCTTCTGTCAAGACGCGGGAAGATTTGTTGTCTTCTTCAATCATGGACAAGAAAATCCTTGCTCTTGGCGAAACTGTACATGGAACACGAACATTGAATGATATTGGTTTTGAGTTAATGAAAGAACGTATTCTTCGCCATCATTGCAAACTCATTGTCTTTGAAATTCCTTTAAGTGTTGCATTGTACTTGAATAGATACGTAAAAAACGACCAACGCTATTCTTACGAGAACATCCAAAAATTTGTTGAGCCATTTAGTACAATTGGAATTGGTCCTTTTTTGCACTGGCTGAAAGACTATAATGCAATCCACAACAATGAAATCACATTACTTGGTGTTGATGGAGAAGCATGGTCTATATTAGGACTAATGAATCTGTACAATTACCTTGATTGTGCTAATTCTGATGGATTATTCAATCCATTATGTGATGACCTTATGTACCATGTTGATTCTGTAAATGTGGATACAAACGTCACGAAAAAATTACTGTCAGACAAGGAAACAAAACTTCTGCAGTGTTGTATTAACAATATGAGAGAGTATCAAACATCACGCCAAAATCTTGTGCACCGCGATGAGAAAATGGCTGAAATGATGCAGATATTATATTCCATGTATCTCGATTCCAATATCACCGCCACTTTTTATGGTCATTTTATGCATGCTAATTATGTGATGACATCAAGTGTGTCATTCATCCATAATAGTCCTTCCATGGGCTGTCTGTTAAAGAAAAAGTATGGAGCCGATTATGCCTGTATCGCCTTATCGGCAAATCAAGGCGATGCTTGGTACAATACAATAAAAAATGAACGAGAACTACACCCGATACAAAAAGCCCCAAATGGGAGCATAGAGAATGCTATCAGCATCGAAGAAGATGATGTAATTAGTTATCTACCAATGAACGAGCTTAGTTACCATGATGTTTTTCTAATCAGATTCGCGAATGCCATATATGGTTCTAACGAATTTTCTTATTGGCCTTCAAAAGCATGTATGGATGGAATAGTCAATGTAAATAAAGCATCTCATTGGGAAGGTACGTATGAACCCTTTGAAAAAAGAGAAAGTGTCTTGTATGATTCTTGGTTTAAAACGTTGGTGAAACTACGAGAACAAAGAACAAAATGAAAATAGCTTATATTTCTGAACACTCCCCTTTGGACTTGAATAATTGGTCGGGGACACCACATTATGTGTACAAGATTCTTTCAGAGAACCATATAGTTGTATGGTTAGGAGATGGAATGTGTAATGGAGCCTATTGGCATCATCGGTTTCTTCAAAATGGAAGACCATTTTTTATTCATGATTATAGTCCAGATGTATGTAAAATGCTATCTGATGCAATAAGAGCAGGTGGTTTTGACATAGTCTTGACATCAACATATGCAATGGCATCAGACTTGGATGTTGATGTCCCAATCATGTATTTCTCAGATATAGTATATATCTTGTGCAAAGACAATTATTTCCAGATGCCTGCAGAGCTGGAAAAACGTGCGGTATTATGTGAGGGGAAAGCATTAAGGAGGGCTGATAAGATAGTTTTTTCTTCTGAGGTTGTCAAAAGAACGGCAATAGATTTTTATAATCTATCGGAAGAGAAAATTCATGTCTTTGATTTTGGCGCAAACATTCCTGACCCACAGAATGTGATGCCTGAAATATATGATAAAAACATTTGTCGTTTAACCTTTGTGGGGCGTGATTGGGAAAGAAAGGGTGGTAAAAAAATGTTACAAACCTTTCGTATCTTAAAGAAACAGGGATTCCCTTGTGAACTAACTATAATAGGGAGTGAACCCAAAGAAGAGATAGATGACCCCGACATAAAGGTAATACCCTTTTTGGATAAAAAGAAAGCCGAGGATATGACAATATATGACGAAATCCTCCGTAAAAGCCATTTCATGGTGCTACCGACAAGGTATGATGCATATGGCATATTGTTTTGTGAAGCGTCGGCTTATGGCGTGCCAAGTGTTGCTGCAGATGTTGGTGGAGTGAGTCAGCCTGTGAAAGAAGGGATTAACGGGTTTCTTTTATCACATGATGCTACAGCAGAAGACTATGCAAAAAAGATTCGAGATATTTTCGAGGATCAAGAGATGTACCTAAAGTTGCGTCAGACTTCTCGTCATGAATATGTAACACGTTTGAATTGGAATGTATGGGGGCGTAATGTTATTGCTTTGATGGAGAATCTCGTGGCAGAATATAAGAAAAAGCCAACTCGAACTAAAGATGGAAGCATAAGTGCTGATATATGCTTGCCTGTATATGCGATAAACCTGAAATCTCGGCCAGAACGTCTGGAGAATCTGAAAAGGCAGTTTGCTTCCAAATCCGAATTCGATGTTACATATATAGATGCCGTACAACATGAGAATGGAGCTGTTGGATTATGGAAAAGTATCTGCAAGGCTGTAAGATTGGCTCAACAACGTGGAGAGGATGTGATAATTTTATGTGAGGATGACCACGAATTTACGAACACTTATGATAAAGAGATGTTTCTTGCAAATATTGTTGGAGCCTATCGGCAAGGAGCAGAATTGCTAAATGGTGGAATTGGGGGATTTGGAACCGCTGTCCCTGTTTCCCCTACTCGTTGTTGGGTGGATTGGTTTTGGTGTACTCAGTTTGTGGTGATATTTGCATCTTTGTTCCCCAAAATCGTAACATATGATTTCCGCGATACGGACACGGCGGATGGAGTCCTGTCAAAACTATCCAGCCAGTCATTAGTGATGTGCCCTCCGATTTCTATACAAAAAGATTATGGCTATTCAGACATCACACTGCGCGAATCACAATCAGAGTTCCAGAATAATATCTTCAAAATTGCCAATCAACGACTTAAACAGATAAACGATGTGTATCGATACTATCATCAGCCACAAATTACCTATAAAGGCGAAAATAGTGAAAATGGCAGATGAGTTAAATTTAAAGTGTTTTTCCTATAGTGGTCATACAGAGAGTGGTTATAATGGAACCACCAATTATTGGGGCAGTTCGTGGCTGTTTAATAATTCTGATTATTATTATGGTTCATCATCTTCACCCTCGTCAAATGCGTTAGAAAATGCACTTACTGGTGCTGGTATAAGTATTGGTGTTCACGCTTTTCTTGAAGATATTGCCCAACAGATCTGT
>WFMB01000019.1 GCA_009177185.1 Bacteroidales bacterium
CCATGCAAAAGCGGCAGAGCTGTATGGCTTAAAAGTGCTTGAAAACCACATCGAGGATAACAAACACAACTTCACACGATTCCTCGTCGTGTCTGACCCCAACCAAACCAATTCGCTCCGTCCGCAAACGGCTACCAACAAGGCAAGTATCGTTTTCTCTCTACCCCACGAGGAAGGTTCGCTGAGCCATGTGCTTGCCATCCTTTCTTTCTACAACATCAACTTGACAAAGATTCAGTCGCTTCCCATTATCGGGCGGGAATGGGAATACCTGTTCTATGTGGATGTGTTATACGATGACCAGACACGCTATCGCCAGTCGATAGAGGCAATCAAACCGCTGACCAAGGACTTTAAGATTTTAGGAGAATATCAAGATGGAAAACAAACAATGTAAGATACAACCCGCCGAGCGTCTGTCGCTTGTGAGCGAGTATTACTTCTCAAGAAAGCTAAAGGAAGTGGCAAAACTGAACGCTGAAGGCAAAGACATCATCTCACTTGCCATCGGCTCGCCAGACATGCCTCCCAGTGCAGAAACCATTGACGTACTATGCGAACATGCACATCGTCCTGAAGCTCATGGCTATCAGCCCACGGTCGGCATTCCTGAACTGCGCAAGGCGATGGCAGCGTTCTATCAACGTTGGTTTGGTGTCACACTCGACCCTGCCACAGAGATTCAGCCACTCATCGGCAGCAAGGAGGGCATCCTGCACGTGACTCTGGCTCTGTGCAACCCAGGCGACAAGGTGTTAGTGCCCAATCCCGGCTATCCTACCTATACGTCGCTGAGCAAGATTCTGGGTCAAGAGATTGTGAACTACGACCTTTTGGAGAGCAACGGCTGGCAACCCGACTTCGAGCAATTAGAAGCGATGGACTTGACAGGCGTGAAGCTCATGTGGACGAACTACCCCAACATGCCGACAGGCGGACGCGCCACTCGCGAACTATACGAAAAGGTGGTGGCATTTGCACAGAAGCACAACATTGTCGTGGTGAACGACAATCCCTACTCATTCATTCTGAACCGCGACGAACACCTGAGCATCCTACAAGTGCCAGGAGCCAAGGAGTGCTGCATCGAGTTCAACTCCATGTCGAAGAGCCACAACATGCCTGGCTGGCGTGTAGGCATGCTGGCATCGAACAGCACCTTCGTGCAGTGGATTCTGAAAATCAAAAGCAACATCGACTCAGGCACGTTCCGTCCCCTGCAGTTAGCCGCAGCACAAGCCTACGAGAACACGGAAGCATGGCACACGCACGCCAACATCAACACATATGCCACCCGTCGCAAGATTGCCGAGGACATCATGACCACCCTCGGTTGCACCTTCGACCCATCACAACAAGGCATGTTCCTTTGGGGACGCATCCCCGACAGCATCGCTGATGTGGAAGAGCTGACTGAAAAGGTGCTGCACGAAGCCCACGTGTTCATCACTCCCGGCTTCATCTTCGGCTCGAACGGCAAGCGATACATCCGCATCTCGCTATGCGCCAAGGACGAGAAGATGCAAGTTGCCCTTCAAAGAATCACAGAAGTATTCAAAAATTAAAACAAAACACACAATATGGAACTCGAACTTAAACCATTAGGTCTGCCAAGCGACAGCGAACGCCCGTTCGTGATAGCCGGTCCATGCTCAGCCGAGACCGAAGAGCAAGTGATGACAACCGCCCGACAGCTGGCAGAAAAGGGATGCCACATGTTCCGTGCCGGCATTTGGAAGCCTCGCACCAAGCCTGGAGGCTTCGAGGGCAACGGCGAGACGGCACTGCCCTGGATGCAACAGGTGAAGGAGGAAACGGGCATGTTGACCGCCACTGAGGTCGCCACTCCCGAACACGTGGAGTTGGCACTGAAATACGGCATCGACATCCTCTGGGTAGGTGCTCGCACAACAGCTAACCCCTTTGCCATGCAGGCTTTGGCGGACGCTCTGAAAGGTGCGGACGTGCCCGTGCTGGTGAAGAACCCCGTCAATCCCGACTTGGAACTGTGGATTGGTGCGTTGGAACGCATCAACGGAGCTGGCATCAAGCGTCTGGGCGCCATCCATCGCGGCTTCTCTTCTTATGACAAGAANANCTANCGCAACCNACCCATGTGGCAGATTCCGATTGAGTTNCGCCGCCGCATCCCCAACCTGCCAATCGTCTGCGACCCCAGCCACATCGGTGGTCGNCGCGACCTGNTTGCCCCACTCTGCCAGCAGGCTATGGACCTCAGCATGGACGGTCTCATCGTGGAGAGCCACTGCGAACCCGACAAGGCTTGGAGCGATGCCAGCCAGCAGGTCACACCCGCCATTCTCGACTACATCCTCTCCATCCTCGTCATCCGTGGCGAGACTCAGACCACGGAGAACATCACTGCCCTACGCAAGCAAATCGACGAGATTGACAACAGCATCATTGAGATGTTAGCCAAGCGCATGCGCGTCAGCCGTGAGATTGGTCAGTATAAGAAGGAGCATGACATGACCATTCTTCAGACAGCACGCTACACAGAGATTCTCGACCGACGTGCCGCACAAGGTTTTCACATGGGTATCGCCCCTGAGTGCATCCACAAGATATTTGAGGCCATCCACGAAGAGTCTGTCAACCAACAGATGAAGATGCTGAACAACAAGTAAAAAGCCGAAGGAGTTATCGCTCCGACAACTCCACAGAAAATATGAAGATTCTGATATTAGGTGCAGGCAAGATGGGGGCGTTCTTTACCGACCTGCTGTCGTTCGACCACGAAGTGGCCGTGTATGACATTGACCCCAAGCGACTCCGTTTCATGTACAACACCCTGCGATTCACCTCGCTGGACGAGATAGGCGAGTTCCGTCCAGACCTCGTCATCAACGCCGTGTCGCTGAAATACACACTCGACGTGTTCCGTCAAGTCATCCCCTATCTGCCCAAGGAACACTGCATCTTGAGCGACATCTCGTCGGTCAAGACAGGCTTCAAAGAGTTCTACGAGGAGAGCGGCTTCCACTATGTGAGCACCCACCCCATGTTCGGTCCCACCTTTGCCAACCTTGGCAAACTGAACGACGAGAACGCCATCATCATCAACGAGGGCGACTACATGGGTCTCTGCTTCTTCAAGGACCTCTACTCGCGCCTTGGTCTCAACATCTTTGAATACACATTTGAGGAACACGACCAGACGGTGGCTTACTCGCTCTCCATTCCCTTCATTTCCACCTTCGCTTTCGCAGCCGTGATGAAACACCAGGATGCCCCAGGCACCACCTTCAAGCGTCACATGCAAATAGCCAAGGGCGTGCTCAGCGAGGACGACACGCTCCTGCGTGAAATCCTCTTCAACCCCTACACCAAGGGACAGGTGGAGCAGATTCGCAATGAGATGAAGGAAATCATCGACATCATTGACACGCGCGACGAGGAGCACATGCAGCAGTATCTGACCAAGATTCGTAAGAACATCAAGTAAACAACCACCTTTTTAGGGGGACGAAGCGAACAAGTCAAGGTGACAGAACAACGCCCCTCAAAAATCGATGTCCCCGACATCGACCAATCGGAGTCCCCGACATCGGTTGACCGATGTCGGGGACTCCGATTTTATGGCTATGGAAGCACACCACATGCAGATGTACCTAAGAACCTCAGAATGCCCTCCCTGTTGCAGAACAAAAAGGGTACTTCTGTCGCGAACAAAAGTATTGAAAAGAAAAAGGACATTGCCGAAGTATCAGCAATGTCCTTTTTCTTTTGTCTTGAACTCACCACTCAGATGGGCGAGCAAATCGGGATTAAGGTCTAACGCCTTGCGCATGTCGTCGAGAGCACCCGTCCGGTCACCCCGCTGCATACGGAGTGTGCCACGAAGCTGATACACTTCCGCATCCTCTGTGTGGAGCGTGTCGATAAGGGTGTTGAGGTCGTCCATTGCCTCGTCGAACTGCTGCATCTGACACAGAACAACGGCACGTTGCTTATAGGCAGCAGTGTCAGCAGAGTTGGCGGCAATGGCTTGTGTAGTTTGGGCGATGATTTCAAATGGAGTCATGTTATTAACAATTTACAATTCACGATTNGTTATTTAATGNANCTTCCATCCCCTGCATGACAAGNAGCTCCTCNGNTGTCANATATCCGATGGCTTCATCAAAGACAGGTGTCTGGATAGGAAGCGTCTTGAGTTCTGTCAGTTTGTGGACATTGCCATCTTGCAGAAAGGCAGTGATGGTTTGAACGGCCGTCTGTACATCGCTGACATGAGCAGCTTCTGCTTTCTTCCGAGCCAAACAGACATCGCACTGTCCGCAGTCATGATTGGTGTGTTCACCAAAGTAATTGAGCAGCATGCGGCTGCGGCAAGTGTCTGTGGAGGTGACGTAGTGAGCAATCTCGTCTATGCGACGCTGAAAGTCAGCCTTGCGGTCGTCATAGACAATGGGAGGCAGACCGATAAACTCAGTATCAACACGGGCAATCGTGTAGCCCACAGTCGGTGTTTGCCGATGAGGGATGAAGTCGATGATGCGGTTATGATGCAGGTCTTTGAGCATCTGATAGACTCGCTCGGTGGGAATGCCCGTCAAGTGAGAGAGGTTCGTTTCCTCAATGTAAACATAGTTGGCAAACACACCCGAATAGGTGCGCAGGATGGTCTGAATGAGCAAGTCCGTGTCCTCGCTTGTCTCGTAGATGCGGTAGAGTTCTTCCTTGCGGAGGATGAAGTGAATAGCCGACTTAAATTCCTGCTCTTCATGATATTCGATGTAGCCAGCATTATTGAGCAAGTGCAAGGCTGCATGCGTCTGCACTGGAAACTGATGGAATGCGCGACAGAAAGTCTCCATCGGGAAATAGAACGTGCGCCCTAACGCCTCGCCCACTCCAACCTGCAAGAAGCAGGACACATTCTCGTAGGTCTGTCTCACATAGTCAATGTCGGGATAAGTTTCAGGCACCCTCCGATTGAGCGTCTTCAGGTCTTGGCGGTTATAGAGCAACACTGCATAGGAAGCCTTGCCGTCACGTCCAGCACGTCCAGCCTCTTGGAAGTAAGCCTCCAGCGAGTCGGGCATGTTGTAGTGAATGACAAGCCTCACATCAGGCTTGTCGATACCCATGCCAAAGGCGTTTGTCGCCACCATCACACGCACACGGTTCTTCGTCCAGTTTATTTGTCGGTAATCCTTCTCTGCATTGGTCAAGCCCGCATGATAATTGCTGGCAGTAATGCCATTCTCCTCTAAAAAACGGGCTATATCAATCGTCTGCTGCCGCGTGCGAGTATAGACGATGGCACTGCCGTTGGACACTCCCTGCAAAATGTGCAGCATCTCCCCTGCCCTGTCCTCTGTCTCACGCACCACATAGATGAGGTTCTTACGCTCGAAACTCATCGAAAAGGCGTTCTTCTCGCGGAAACCGAGCCGCTCCTGTATGTCGTCCACCACCTTCGGCGTAGCTGTCGCTGTCAATGCCAGCACAGGCACATCACCACAAGGCAAAAATTGCCGAATCTTCGCTATCTGCAAGTAGGAAGGACGGAAGTCGTAGCCCCATTGCGAGATGCAATGCGCCTCATCGACCACAATCATGCTCACATGACGC
>WFMB01000139.1 GCA_009177185.1 Bacteroidales bacterium
AGTGGTCAGACAAGGACTATTGGGGTGGTCGCAAGCCTTTCATGCAGATTTGGGCGGACCTGATGCAGGAGTGGGTGAAGCGCGACAGAAACCATCCATCGGTGGTGCTGTGGAGTCTCGGCAACGAGCTGCAAACGCGCTCTGACTGGAGTGGTTATCAGACTGACGACTGGGGCATCACGACTTACCATATCTTCGACCAGATGGTGAAGCGTTATGACAAGACCCGTCCCACCACAGTGGCGATGTTCCCTGCCCGTGCTGGTGCGCAGCGAAACACGCCCGACTTTAAGACATACCTCGTGCCGCCCGAACTGGCTTGTGTCACTGAGGTGGCTTCCTTCAACTATCAGTGGGATGCCTATCACGGCTACTACGAACATGCGCCGCATCTCATCCTCTTCCAAAGCGAGGCGGTGACCAACCAGTTGCAGCAGCCTTACTATGGCATGAATCGTCAGCGTGGAGTAGGGCTTTGCTGGTGGGGTGCCATTGAATACTGGGGCGAGTCGAACGGGTGGCCTAAGAAGGGCTGGAACTACTCCTTCTTCAGCCATACGTTGCAGCCCTATCCACAGGCGTTTCTCATCAAGTCGTGCATCCACCCCGACGAGCCAGTGGTACGCATCGGTGTGGTGGATGGCAAAGGCGAGAGCCTCGAATGGAACGACATTCAGGTGGGTCAGCAAAAAATCAATCAGAACTGGAATCAGAAGGCGGGTTCTCATCCCAACGTGTTCACCTACACCAATGCCGAAGAAGTGGAGTTAATCTACAACGGCAAATCGCTTGGCACACAGAAGAATGATACCACTAATCTTGCCAAGCGCAACATCATCTTATGGTCTGGTATCGAGTATGGCACAGGAGGCAAGCTCGTTGCTATAGCCCGTACCGACGGGAAGGAAGTGGCTCGTCATGCGATAGAGACGACGGGCAAAGCTGTTCGCCTCCGCATCGAAGAGGAGACCAAGGAGTGGGCTGCTGATGGCATGACACTCAAATACTTCAATATCTACGCAGTCGATTCCAAGGGGCGTGTCGTGCCCACTGCCACCGATGAAGTCAGTGTTTCTGTGTCAGGGACAGCCACTTTCGTTGCGCTCGACAATGGCGACCACTACACGAATGACCTCTTCCGTGGCGTGACCACCAAGCAGATGCAGAGTGGCTATATGCAGTGCATTCTGCGCAGTACAAAAAAGGTTGGCAAGGTGAATGTTGTTGTCACCTCGCCAACCCTAAAAGGTGCTAAATTGACGTTTTAATAGTTCTCTTTCTTCAGTTCAAAGTGCGCTTGTGGGTGGTCGCATACTGGGCACACCTCAGGCGCACTTTTGCCTACATGAACGTGTCCGCAGTTGCGGCACTGCCAAACGCAGTCGCCATCGCGGCTGAATACGATTTTCTGCTCGATGTTCTGGAGCAGTTTCTTGTACTTCTCCTCATGCACTTTCTCGATGGCTGCCACACCTTCAAAGAGGTCGGCAATCTCGTCGAATCCCTCCTCACGGGCTTCCTTAGCCATGCGTGGATACATATCTGTCCACTCGCCGTTCTCGCCCGCTGCCGCATCTTTCAGGTTCTCCAGTGTGGAATCGATGCCGTGGATGAGCTTGAACCACATCTTTGCATGCTCCTTCTCCTGATTCGCAGTCTCCGTGAAGAGTTCCGAAATCTGTTCAAAACCCTCCTTCTTTGCCTTCGAAGCATAATACGTGTACTTGTTCCTTGCCTGCGACTCGCCCGCGAACGCAGTCCACAAGTTCGCTTCCGTCCTTGTGCCTTTCAAATCTTTACTCATACAGTTCTTCAATTTAGATGGTTTGTGTGAAAAAGTTGTTCCTGCACCATGCAGTTCTCCCTGCAAATGTATGTGATTGTCTCCAAATCTCCAAGCATCACTTGTCTTTTTTTATCCTGCCAACCTTTTCTTCCTCCTTTTTCTCTGCCGTTTTGTATGTCCTTCATGTAAATATGCGCAGGCGTGGCGAAACAGGTGTTAAATCCGCTTGTAGCGAAAAAAGTCAGGGAACACGATGATTGTATCGGATTTTTGTCCTACCTTTGCAACCAAGCAGGACGGAAGTCGGCACGAGGCGGCTTGAACAGGAGTGATACGATAATCAACAATATATATAATAATAATGAGTAATATGGATAACGACTTGATTAAGCAGTGTGCGGCAGAGGCACAGAAGTGGCTCTCGCCAGCTTTTGATGCTGAGACACAGGCAGAAGTGAAGGCTATGCTGGAGAGTGAGGACAAGACTGCCCTCATTGATGCGTTCTATCAGAACTTGGAGTTTGGTACAGGCGGTTTGCGCGGTATCATGGGTGCGGGCACGAACCGCATGAACAAGTACATTGTGGGCATGGCCACACAGGGCTTTGCCAACTACATCCTGAAAGCCTTTGCTGGCAAGGAGNACATCAGCGTGGTGGTGGGACACGACTGCCGCAACAACTCTCGTCTCTTTGCCGAGANGGTNGCTGACATCTTCTCCGCCAACGGCNTCAAGGCTTATCTCTTTGAGAGNCTGCGTNCTACACCAGAGATTTCTTTCGCCATCCGCCAGCTGGGCGCACAGGCAGNTGTGAACATCACTGCCAGCCACAACCNACGCGAGTACAATGGCNACAAGNCCTATNNGGACGACGGTGCGCAGGTGTTGGCTCCGCACGACACGGGTATCATCGACGAGGTGAACAAGGTGACTATCGACCAAGTGAAGTTCACGCCCAACAACGACCTCATTCAGATTATCGGTGGCGAGATGGACGTTGACTACCTCAACGCTGTACACGAGGCATTGATTGACCAAGACGTGATTAACCGTCAGAAGGACCTCTGCATCGTCTATTCTCCGCTCCACGGCACAGGCCGTGTCATCATCCCTGCTGCCCTGCGCACATGGGGCTTCCAAAACATCAACGTGGTGAAGGAGCAGATGGTGATTGACGGCGACTTCCCCACGGTGGTGTCTCCTAACCCTGAGAATGCCGAGGCGATGACGCTGGGCATGAAGTTGGGCGACCGCCTCAATGCCGACTTGGTGCTGGCTTCCGACCCCGATGCCGACCGTCTGGCCGTGGTGTGCCGCGACCCCAAGGGCGAGTGGTGCATCCTCAATGGCAACCAGACCGCGCTGATGCTTTCATACTACATCATCGAGAACAAGAAGAAGCTCGGTCAGTTGCAGGGCAACGAGTTCATGGTGAAGACCATCGTGACCACCGAGACGATTGCCGAGATTGCCAAGCGCAACAATGTGGAGATTCGTGACGTTTACACGGGTTTCAAGTGGATTGCCCGCGAGATAAAGCTCTCCGAAGGTGTGAAGAAGTACATTGGCGGCGGTGAGGAGTCGTTTGGCTACCTGCCCTTCGACAAGGTGCGCGACAAGGACAGCCCTGCCTCCATCTGTCTGCTCTGCGAGATTGCCGCATGGGCAAAGGACAACGGCATGACGCTCTACGACCTGCTGATGAAGATTTACCTCGACTACGGCTTTGCCTACCAGAGTGCCATCTCTGTCACCAAGCCAGGCAAGTCGGGTGCCGACGAAATCAAGCAGATGATGGAAGACTTCCGTCAGACTCCTCCTGCATCGCTCGGCGGAAGCCCTGTGGTGTGTGTGAAGGACTATAAGACCTTGAAGCAGGTGGCAAACGGCGTGGAGTCAGCTCTTGATATGCCAGACACCAGCAATGTACTCCAGTGGTTCACAGCCGACGGCACCAAGATTTCCGTGCGTCCTTCCNGNACAGAGNCTAAGATTAANTTCTNNGTGGAGGTGAAGNNCGAAATGGNGTGCCNGAAGTGCTATCTTGCTGCCACANCCGAAGCNAAGGCAAAGGTGGATGCCATCAAGAAAGACTTGGGACTGTAAGCTCCCAAGCACTGCAAGCCTGACAGGCAGCCTCTGTGCTGCGCCTGAAGGGATGTAATAACAATCACCGCCAACCTTTTCAAAAGGTTGGCGGTGTTTTTTGTGGCAACAGTGCCGTGATGGGTCGTTACTTGCAGTTTCTCTTGGTCAGAACGCTGGTTCTGAAAACGTCATCCATTCGCCTGTGGTAGGGTGCTGAAAGGTGATGCTTTCGGCGTGGAGATAGAGACGGTCGGAGGCTGTGCCATAGAGGATGTCGCCTTTGATGGGGCGACCCAGACCTTCTGGGTGGGCGCAGTGGATGCGGAGCTGGTGGGTGCGACCTGTTTCGGGAAACAGCTCGATGCGGTTTTCGTCGGTGAACTGATAGCGGGTGGTGGCGACCTTGCCGAAACGATGGTTCACCACTTGGCGTGGCGAGTCGAAAGGGTTGCGCGACAAGGGTAAGGAAATTGTGCCCGATGTAGGCTTGGGTGTGTCAGTGACGGGGGCATCGAGGATGGCGATGTATTTCTTCTTTACACGACGCTGGAAGAACTGCTGTTGCAGCTTTCGGCAGGATTCTAAGTTTTTGGCTGCTAACAGGATGCCCGATGTGTCTTGGTCAAGTCNGTGTACCAGNCGTATTTNGGGANTNAGCGCGCTGNGGTGNATCTGCTAGCNACACTTCGCCGTGGTTGCGGCTGGGCACNGAGAGAAGNCCTGTTGGCTTGNCGACCACCATGAGNTCATCGTCNNCGTAGAGCGTATGAACCTGTGCGAGGAGTGCTCTGCCACGGGCAAAGAGCGGGTTCTCCTCCACGTTGAGTCCTTGGAGCATGTAGGTGAGGATAGGCACGCATTTGTGTTGGCAGGCTGGGTAGAAGTGCCCTTCGATGCGCATCTCATTGCCTTGTGAAGGACCGACCCAAAACTCCTCCATGCATAGGGGGCGCAGATGGTGCTGGTAAGCGTATTGCAGCAGTTTGGGTGCGCAGCATTCGCCAGCTCCGCCAGGGGGAATGCCGATGCGCGACTTGGGTTTCTCGCTCAGCCGTCCTTCCTTGTAGTCGATGTACTCTTCCTCTGTGAAAGGCGTCTTGTAGTCCTTGAAGATGTCGATGAGGTCAGCCGTATCGCCCAAAGCATTGTGCATGCGGTATTGCCTGAACGTCCACATCTGCAAGGCGTGTGAGACCTCTTTGCGGAGGGCTTTCAGCTGGGTGCGCTGTGCCTCGTCGGTGGTTTCCGCTATCTGTTGCGTGAGGTCGCAGATGCGCTGCTCCTCTTGTGGAAAGTAGCCCTTCGGGTTCTGCAAGTCATAGATGGGAGGCACATACCCCTCGTGGTGGTAGGTGCCGTTGTAGATACCCGAAAAGGCACGCAGATAGTACCGCTGTCCTTCGTGTTCCACCACCAGCACGCCGAACATCTTGCCCTCCCGAGGATACATTTCGGGGGTGCGGTAGCAGTCGGCAATCACCTCCTTGGCTGCCCATTGGCACAGTGGGTGCGGACGGTAGCAGAAGGGGTAGGTGAATTGCTTGGGCGAAGGGATGCTTGCCAGTTCTGGCGGAAAGGGATGGAGCATGGCGGNACGCTGGTGTTGAGGTGTTTCTGTCACGACTNCCNCACCTCCACACGCTGGGTAGGTGCCATTTCCATG
The DNA here is from genome assembly GCA_009177185.1 of Bacteroidales bacterium. Lineage (GTDB taxonomy): Bacteria > Bacteroidota > Bacteroidia > Bacteroidales > Bacteroidaceae > Minthosoma. The sequence continues at coordinate 5,539 of WFMB01000139.1, forward strand.
TTGCGCTTATCTACCTGTGTCACCACCTTGGCGGCGAGGCTCATGAAGGCGATGCCCTCGGGCGANGCAGGGCTGAGCACNGCTGGTTNGNCTTTGTCACCCGTCTCNCACACTGCCTGTACGAGGGGTATCTGAGCCAGCAGGGGCACGTTCAGTTCTGCTGCCAAGTTCTTGCAGCCGTCTTTGCCGAAGATGTAGTATTTGTTTTCAGGCAGTTCCGCAGGAGTGAACCAAGCCATGTTCTCCACGAGACCGAGGATGGGCACGTTCACCTTCTCGTTCATGTACNTGTTGATTCCCTTGCGTGCGTCGGCCAAGGCCACCTGCTGGGGAGTTGAAACGNTGATNNCTCCCNTGATGCCCAATGTCTGAATGAGGGTCAGATGAANGTCGCTCGTGCCAGGAGGAGTGTCGAGGATGAAGTAGTCGAGTTCTCCCCATTTAGCTTCGGTGATGAGCTGTTTCAGTGCGTTGCAAGCCATGCCGCCACGCCATAGGGTTGCTTGGTCAGAATTGACAAAGAAGCCGATGGAAAGGAGCTTCACACCGTATTTCTCAATGGGCACGATGAGGTCGCGCCCATCCACTTGCTCCGCGTATGGGCGTTCCTCCTCCACACCAAACATCTTGGGCATCGAAGGACCGAAGATGTCGGTGTCGAGCAGTCCTACACGATACCCCAACTTCGCTAACCCGATAGCGAGATTGGCAGTCACGGTCGATTTGCCCACACCGCCCTTGCCTGAGCTGACAGCGATGATGTTCTTCACGCCTGGCAACAGCTTGTCCGGCTCTGGTGGAAGGGCGGTCTTAGCCTTTGTGCCGATGGTCACTTCCACATCGGGATGCACAAAAGTCTTGATAGCAGCTTCTGCCGCCTTCACGACCGACTTTTTGAATGGGTCAGTCTCTTTCTCGAAGATGAGCGAGAAACTCACTTTCATGCCGTCGATACGGAGGTCGTCCTCCAGCATCTCGTTCTCCATCAGGCTCTTTCCGTTGCCAGGANAGCNCACCGNATTGNGTGCNTCGTGTATGAGTTTTGGATATATCGTCATTGGTTGCGAATTAAAGTTCTATTTTCCTGTCTTCTTTGTTGATACGACTTGATGATTGTAAGAGCGGTAGCCATCCACGGGGATTTCCACGTCGGGCTCTTCGAGTGCGCCCGTCTGGGGCAGGCGGAACTGGAGATACTTGATGGGGATGCCACGCTCCAGCCACATACCTTCGTAGTACGTGCGGATGTCGGTGAGGGAGGAGTCTGTCTCTTTCTCGGCATAAAGGTCGAACGTGCATTGGGTTAGTGGCAGGTGATTCCGCTCCACCATATATTTAGTATATGTGGCAAGGAAGTTCGAGTCGGTCTTCACGTGGATGATGCCACCGTCGATGAGGAAATGGCGGTAACGCTCCATGAAGTAGGTGGAGGTGAGCCGCTTCGTTGCCTTCTTCATCTGCGGGTCGGAGAAAGTGAGCCATATCTCCGCCACTTCGTTGGGGGCGAAGAACCCTGCGATGCACTCGATGTTAGTGCGCAGGAAAGCCACGTTCTCCATGCCTTCCGCCAATGCCGTCTTAGCTCCGTGCCACATGCGTGCGCCCTTGATGTCGATGCCGATGAAATTCTTGTCGGGGAATCGGCGTGCCAATCCGATGGTGTATTCGCCACGTCCGCAACCAAGTTCAAGCACAATGGGGTTCGTGTTCTTGAAAAACTCCTCGTGCCACTTCCCGTTGAGTGGGAATCCTTCTTTCTCCAGTTGCCAGAAAGGGCATTCCACCACAAGCGGGTTCTCTGCCATTTCCGCAAATTTTGCTAACTTTCCTTTTCCCATAACACAATAATATCTTATGCCAGTTCCAACAGGAACGCTTCTCTCATTTTTCTTAACACCGGACTTTGTTCCAGCAACATCTGGTAGGTTTCGCGTCGGCTATACACCTTCCGCTTGTCAGTCACCTCGCGCAGACGCAGGGTCATGTGTACCTTTCCGTTGTGCAACCGCTGGCGCAGGAAGGTTTCGATGCGTGGAGCCATGTGCTCCAGTTCGTTCAGGACGGAAGGGTTGTCGGCAATCACCAAGAATGTGGTGCCATCCTCCTGCAAAGTCGGTTCTATGTTGTGCATACGGTGCGACATCGCCGTGTCCTCCTGTGGCAGTTGGGCAGCAAACTCGCGCCATGCGATGGTCAGTTCCACCTCGTTGAAAGGTTTCTCTTCGTTGACCACGGCAGCCGCCTGCATTTCCTCCGTTTGCTGTTGCTGCTGGTTCTGCTGTGCTGATTTCCGCAGCGAGAAAGAGCGGAGCGAAGGTGCGTGGGAGTTGGCTACTGCTTGGACGGCAGCGCGTGGTGTCTGAATCGTCTCGTTCTTCGGTTGCACCTGTGCGGTGTCAGTGTCCTGCTTCTTGTCTTGCAGAACAGGTTGGGCCTCTGGTCGCTGTGCTCGCAGTGCCTCAAAGATGGGTTTAAGAATCTTCGTAGGGCGAAGCCCAGACGCTTCCCCGTCATCGGAGGAGAGTTGTGCCATCTCGATGAGGGTCAGTTCCACCAGCAGCCGCTTGTTTTGGCTCTGCTTATAGTTGAGGTCGCAGGTGTTTGCCAGCTTCATGGCGCGGAAGAGGAATTTGGGCGTGCATCGCTGTGNCTGTTCCTGATACTTGGNGCGCACCTCCTCGCCCGCATNAATCAGAGCCGTNGTCTGCGCGTCGTGTNCCACAAGNAGGTNGCGCAGGNGGCTTGACAAGCCCGTGATGAAATACTGCCCCTCGAAACCCTTGGAGAGGATTTCGTTGAGGGTGAGCATACACTCGGTAATCTTGCCCTCCACGCAGTAGTCGGTGAGGCGGAAGTAATAATCGTAGTCGAGCACGTTCAGGTTCTCGATGGTGCGCTGATAGGTGATGTTGCCGCCACAGAACGAAGCCACTTGGTCAAATATGCTCAGTGCGTCGCGCATGCCGCCGTCCGCCTTTTGTGCAATGATGCTCAGCGCAGCCTCCTCAGCCGTGATGCCCTCCTGCTCAGCCACATTCTTCAGGTGTCCGATGATGTCGTCCACGCCCATGCGCTTAAAGTCGTAGATTTGGCATCGGCTCATGATGGTGGGCAGAATCTTGTGCTTCTCGGTGGTGGCAAGGATGAAGATGGCATGCTGGGGCGGTTCTTCCAACGTCTTCAGAAAGGCATTGAATGCCGCCTGCGAAAGCATGTGTACCTCGTCGATGATGAACACCTTATACTTGCCAATCTGAGGCGGGATTCTCACCTGCTCAATCAGTTGGCGGATGTCCTCCACCGAGTTGTTCGATGCGGCGTCCAGTTCATGGATGTTGTACGAGCGTCCCTCGTTGAACGCCTTGCACGACTCGCACACGCCACACGCCTCGCCGTTGGGCAGCGGAGTGAGGCAGTTGATGGTCTTGGCAAAGATGCGAGCACAGGTTGTCTTGCCCACGCCGCGAGGACCGCAGAACAGGTAGGCATGTGCCAGCCTGCCGCTTTGGATGGCATTCTTCAGTGTCACGGTCAGCGCACCCTGTCCCACCACGGTGTCGAACGTCATGGGGCGGTACTTGCGTGCCGAAACGATATAGTTTTCCATAATGTGTCAGCGGTTTTGTTTGCAAAGATACGGAAAAAAGGAAAAAGAAGGAATGAAACAGGCAAAAAAAGGAGGAG
>WFMB01000051.1 GCA_009177185.1 Bacteroidales bacterium
GGCTTCCGCGTTGACTATTCTTATGCAGTTGTCGCGGACGGTGTACAGGTAGTCGTTATGATATAAGGTTTTCTGCGGCGCGGTTACGGTAACGCCTTCGGCTTCGGCCTTGTCCGAAAGGGAGTAGACCTTGCCGTTTCCGTCCGAGTAATAGAACGAGCCGTTTACGAAATCGATTGAAGTTACGGTTACTTCAAAGTCGCCGTACTCTGTAAGAGTTCCGTTTTTGTAGACGGGCGCGTCTCCGCTTTCGTCGAGAGTTCCGATATCGTAGACCTTTACGGTATTGCCGTCGACGAACGCGAAAGCGCCGTCGGACACCGCGTAGTCTTTGAGGTCGGAAAAAGACAGCGAAAACACGAAGTCGCCGCTTTGCGGATATTGCGTTTCAGCGGCAGCCGCGCCCGCGGAAATGCCGCCGCCCAGCGCTGCCGAAGCAACTAATGCAGTTGTAACACATGCTAAACCTAAACGTTTCACGATACGATTATACCACACTGATTTATTATTGTAAACTGTTTTTTTAGTTCGAAGTACCCTGTCCGCGCGCCTTAAAAAAGCACGCATTTTTTTATTGAAAATTTTAAATTTATTTTTAATTTGTCCGTTTGGTGTCATATTTGGCGGTTATAATAAAACCGAACGTAAACGAACAAATGTTTAGATTGAGAGGTTAAGAGAGGTGAAGGTAAAGAGAATTTTGCGCTTTTACTACTGCGCGGAGGTGTTGGAGCGCGCCTTTGACAACTTAATAATGAAGATTGCGACGTCGTCCTTTGATAAAAGCTGTTTTCCGTGCGCGGACAGACTTTGCCGCATAATCGGCGAAAAGAGCGAGCTTTCAAGGCTTTGGGACTATCTGGACGGAATTATACCGTACTTTTCCGAAGAGGAGCGCGCTTCCCTCGAAGAGTACGCGAAGATGCGCTGCGGTATAAAGAGGCTGGGCGCGGACGACGTTAAAAGACTGCGCCGCGCGGTGGTGAAGTTCAAACGCAGGGCGAGGCGGCTAAATTATTTTTCAAAGGGCGTGGAGCTGGTCGGAAAATATTACTGTCTTATACCCGTTTGAATTTGGCGGTTCTGCCCGTAAAGTACAGTATTAAGAGGGCTATCGCCGCGACGGCGATGAGAACGACTACGAGAATAATTTTTACGTTCGCGCCCTTCGAGGGGGCGGCTTGGGGCGGATCTTCCGCAGGCAGTTTGTTTAGAGGGTAGTTGTCAACTCCCAGCTGGTAGTAGAAGGTATCGCCGTAGCCGAGGCAGGAATATTCCGCGCCGCCCATATTGTAGCTGCCGTAAAACGCCGCCGTAACGTTGAGGACGTTTGAAACGGGGAAAGCGCCGTTTGTAGGCGCGTAGGGGGTCAGAGTAAGATTAACGCTCATATGAAGATATACAGTTTCGGGCGGCTCGTCTAACGGAGTCAGATTCTTTTTCAGACAGTAGCCTTCCACCGCGCGGTAAAGACCTGCGTCGTCGGCGTAGCTTACGCGGTACCAGTCGCCCTCGGTCGAGAGTACGCGCACGCAGTATGTATACGGTATGGCGAAGAGGGCGGTTGATAAATCGGGTTCGCGGCAGAAGTAAATATCCACCGTGTCGGCGCGGGCGTAGAGCGCGGAAGATTCTCCCGTCCCGATAACAGTTGCGGGGCGGGAGCAAATAGCAAAACTTATTGCCGCCAAAAGGCAGCATAGGGCAAACTTTGCGGCTTTCATATCCAAAAATTATAGAGTACCGGAATATAAAAAATCCAGTTTATTTTGTCATAAAGGGTCTAATGTTAAAGGAAGATATTTTAAAACGGCTTGCGGAGATAGAGGGCGAGCTGAAAAAGAGGAAGAACAGCGAGCTTGCGAAATACAACGCGGGCAAGCGGCATAAAAAGCAGATTGCTTTCCACAAATGCAAAAAGCGAAACCGCTGCCTCCAAGTCAAGACGGTCGGTAGTATCGCGTTCGATATATCCGCGCAANGCCATAGTACCGATAAAGGAAGTGNCGTCCACCTCTTCGTTNTCTTTAAATACAGNNGCCGCTGCATCGTANTAAATACCGTACCGGTCCACAAGATTGGCGTCGCTGTTAAGAATCAATGTGATATCCACCTGTCCTTCATTGGAGAGGGGAGACCTCAGCATGTTCTTAAAAGTACTGGTGGTATAGTACTGTGTGTACATACGCTCCATGATACTATAGCGGGAGTCAAGCAGGAAACGACTGGCGACACCTTCGAAGGCCGCAGTCCGCGGGAAAGTGTTGACCACGTGATAAAGACCGTTGGAGGCAAAGGCAGAACCCTCGGATATCGTGGCGAAATCATTTCCGGAAAGGNCGCCGTTGATAAATTCATTAGAGCCGATACNGNTCTGAGCGCTCTTATATTGAGACGGCCAGATGATGCCATCCGAAAGAATGGAACGCCAGAAAGAGGACAACACGGTTTCAGACAACGTGTTGAAAGCAGCACCCCAATCGGATTTATCTTCCACATAGGCCAAGAGACGGTTATTCACATAGTCTTCCATGGCCCGTTTGGTAGGCAAGAAGAGAGTAACACCGCTGTTATAGGCATCCTCGCCTTCCGTCACACCTGAATACGCCTCATAGTTCAACCAGAATGGCACGCCGCTATATCTACGTACACGGAACGTGGAAAGATCAAGATCCGGGTACATTTTTTCAAAATAGTGCTGGAAAGTCGTGTTGGATGAATAGGTCAGGAACGAGTAATTACCGTCGCCCGTCTTATGGTAAAGGAAATCTTTCAGATAAGACCATGCACCCTCGGAAGCCTCTGCCGGCAACAATTCCGTGTTATCGGTCTCCTGCATCTCACCGTATTCAATAATCATACGGTCAAGGTTCTTGAGCGGCATAACGACCTTATCAATAATATGAATCACCCCGTTCTCACAATAAAGGTCGCCGCTTCCAGCAGAGATTTCCTGAATCTGCGCACCCAAGACATTGCCATATTTGGACCAGTTACTGTCCTCTTTGAAGAAATGGGTATAATCACTTTCCACAAGACCGTTCTCCCTCATGTAGTTTTCGGAAAAGACAGGCAGATAACGGTAATTATGCCAGTCCAAAGAAACGGACACGGAAGAGGTACTGCCCGGATAGTCGTATGTCCAGATACTATCGCCATTCACATAGTCGCGCTGAAGCACGTCGTAAGATGGTGTCATGTGTTTGTAGGCACGACCGATTTCCCAGGTATTATAACCTTCCAGCACATTGCCCAAACTATCGCACGGATAGGCATTGAAAAGCATCATGTAGGAAACCATATCGGCAGCAACATCATCCGGGATGTCTTTTACCGACCGGTAACCGTAGGGATTCTCTTTGAAGAAGGTTTCAAATGCCAAATCATTCGGCACGAAGAATGTGTAACTACCCGATCCCTCCAATTGTTTGGAATAAA
>WFMB01000028.1:0-13664 GCA_009177185.1 Bacteroidales bacterium
GAAGATGAGCGAGTCGGCGCTTTCACCTGCCAGCGTGGAGAGAATGGCGCGCATGGAGAAGTGGTAGTCGAAATGCCCCTTGTTGCGGTCTGCCATCTTCATTTTGCTCATCACCATGGCGTTGAGGAAAGAGCCGACAATGAAGGCGATGAGGCTTGCTGCCACGATTTGGGGAGCGAATGCGAAGACCTTTTTGAAGGCCTCGTCGGCTCCTGGCTCAATGGGAGGAAGGGCGCAGGCGATGCCTCCAAGTGCCATGACGAAGAAGTTCATGGCAAAGCCAACCCAAATGATGAGACGGGCTTTACGGTAGCCCCATACTTCGGCAATGACATCATTGAGAATGTAAGAAATTGGGAACACGATGAAACCGCAGGTTAGGGAGACGGAGCCCCACACTTTGAACACTTTGGTTTCGAGAAGATTTGCTGCCACAAGGCAGATGCAGAAAAGAATTCCTGCGAGCATGAAGGACACGCTCACTTGTTTGTTTGTTTTCATTTTTTTCTTGTTTTTTACGAGGTTCGTCAAGCACTCGCTGGTTTTTATCGTGGTTACTGGTACACGCCTGTTTTGACGAGGTGTTCAGGCACTCGGATTTTGTGAATCGGTTGCAAAGGTACGGAAATGTTATGCGATTATCAGCAAAAGTTTGATATATTTTGGCGAATTGCCGCTTGAAAGGGCAAATTATCACTTTTTTTGACTATCTTTGCACTGAATCAGACTTAACCATGACGAAGAGGATACATAATATATGAATGACATCATGAGAAAAGGCATAGACTGCTTTATAGCCTATGCTGATAAGGAAACGACGCAGTTGACGGTGCTGCAGCTGCGGAAAGAAACGTTGGTGAACAAGATTTATGTGATGGTGACGGGTGAGGAGGAGTGCCAGCTGGAGGAATGTGAGGTGATGCGCATTGACCATTTTCAGAGCACATCGGCCATTCGTCAGATTGCCGCGGCTGTGACGGCACCATTGGCGTTGGTGTGTGCCAAGCAGGTGCCTGTCACATTGGGCTATCAGTCTGTGAAGCGGATGGCGGACACGGCAAACGGCATTGGTGCTTTTGTGGTGTATGCTGACCGCTGTGTGGTGAAGAATGGTGAGGCGATGCCCAGTCCCACGATGGACTTCTGCGAGGGCAGTGTCAGAGACGACTTTGACTTTGGCTCGGTGCTGGTGTATAGTGCTGCTGCGCTTCGTGAGTATGCGAGCCGGAATGCACAAACTGACTATTGTTATTCGGGTTGGTACGACTTGAATCTTTATGGTCTGAGAATGTGGGGTGCTGAATCGCTCTTCCATTTGCGCGAGTACCTTTATGCAGAAGAGGAATTGGACTTGCGAAAAAGTGGGGAGAAACAGTTTGACTATGTTGACCCACGCAACCGCGCAGTGCAGTTGGAACGTGAACAGGTGTGTACCTATCATTTGAAAGAAATAGGTGCTAATATTGGCTCGGATGCCATAGCAGAGGTGCCTGTGGAGAGTGCTGATTTTGATGTGGAGGCAACGGTCATTATTCCCGTTCGCAACAGGGTGAGAACCATCGAGGATGCTGTAAGGAGTGCTTTGTCCCAAAAGACTTCTTTCCCATTCAACGTGATGGTGGTGGATAACCTTTCTATTGATGGAACGACAGAGGTGGTAAAGCGTCTGGCGGCAGAGGACGAGAGAGTGCTGCACATCATTCCTGAGCGTAAAGATTTGGGTATAGGCGGTTGCTGGGGATTGGCTTTCAACGATTCTCGTTGTGGACGCTTTGCCGTGCAGCTCGATAGTGATGACCTTTACAGCGGTTTTGATACCTTGCAACGCATTGTGGATAAGTTCTACGAAGAGCGTTGTGGTATGGTGATAGGTGCTTATCGTATGTGTAACTTCCAGCTTGATACATTGCCTCCAGGTTTGATAGACCATCGCGAGTGGACGGACGAGAATGGACGTAACAATGCGTTGCGCATTAACGGTCTTGGTGCGCCACGCGCTTTTTTCACTCCGTTGCTGCGTCACATCGGCATGCCCAATACCTCTTACGGCGAGGATTATGCACTGGGGCTGGCTTTCTCTCGCAGATACAAAATAGGACGCATATACGATGAACTCTATCTGTGCCGTCGTTGGGNGGGCAACAGCGATGCNGCCTNGACANCAGANCAAATCAATCGTAACAATGCCTATAAAGATAGNCTCCGTATGATGGAGATTCAGAACAGAAAACGACTGAACCTCTATTGGCAGGGTGATGTGAAGAAGGAGGACGTGGATTTTTTTTCGATAGGCAGTTGACCGTATGGTCTGATGCCCGTATGAAGTATGGGCAACTGAGCCAAGTGCTGACTAAAGAGTTTGCCGTGGACAACTGCCTCATTGGTGTACAATATAATCCTGTTCGCATGGTCTCTACGGGGGCAAAAGTGGATGCTAAGACCATTCGTCGTCGTTCCTGCTTCCTATGCGAGACGAACAGACCTGCTGACCAGATGGGTATGCCGCTCATGGGGCGGTATCATCTGTTGCTCAATCCTAATCCCATTCTCCCCAAGCATTTCACTATTCCGTTGCGTCATCATTGTCGCCAACAGATTCAGGGGCATTATGAGGATTTGATGGCAATGGTGGCGAAGCTGGACGAGCTGATGTTCTTCTACAATGGTCCTTTGTGTGGTGCCAGTGCCCCAGACCATTTGCACTTTCAGGCAGGGAGCAGAGGGGTAGTGCCTTTGGAGAAGGATTGGAAACAGGTGTATCGTCCGCAGATGACGTGTTTGTGGTCAGGGGATTGTGATGGAGCGGGTGTATATCAACTGAATGGGTATCTGTGTACAGGATTTGTGATTGTCGCTCCTACTGTGGAGACGCATCAAGCCCTGTTCAACAGCGTGTATCACTCTTTGCCGGTGCCTGCTGGAGAGTATGAACCGATGATGAATATCCTTGCATGGGTGGATGATGAGGATGGATTGGTGAGTGTGGTGTTACCACGTGCCAAGCATCGTCCCGACTGCTATCATGCTGAAGGTGAAGCTCAAACGCTGGTGAGTCCTGGTGCGCTTGATATGGGGGGCTTGCTTATCACGCCTCGTGAAGAAGACTTCTGCAAGATGGACGCTCAATTGGCGAAGACGATTATTCGAGAATGTGGAATGCAGGAGAATCTGCTGATATGAGAAGATGGAAGAGGAGCGTCAAGTGAGAGTCGGCATTGTGAAGGCTGAGAGGCTGAGTGTGGTTTTCCATTCCACGTATTGGTCAGACGGAAAACCGTATGAGGGTGAGCACACGTTCGTTTCTCAGAGGGAGAAACGGGTATTTGTTCCTGCTGATGGCACAGCTTGTTTCACGTTGAAGGATGTGGTGATTGGTATTGGTTTTCATTGGGAGCGCAGGGAAGAACAAACTTTTGCTGGTGGATTGGAACTGGTGGAGGAGGATGGTTTGGTGCGAGCTGTGAACATTGTACCAGTGGAGACTTATCTGACCAGCGTCATCAGCAGTGAGATGAGTGCCAATGCTTCGTTGGAATTACTGAAAGCGCATGCTGTTATCTCTCGTAGTTGGCTTTTGGCGATGATGGAGAAGGCGCGTTCCAAAACGAAGACGGCGGCTTTCCATGAGCAGTTAGGAGAGAAATCCTGTATTCGATGGTACGATAGCGAGGCGCATATTGGCTTTGATGTGTGTGCCGATGACCATTGCCAGCGATACCAAGGGATGACACGACAATCGAATCCCAATGCGCAGAAAGCCATTGAGGCTACATGGGGACAGGTGTTGACGTATTGTGGAGACATCTGTGATGCCCGTTTCTCCAAATGTTGCGGAGGTACGACGGAGGTGTTTGGGACGTGTTGGGAGAATATCCGTCATCCGTATTTGGTGGCAAAACAAGACCCTTATTGCAACACGAAGGACAGGCGCATTCTGTCTCAGGTGTTGAACCACTACGACCAAGAGACAGTGGATTTCTATCGGTGGACGGTTAGATACTCGACAGATGAGTTTTCAGCATTGGTCAGGCGTAAGTCGGGCATTGACTTTGGTCGCATTATAGATATGGTTCCGCTCTCCAGAGGTGCGTCGGGCAGAATCATGATGCTGAAGATTGTAGGTGAGAGGTGTACGCTGGAAGTGGGAAAGGAACTGGAGATTCGGAAGTGGTTAAGTGAGTCTCATCTGTATTCTTCTGCCTTCGATGTGGAAAAGACGACGGATGGGTTTGTGCTGAAAGGGAAAGGCTGGGGGCATGGTGTCGGGCTTTGCCAAATCGGTGCAGCGGTGATGGGTGACCAAGGCATACCTTATGAGGACATCTTGAACTTCTATTACCCTCATGCTGAACTGACCAAGAAATGGTGAATAGCTTAAAACATGAATTGTACATTGGTCAACCGAAAATTACATAGTCCTTGGCTCTGGATACCGTGCCTTTGTGCAGCAGAAGAGATCCCTTCTGCCGTGGTGACTTATGTGGCACTGTTGATGTTGTTGCAGTTTGGCACATCGGAGGTGATGGCTACGTTCTACAGTGCTTTGCTGTTCATGCCTTGGGTGTTGAAATCTTACTTATACAGCAAGGTACGAAAGGCTGGAAGATTCAAACGCTATCTGCATGTGGTGGAGGTGTTGATGTTCCTCTGTCTCATGGGAATAGCGGTGTATATATCAGAGGCGGCGGTGAAAGGCTGGTTGCTCTTTCTGTTCCTCTTTGTGCTGTCGTTCTTGTGCGCATGGCATGAATTGCTTTCACGCTTGTATTATGGCAGGATGCTGTTCCCTCGTCAGCAACGAATACTCAACAATATCAAGATGGTAGCCTCGCAGATGGCATTGGTCGTAACCTATGGTGTACTCATCATCGTGGCTGGCTTCTTCGAGGTGTTTTTCCGTAGCTATCAGAAAGCGTGGGCGATGGAAAGCTCGCTGGTGGCAGGCGGTTTCTTGGTGTTTCTTGCGCTGAACATGATGATACTGGCGAATCCGAAAGGTAGAAACCGTTCACGATATGAGACCTTGGCTGACACCGTGAAGAATGAGTTGCAAGTGGTGGCACGCATTCGGCAGAAGCCGCATGTGCTTCCAGTTGTGATGAGCCTTTTCTTCCTGTTGCTGCCTCAAGCACTGCTGTTCAACACCCGCGTGTTCTTCCTGCTGGCTTCGGTGGAGCGGGGCGGATTAGGCTGTTCAGTGCAGGATGTAGGCTTTGCCCAAGGCACCATTGGCGTGCTGGCGTTTTCGTTTGGATTAGCTTTGGGGCGTTCATTGACGAAGCGGTATGGTGTATCCCGTTTGTTTGTGGCGACTGCGGTTGTATTGACGCTTTCGCCTCTGTCGTACATGTTGATGGCTTCCGCTCCGCAGGTAAATAATCTATGGCTGCTGTGCTGTGTCACGTTCTTTGCGCAGTTCTGTTTTGGTTTCGGACTCAACGTGTGTCAGCTGTATGTGCCTTACATTTCCGAGCAGCGTTATCGCAACACGGCCAACTTCTTTTATGTCCCCTTAGTGGTTACGTTGATGCTTGTCCCGATGGCTCTGTCGGGTTGGCTCTGTCATCAGTTGGGCTATTCCTGTTACTTCGCTCTCTGTGCTGCTATGGCTCCCGTAGCTTGGCTTGTGCTGGGGCTATGCAGGGTCACTTCTCATCTTTCACTCCATCAAAACAAATAATCATCTCATGAATCCTTCCCGCACTAAAGCTTACGCATGGGTGCCCAGCCTATATCTGGGCGAGGCATTGCCCTTCTCGGCGGTGATGCTTNTCTNCGTCATNATGTTCAAGGAACTTGGTCTTACNGANGGTCAAATCACNGTCTATACAGGCTGGCTTAGTTTGCCGNGGGTCATCAAGCCNATTTGGAGTNCTGTTATTGATAATCTCAAGANCAAANGCTGGTGGATTGTCTCCATGCAGTTCCTGATGGGCGTTGCCTTGGCACTTGTGGCATTTACCTTGCCCACCGACTTCTGGTTGCAGGGGTCATTAGCCGTCTTCATGCTCATCGCCTTTGCCAGTGCTACCCACGACATCTCTGCCGATGGCTTCTATATCATAGGTCTTCCCGACAAGGAGCAGGAACTCTATGTAGGTGTGCGCAACACGTTCTATCGCATCGGAATGGTGATAGGACAGGGTGGGTTGGTGCTCTTGGCTGGCTATATGCAGCAGGGAGTTTTGGGTAAGTCGGTGCAGTCGCTGTCTGCCTCGTGGATGGCGGTCTTCCTCATTCTCGGGGTGCTCATGTTGCTGCTGGGACTTTACCATGCTTTCATCCTTCCCAAGGTGGAGACGGTGGTGCATGACAGGTTCGACTTCAAGGAGCAGCTGCGTGAGTTCGGACGCACATTGCAGGTGTTTGTCACCAAGCCTCATCTTGTTTCTGCGCTCTGTTTCATCCTCTTGTTCCGTCTGCCCGAAGGACTGTTGACCAAGATTGTGCCGCTCTTCCTCACTCGCTCCGTTGCCGANGGAGGATTGGCGATGAGCGATGTGGATTTTGGGCTTATCTACGGNACTTTGGGTNTTATCGGTCTCNTNTTGGGTGGTGTCTTGGGTGGATGGGCAGTGTCCCGATGGGGCTTGAAGAAATGTCTTTGGCCGCTTGTGCTCTGTATCACGCTGCCCGATATGGTCTATGTCTATCTCAGCTATTTCCCTTCCGTAGAACTATGGCTGGTCGGTTCGTGTGTGTGCATCGAACAGGTCGGCTACGGATTGGGCTTTGCTGCATATACGCTCTTTTTGGTTCACTTCTCCCGTGGCGAACGCTCTACGGCGGTGTTCTCCATCTGTACGGCAGGACAATATCTTGGTGGTGTCATGCTTCCAGGTATGGTGTCAGGTCTCATTTCCGAGAGCATTGGTTACCAAAATTTCTTTTGGCTTATCATGGCATTCTGCCTCGTCACCTTCACGGTCACGGCTTTTGTGAAGATTGAAGGAAAGTAGCCTCCGTTCGCCCTAAGAACGCCTCTTTTATTCTCAAATAGCAAGGTTGGGCGTGAGCCGCAAAACACTTCTGCGTGTGGAGCGGTTTCACAGCCTCAAAATCGGAGTCCCCGACATCGGTCAGTCGATGTCGGGGACTCCGATTTGTCGATGTCGGGGACATCGATTTTTGGGGCTATTTTGAGGGGTGAGTCCTCCTGTGGCTTTCAGTGGCTCACTCTCCACCTACATGAGCTGTATGTCGATACGGCTGAAATGTCTGATGGCATATTGAATTAACGTGAATCCGACAACGGAACTCACGTTAATAATCCATACTCTTAGATACCCAGCTTCTTCTTTACAGCGTTCTTGGTGTCTTCGGTCGTCTTGTCAACCACTTCGCTGGCTTTCTTTTTCGCCGTTTCTTTGGCAGTTTCCACAGCTTCGTCAGCTTTCTGCTTTGTCGCCTCTACGGTTTCATCCACTTTCTGCTTGGTAGTTTCTACTGCGGTCTTAGCGTCAGCCTCAGTGGTCTCGACCAATGTAGCTGCCTCTGTCGGAATAGCCTTTACGGCTGAAACCAATCCTGCGATAGTCTCATTGCCCGAAGCGATGCTGGCGATTTGCTCCTCATGCTCGGCGATGTACTGCTGCAGCTGTGACACATAGGCGGAGACCTCCTCCAGCTTGCCTTCCTGCTGGAGCTTGGCGATATAGTCCTTGGCTTTGGCAAGCACAGATTGCGCATCCTCTGCATTGGTCGATTCCAGTGCTGAGGTCAATGCGCCGATGGTGGCATTTGCGTCTGTTGCATCGAAACTTGCTGCCTCGCAGGAGATAGAGTCGTTCTCTGTACTGCCGTTTGCTGTGCCGTTACATGACGAGAACGTAATGGCTGCTATAGCCATGATTGCAATGAAAATCTTTTTCATTCTTGTTGTGATTTTTGAGGTTAAATAATNATGATTGTTNGGAAAAGTGATAATGTTTNCTAAACCATTGNGAAGATAGCGAGTTTTTCATAACTNTGCAACTCAAATCTGTATAATTCACCTGATGAAGAGACTTTTAACCTGCATTCTCACCGTTGTTGNCATCTTGATGGGCGTATCTTGTGGCGAAGACCGTACCTATGAATATGAGGAGAAGACACAGCACAACCATTGGGCTTATGATGTGATTCTCGACACCTATTTGTGGGCTGACTCTCTGAATGGCTTCACCCCCACTTGGAAGTCCTTCTTCTCCACACCCTCCTCCTTTCTGTCGACACTGACAGCCAAGAGCCGACACTCTGACCAGTGGTCGTATGTGCTCGTTGACACTTTGGAGGAAGACCCTCATCAGCGGGGCTACTTCAATCATTTTGATTCCTATGGACTCGACTTTGTGCTGATGACCGACCCCACAGGGCAAACGACTCGTTCAGTCCTCCGTGTGCTCACCGTCTATCCTAACAGCCCTGCCGAACAGGCAGGCTTGGTGCGCAATGATTTCATCTGTGCCTATGGCTCTTACGAGGATGGCAATTCGTCTGCCTACAAAATTTCCAGCAAGAACGTCTCACGCTTTCAGAAAGGCATTGCACGCTCTATCGAAGTGCGGCATCTGGCACAGGATGAGGTGGAGGGACGCTTTTATTGGGAAGACACCGTCACCGTCTTTTTGGGTGCATCCCGATATGTGGAAGACGAGCCTTTTCCCGTCGCCCGCATTGTTGAGGCTGATGGTTTGAAAGTGGGCTATCTCATGTGTACACGGCTAATTGATGCTCTTTTGGAAGGTCCCTTTCTACGTTCTGGCACCTTTTCTGGTCAAGAACAGCTGGACGACTACATGACACTGATGAAACGAGCCAACGTCACCGAAATGGTGCTTGACCTTCGCTTGTGCAACGACGGCACGCTTGATATGGCACGCCGTCTTGCCAGCTACGTTGTTGCCCCCTCCGCCCTCAACACCCCATTTGCGCAAACCCTGTGGAACAAACGCTATCAGGCGAACAACCTCACTCTTTCATACGATACCTCCGTCGAGAACCTCAACCTGAACCGTGTCTATGTCCTCACAGGGACTTATACGCAGGGAGCGGCCGAGTGGCTCATTCGCTCCTTGCAGCACGCTATGGGTATCGATAACGTGGTGGTGATAGGCAAACGGACAGCAGGTCAAGACGTGATGATTCAAGAAGTCGGTGCTAAATTCCATGTACGCCTCTTCCCTGTAGTTGCATACGTTGCTGACGGTGGTGGAAACTATGGTTGGGGCAGCATCGCACCAACCATAGAGATAGACGAGCAGAACTATTTCCATTTGGGAGAGTACGGCACACTTGATGACATTATGTTATATACAGCCGTGGTAAATATGCTTGGAATCGGTCAGAATGGCAGCGAATCCGAGGGAAATACGGACAAAACGACAGAATAGAACCCCGTGGAACGATAGTTGCAGAAGTGCTTGGTCAGAATGTATTACTAAAAAACAAGCACAGTTATGAACAACAACTATCAGAATCAGAATGGGCAGCAACCATCTGCCAAAGAGGTTCTTGAAAAATATGCAACGAACCTCGTGGAACGGGCTAAGAACGGCAAGCTCGACCCCGTCATCGGTCGTGACGAGGAAATTCGTCGAATCTTGCAAATCCTTAGCCGTCGTACCAAGAACAATCCTATCCTTATTGGTGAACCTGGTACGGGTAAGACTGCTATTGTAGAGGGTCTTGCTGGACGCATCGTGCGTGGCGATGTGCCAGAGAACCTGAAAGACAAGCAACTCTACTCGCTCGACATGGGTGCGCTCATTGCAGGTGCCAAGTATCAAGGTGAGTTTGAGGAACGACTCAAGGCGGTCGTCAAGGCGGTGGTGGAGAGCGAAGGTCAAATAATCCTCTTCATNNACGAGATTCACACCCTTNNGGGNGCAGGTCAGANGAGCGGTGCGATGGATGCCGCCAACATCTTGAAGCCTGCCTTGGCGCGTGGCGAACTCCGTTCCATTGGTGCCACCACTCTTGACGAGTACCAGAAGTATTTTGAGAAGGACAAGGCACTGGAGCGGCGTTTCCAAACCGTGATAGTGGATGAGCCTGACGTTCCATCGTCTATCTCCATTCTCCGTGGTTTGAAAGAACGCTATGAGAATCACCACAAGGTGCGCATCAAGGACGAGGCCATCATTGCTGCAGTCGAGCTTAGTAACCGCTACATCACAGACCGCTTTCTGCCCGATAAGGCCATCGACTTGATGGACGAAGCTGCTGCCAAACTCCGCATGGAGCGCGACTCTGTGCCTGANGAGNTTGACNAGTTGAGCCGCCATCTAAAGCAGNTGGAGATAGAGCGTGAGGCTATCAAGCGCNAGGGCGACAAGGAGAAGTTGGCTGAACTGAACAAAATCATTGACACTCTCAAAGCCGACGAGCAGAAACAGAAGGCGAAGTGGGAAGGCGAAAAGGCACTCCTCAACCAAATCCAGAGCGACAAGCAGCAGATGGAGCAACTGAAGTTCGAGGCTGACAAGGCAGAACGTGAAGGCGACTATGAGCGTGTGGCCGAGATTCGCTATGGTAAGCTACAAAGTTTGGAGGAAGACATCAAGATTGTGCAGTCACGACTGGCAGAGGCACAGGGTGGGGCTGCCCTTGTGAAGGAAGAGGTTGATAGCGATGACATTGCCGATGTGGTGAGTCGTTGGACTGGCATCCCTGTGAGCAAGATGCAGACCTCTGAGCGTACCAAACTCATCCATTTGGAAGAGGAATTACACAAGCGTGTCATCGGTCAAGACGAAGCCATCCGTGCTGTCAGCGATGCCGTGCGTCGCAGTCGTGCAGGACTCCAAGACCCGAAGCGTCCCATTGGCTCCTTCATCTTCCTCGGCACCACAGGTGTGGGCAAGACGGAACTGGCGAAGGCTTTGGCGGACTATCTCTTCGACGATGAGACTATGATGACTCGTATCGACATGAGCGAGTATCAGGAGAAGTTCAGCGTCACCCGTCTTATCGGTGCGCCTCCGGGCTACATCGGTTACGAAGAGGGCGGTCAACTCACCGAAGCTGTGCGTCGCAAACCTTACTCGGTCGTGCTTTTCGACGAGATAGAAAAGGCGCATCCTGATGTCTTCAACACCCTCTTGCAGGTGCTTGACGATGGGCGGTTGACCGACAATAAGGGGCGTGTGGTGAACTTCAAGAACACCATTATCATCATGACCAGCAATGCTCAGCGAGAGCAACTGTGTAGCATCTTCCGTCCTGAGTTTCTCAACCGCATCGACGACATCATCACCTTCTCACAGCTCACCGAGGCTGAGATTCAGCAGATTGTTCGTCTGCAAGTCGATAAGGTGGTCAAGATGGTGGCACAAAACGGCATCACGCTCAATGTGACCGATGAAGCCGTCAACGTCATTGCCGAGGCTGGCTACGACCCGCAGTTTGGCGCACGTCCAGTTAAACGAGCAATTCAGGACAAGCTTCTCAACCAGCTCAGCAAGCGCATCATCAGTGGCGAGATTGACCGCGAGAAGCCTGTCACCGTCAAGGTGCAGGGCGAGGAACTGACGTTTGAGCAGTAAAAATACCCCCGTTCAGGATGAGTNCCGAANGNGGGTATTATGTATAAAGAGGGTGAAGTCTTGTCTTATTNCTTCATCATTTGTTTGCCATTCACAATATAGATGTGGTTGGGTTGTGGAGTGGCGACTATGCGACCAGAAAGGTCGTAGTATCGAGTGTTTGTGGACCATGTGTTCTTGGTGGTGTCGTTTTGGGTGGATTGGATACCTACCGTGCCCTCCAGGTTGCTGATGTCATCAACGAAACCAATATATTGGATAGTGGAGGTTCCCGTGGTGGATGTGAGTCCAAAGATGGTGTTGCCTTGGCTGATGGAGAAAGGGTCTCCTGTGTTGTTGTCGTTCAGGTTTGTAAGTGTCATGTCCCATACGAAAGCTGTTCCATCCGACAAGCGTTGGATTCTTGTAGGGGCAATGCTGCTGCCACGATTGATGCCGTTGAGCCACCATAGATAGGCGGAGCCTGAGTTTGTCCTCACGTTGGTTGCTTTGACCACGAGGTATTTCTGAGCTNCTTTGAGTTGATNATCATCCACTTCGGTGTAGTTAAAACTCAGGCACAGGTTGTTTGTGCCTGTGNCTGAGNTTATTGTAATTGTATTGTCATCGTTGTAGGTGAAGCGGTCTTGTGCCACACGCCCTGTGTCGCCTGTTTTCCAATCGGTGGCGTTCCAGTGGTAGGCGTGGTCGTTATAGTCTTTCAGCAGCCGCAGGTAGTAGAGTCCTGGGCACAACGTGTTGGGCGATGCGACAATTTTGAAGGTGAGCTTCTTCTTCATGTTGCCCTTGCTATCTACAAGGAGTTCGTCGGGAATGCGGTATTCCACGTTGAAGAATCCCTGTTCGTCAGCACCTTTCATACGCTGTTGGACGGTGATGTCACCAATTTTTTTGTTGTCGATGTAGATGCTTGCTGTTCGTCCGTGGTCAGAAGTAATGAAGCGGAGCATCAAGGATACGTTGGTCGTGATGCCTTCTGTGTTCTCCACTACATATTGGATGTACTCGTTCGCTTTAGCATCGCGGTAGGTCTCACCGCGATAGCTGCCTTTTGTTGAGCCTGGGGAGTATTTGGCTTCGTGTCCTGCCTCGCTTTGCTGTTCGCCCGTCGCCACATAGTCGAGGGTACGTGCCTGTAGGGCTTGCTCTTCGGCATCCTTCTTGCCCATGTCAGAGTTTGCGTAGTCCTCGGGTGTGCCTTGGAAGAAGTAGCAGGAGTAGCGTGAGTGCTGGATGCTGTAGAATGGTTCCAGGGGCAGCGTGCCCTTGTCGGTTTTGAGTGTGAACTGAAGTTGGGTTGGGTCTATCACTTTAATGTTCTCAAGCACTTCAGCTCGGTTGCCGATGAGGAGTGGAGCCGATGAGAGTGGCTTGGCGTTAGCACGTGCGCCTGGAGAGTGGTCCATGCGCCCTTCACCACCGTACTCGTTAGGCAGTTGTGCCTCAGTCTCGGTACGGGCAGCCAAGAGGATAGGACCGTACTTGAAGGCGATGTAGCTGCCGTAGTCGGGGCATTCCTCATAGCGGAGTTTCATATCGAGGTGCACGCTGAAAGTGTCGCCCGCCTTCCATGTCTTGGTTTGGCATTCATAGCTTGCCTTGCCGTCTTCGCTGCACCATGCTGGTTTGCGTACAGCTATGGTATATTTGCCACCCTTGGTGATGGTGAACTTTGCGGAAGGTTCATAAGGGAAGTTCGTCTCTTGACGGATGCCGAACTTTTTGCTTTTCAGCTCGCTGGCTGTAAAGAGGTTCACGTAGAGCGTGTCGTTGGTAGCGCTGTGCGTATAGATGAAATGTCCGTATTTCGAGTGGTTCTCCATGCCTGTGCCCACGCAGCACCACATGCCTTGATTCACCTGTGAATAGATGCGGTAAGAGAGGGGGCGCAACGATGTGAAATACACATAGCCGCCAGTCTTGGGGTCTTGGGTGGACATGATGTGATTCCACATGGTGGCCTCGTAGAAATCAGCNTACTTGGCNTCATGCGTGTCGTCGAAAAGGTCTTCGGTCAGTTTCAGCATGTTGTTCGAGTTGCATGACTCTGGTCCTTCCATGTTATTGATGTAAAGGTTTCCGTTCTGATGGTNTTGGNAGTGTTCACTGATAGAGTTGCCACCGATGCAGACAGTACNG
>WFMB01000028.1:13670-18953 GCA_009177185.1 Bacteroidales bacterium
GCCACATCTTTCCAAAAGTTCAGCACCGACTTGCGATAATCCGTCATTGTCTTGTCCTCTTGCCATATACGTTCAAAGCCGATGTACTTCGGCACCTGCGTGTTAGCGTGCTTACCGTTGAGGAAAGTGGGGTTGAAAGTCTTCATGCCGTCAATCATTTGGCGGTGACTGTACTTCTTTGCACCATCCAAATACTTTTTGTCACCAAAAATCTTGTAAGCGTCCACCAGCGTCTCGTTCATGCCGCCATGCTCCCATCCGAGCACCTGCTGCATCTCGTCATCCGAGAGGTTGCTTACCACATTCACGCTCCAGTCAGAAAGCCCTTTGAAGAGTTCCTTCGCCAGCTTGCTGCCCGTGTAGAGATAAGCATCGCGCACACCTGCAAGTACTTTGTGCTGGCAATAGAAAGGCACCCAACCGCCGTACTTACGAAACTCCGTCAAGTCTTTGGCATAGAGACCCGTCCAAATTTGGTTGATGGGCTGTCCGCCGATGAATCCTTTCATGCCCTTCGTGTCATTTTTGTAGGCATCTTGGCAGTCCTTCATGATGTTAAGGCAGTAATCCATGCGCTCTTTCAGGCGCGTCTGCATCGACTTGTCGTGCGAAGCCGCATAAGCCAGTGCCAGTGCCGACACATAGTGACCGCCTATATGCCCTTCGAGGCTCCAGTCGGGCTGTCCCCAGTTGCCGAACGAAGGGTGCTTCTTTTCCCAGTCGTAATATTTCGATGAGGCGTCCTTGCTGAGTCCTGCCTGACGAATGAACGGTGTCATCAGTCGGTCTGCGTCGTACTGCAACAGTAGCTCGTCGTTCGTCTCCATCATTGTCTTCATTGGTCCATCCAGCAGTGTCACCTCGTTGAGGTCGAAATGCTGCGGATAAATCTCGCTTTGTGCCATTGCGCTGCCGCTTAGGCAGAGTGCTATGGCAGCAGTCAATAGGTGTTTAGGTTTCATGTAAAATAGTATTATAAAATATGAATTGTTGTAGTGTTGTTGAAATTGCAAAGATACAACTTTTTTTGAGATAAAGCACAATCTTTAGATACTATGTGTTTACATTTTTTGGGAAAAGGTTCTGAATCGTGCGCTTCTCCCTTTGGCTTCTTGGTCTGTATATAATATATCCAACAAAGAAGCAAAGGAAGTGAAGAACATGACAGGGGGCGAGCCGTCTTGGCGTGCCCCCTGTATTTATTTATATCCGCAAAAAACTCTGCGTCAGTTTGTTATAACTCTTTATTTGCTCCAGTCAAGGTCTGAGAAAGATGGAATGTCCCAATCGAATCCTCTGTTTTTGGATGCCAATTCCAAGCCAGTTTCGTTTCCCAACAACACATCTTCCACAATGTTGACGGATGCACAAATCATGTTTTCAGCCTCTATCTTGTGCACCTCGATTGCAGGTGCCATATATGTCTTTTTCATATTCAATCTTAAGTTTATTATTTGTTCAGATATTTCTTCCCGTTCTTGATGACAATGCCCTTGTAAGCAGTGTTCACTTTCTGCCCTGCTACGTTGTACACATTCTCTTGTGCAGCACCCATGCTTTCCACCTTCACGATTGAAGTCGTGCCTTCAATGCCTATACCGATAGACAAGCGTCCCTTGGCAGAAGCAGGAGCTTCCACATACACGCCACCAGCTGCAAGCGCAGGAGTATATTGGTAGAAGCCTAAACCAGCCTTGTCGGTGTAAGCGAGGACGTATTTGTCCGTAGCAGTACCATCAGAAGCCTNNAACAAATTGTCATTCCAATCGTCCGNCGATTCTTCCGATGTGGGGTTCAAAATCAGTTTNTAGTCGGTTGCNGTANTCTTGAGCACTACAGGGGTNTCTTTANGNANGATATTTNCCTCCNCCTCTGTGAGCGTCACGAAAGAATTGTCCGTAGCCGTAGCTTTGTAGATAGTGGTGTTCTCGTCCACCTGATAGTTCTTCTCTGCATCGTAGAAAGTCTTGTAGCCCTCTAAGTTAGACGAAGAAGCAAGCGATTTTGTGGGTTCAGTATAGAGAAGCAGATTTGTAACACACAAAGGTCCTGCATAAGCAGTTTTAATACAATTCAGATGTGCATATCCGCAGTCTTCTGTCATTTTCTTCAAATCAATAGTGAAAATCTTTCCATCCTCTGATTCAAAGATACTTTGGTATAAGATTGCATCATCGGTTCCTTCCTTAATTTCGATGAAAGTTCCGTTATTCACTTCACGATTGTATATGAGACGAGGGGCACCAGAAGTAGTGATAATGTACAATTTGTCATAATCGGAAAGATTTGTATAATGTTCCCAATTGACACCTCCGTCTCCATAAGGCAGCTCGCTCGCCGTTTTCAGTTCGTAGGCGGCATACGGCATATCTCCGACAAGTTTTCCATCCGTATCCCACTGCTTAAACATTTCTTTTGTGAGTTTTGTGTAGCCATCGGCTAAAATTAAACCATTTTGTGCCTCAAGTAATGCGTTTTTTGCATCCTCTATGCTTTGTTCTGTCGCATCACTTGCAGCCTTGGCTGCTTTAGCATCTTCAATGGCTTTCTGCAAGGCGGCATAGCTTTCCGCTGTATATCCCAATGATGGTTCAAATTCAGCACTGGTTATGCTCTCACCCAAAGCTGATTTGAGAGCTTCCAACGGATTTGCGCTTTTAACTAAATAGAAGTCTTTTATCTTAGCAGACCCATTGCCGTCCAAACCTGCCAACATGATATCGGTGCTTTGATTTCGGTAATCTTCTGGTATGTCCGCAATCTTCACTTCTTGTGGACCGTTGCCATTTAAGACAACTGTGTGAGCCGTAGTACCTCCGTCTGCCCAATAAAAGAGTATACGTATGCCTGTCCCTTCTTGGAGGTCATAATCAATTACAAGTTTTTCATACACATTGATGTCGCCTTTGGGGAAACCTAAATTTGACACAGAATTGCTCCATGCACCATGCCAAGCAAACACTTGTGCCTCGGTGTCGAACTTAGCGTTACCTGCACACCCTGGATTTGAGAAATCTGCATGCACTTCATCATCCGATGCCGCACTAAGACTTACCCCCCCCATGAAGAGGAGCATTGCAAATAGAAGTAGTTTTTCTTTCATTGTTTTGTTGCTTTTTTAGTTATTTAAGATTATAGAAGATTGTCCAAAGTTGATGTGGCGGTTATGCTACATTCACTTTGCAAAGGTCGGGAAAAGGGGGAAAAGCACAGACCTTGTATGTTACATGTTTTTGTAGTTATGTAACATTTTCATCTGCGTGTTCTATTATGGTATTTGAAAATACCGTATTTTGAATTACTATTTTGTATAAAAGCAATTTCCTTGCTTCGTGGCAATCTATGATACACTCACAGCCCCAAAAGGTGTTTCGCTACAAAGAACAGGATGATGACCGCGAAGGCTGGCAGCAGGTTGATGGTCTTGCAGTCCTTGATTTTCAGGATGCTCAGGCCCGAGGCGGCAATCAGCACGCCACCAACGATGCACAGCTCGGTGTGGAGGTCTTCGGTGATGGCGTTGGCTGAGAGTTTGGCGATGAGGTAGAACATTCCCTGCCAGCAGAAGAGGACGGGGGCTGCCCACACCATGCCGATGCCGTAGGTGGTTGCCAACACGGCTGAGGTGATGAGGTCGAGCGTTGCGTTGGTGTAGAGGTAGGTGTTGTCGCCGTAGAGCGCACTCAGTACAGGACCCACCATCGAGAATGTGCCGATGCAGTAGAGCAGGATGCCTGTGGAGAGACCTTCGGAAAGGGCGTATGCCCCTTTTTTCGTATGCTTCCTTCTGTCCACCAGTCTCTTGAACCTTCCGTCCAGGTTCAGCTTGTACCCGATAAGAGACCCCACCGCCAAGCTGATGATGAAGAGTACAGGGTAATGGCTTTGGGGAAGGTTTTGGCAGCAAGCGTTGAAACCCAAGGCAAGCGCGCACAAGCCCATGGCGTTGAACAGGGCTTGCTGGTATTGAGGCTTGATGCCGCGTTTCAGATAGTGTCCAATCACCGCTCCTGCGATGATGGTGGTCGTGTTGACGATTGTCCCAATCATGTCGTGCTGGTGGTTTTATGGTTGCAAAGGTAGTGAAGAAAGAGCAATACTCATCGTTCTTGTGTTCAATTTTTTCTTGTGGAATGATGAAAAAGCGTACCTTTGCCCCCATGAACATTCCAAGCATCTTTAATTGTTCCAACGATATGGCGTTGGCTGCCCATGTGCGGCAGTACCTGCCCCCCAAGCGCATTCAGTGCATGGAGCGGGATTTGGCAGAGCTGGCTCGTGTATGGGAGGACACTCGCTTTGCAGGACCGTGGGGGTGGAGCTTGGCGACGAAACAGCGGTACAAACAGATGGGAATCCCCGTTGAAG
The DNA here is from genome assembly GCA_009177185.1 of Bacteroidales bacterium. Lineage (GTDB taxonomy): Bacteria > Bacteroidota > Bacteroidia > Bacteroidales > Bacteroidaceae > Minthosoma. The sequence continues at coordinate 18,039 of WFMB01000028.1, forward strand.
CGTTGCCCTCCGACGAGTGGCTCGAAGAGGTGAGAAGGCTCTCGTCGAGGCAGTTTGCCTGCGGATATATCAAGGGGTTGCTTGCAGAACTCAGCGACTCAAGACTGCTGGGCGGTGAAATGCGGTGGTGTGACAGGAGCATCTTCGACGATGCCGCTTTTAGCCCCTCAAAATCGATGTCCCCGACTCCGACCGACCGATGTCCCCGACTCCGACTGACCGATGTCCTCGCCTCCAATTTTGAGGGGCAAACGGGGCGGTCTCAGTTCATCTTCAAATCCCCCTGGTCGTCGTCGGGGCGTGGCGTGTTTGTGGCAGAGGTTGGCGGTCGGATGTCAACTGCTCCATGTCGAGGGGGCGAACTGCTCATCGGTGACTTGCCACGCTCGGCAGCCAAACGCTTGCAGGGATTCCTATCTGCCCAAGGTGGCTTTGCGATGGACCGATTCTATGCCGACAAGGTGCTGGACTTTGCGATGGAGTTTTTCATCCATGACGACCATGCGGTGGAGTTTCTTGGCTACTCGGTGTTTGCCACTGGCGAACATGGGGCATACGGATATAACTATGTGGAGAGTCAAGACGCACTGCTGCGTCGCATCGCTGTGGACACCGCTTTGCTTGACAGGCTCATCGCTCACCATCAGGCTTATTTGGCAAAGACGGCTTATCGAGGACCTGTCGGTATCGACATGCTTAAGACCGCCGACGGCAACGTGCATCCCTGTCTTGAAATCAACTTCCGTCTGAACATGGGCATTCTCGCCTTGCTGTTGCACGAGCGTTACGGCTCGACTGCCACGGTCGATTTGACCCCACGGCGTGGGCAGGGCTTTCAGGCAAAACTGGAGCAGGGGAAGTTCTTTCTGCAAATGAATGCTTGATAAAAGAAGCCGCGCCCCGAAAGTTCGTCAC
>WFMB01000022.1 GCA_009177185.1 Bacteroidales bacterium
CAATTTGTAATTATTAAAACCAATAGTATTATGGGATTTTTGACTAACGACAAGCTCGTGATTGTGGGAGCTGGTGGAGCTATCGGTTCCACGATGGTTCAGTTGGCTCTGACGATGAAGCTGACTCCGAATGTGTGTCTGTATGACGTGTATGCTCCTGGCATGGAGGGCGTGATTGAAGAGATGTTCCACTGCGGATACGATGGTGTGAACCTCACGGCTACGACCGATGTGGCTGAGGCGTTCAAGGATGCNAAGTNCATCNTTTCTNCGNNTGGTGCTCCNCNCAAGGCTGGCATNACTCGTGAAGACNTTNTGGCNGGTAACTGNANANTCNNAGAGNAACTGGGTAAGAACATCAAGGCTTATTGCCCTGACGTGAAGCACGTGGCTGTGATTTTCAATCCTGCTGACTTGACGGGTTTGGTGACATTGTTGTACTCAGGTTTGAAGCCAAGTCAGGTGACGACTTTGGCTGCGCTCGACTCTACTCGCTTGCAGTCGGCTTTGGCTAAGAAGTTTGGTTTGAAGCAGTATGAGGTGACTGGTTGTGCTACTTATGGCGGTCATGGCGAGCAGATGGCTGTGTTTGGCAGTGCTGTGAAGGTGGCTGGCAAACCGCTGAACGAACTCATTGGCACTCCTGAACTTTCCGAGGAGGAGTGGGAGCAGTTGAAGGTGGATGTGACGAAGGGTGGTGCGAAGATTATTGAACTNCGTGGCCGCAGTTCATGGCAGNGTNCTGCATATTGCTCTGTAGAGNTGATTCGCTCGGTGATGGGTGGTGAGACGTTNCGTTGGCCTGTTGGCACTTACGTTTGCAACGGGAAGTACAACCACNTNANGATGGCAATGGANACGACGCTNGATACGAATGGCTGCANTTACAAGATGCCTGTTGGCACACCAGAGGAAATTGCCAAGTTGGATGCTTCGTATGAGCACCTGTGCAAGATGCGCGACGAATTGGTTACATTGAACATTGTTCCTCCAATCTCGGAGTGGAACAAAATCAATCCTAACCTTTGATTAAGTTCATCATTCACATTTATTTGTAGGATAGTGTGACGTGCCTTGCGGGAAGACCTGCTTTTGGGGAACTGTCTAAGGGGTAATTGTGGATGATGCTGATTTTATGAAAGAGTACGGAAAGCATACGTTTGTAGGTTGGAGTTGGCGCATCCTGTTGGGGGTGGTGCTAACTCCAATCTTCGTGTTTCTGTTGCTTTTTGTTCTGATTTATGTGCCTCCTGTGCAGCAGTGGGCGGTCAATACGGCTGCGGAGATATTGAGCGAGGAGATGGGCATGGAGGTGTCGGTGGAGCATGTGCGCTTGAAGTTTCCGCTTGACCTTTCCGTGGGTGGATTGCTGGTTGTGGAAGAAGGCGACACGGTGCTGGCTGCACATGAGTTGGATGTGAGTGTGAGGGCATTGCCGCTGTTCCGCTTGGAGGCGGAAGTGGATGGCGTCCATTTGTATGATGCCAAGTTGAATACGAAGGGGATGATGGGCTTTGGTGTGTTGAAAGGAAACCTTGCAGAATTGAGTCTTAGTTCTCACAGTACGGACCTCAGGAATGGGCTTGCTGTGATAAATGAGGCACTGCTGAGGGATGCCGACTTGACAGTGCTCTTGGCGGATTCGGTTCCAGAAGATACGACTACGATTGATTGGCGAGTGCGGCTGGACGATGTGAAGTTGCAAAGCGTGAAGGTGAACGTGCTGCTGACTCCTAATGCGGACAGCANATGNGTGATGGNNGACNNTGGCGGAATGCAGANAAAGGCTTATCTTGACTTGANAGAGGGGGCTTATCGTGTGGATGNATTGGATATAGTCAAATCGAAGGTGGCTTATGACCGTCGGAAAGAGCCATGGTTACCCCAGCAACTCGACCCCAATCATTTGCTGTNTGAAGACATCAGCATGAGGGTGGATTCGCTTTCGGCTGTGGGTAATGATTTGTCGATGTGTTTGAGTCGGTTTGCTGCCACAGAGCAGTCGGGGTTGGTCATCACAGAGATAACGTCCTGCTTAGAGATGGATTCTGTGTCGCTTACCATTCCGAAGTTGCACTTGAAGACAGCTGACAGCGACTTGACGGTGGCATACGAGATGGACTTGAATGCCTTTGACGAAGTGAACCCAGGTCGATTCTCTGTGCTGGGCGAAGGCCAGGTGGGTAAAGGTGATGTGATATACGTTACTCGTATGGGTGGTGCTGGCACGAAGGATGTGTGTACGGTGATGAACCAGATGTTGCCTGTACGCCCATCGGAAGTGAGGCTGAAAGCCGAGGGCAATTTGGAGACGCTTGATGTGAGTACGCTGTATCTGAAAGTGCCAGGGGTGGCTGTGGTGGATGGTGAAGCCGTGTTGCGGGATGTGGTGAATGACCTCTCGCTGGAGACGAAACTGAAAGCGGAGGACATGCGTGGTGGAAGTGTTGATGTGGAGGCTGGTTATGTGATGGCTCAGGAGGCTTATCAAGCAGATGTTCGCTTGAATCGCTTTGTGGTGAATCACTTTGTGCCGATGGATAAACTGACGGAGTTATCTGGCTCATTGAAAGCTGGCGGACATGGTTTTGACTTCCTTTCGCCAGCCACAGAGCTGCATGCGAATGCTGTGTTGACAGATGCCCACATGGGACAGATGAATCTGAGCAACATAACTGCCGATGCCACGATGAAGAGTGGCAAGGTGTTGCTGGACGTGACGGCTGATAATGACCAGTTGCAGACAGATTTGGCGTTCGATGGTGTGTTGCAGAAGCGTTTGCTGGAGGGCTTTCTCAACCTTCACTTGCCTTGGGCGGATGTGCAGGGGATGGGCTTCAGTGAGGATGTGTTGCAAGCCAGCACCAGTGGAACGATGCAGTTTTCCTACAATCTCGACAAGTTCTTCCGTGTGGATTCGCATATTGATGCGCTGAAGCTGACACTGGCGAACGGTAGCATTCAGACGGATGCCTTCAACCTTTTGGCGGAGGCGAAGAAGGACACCACGTGGGCAACGCTGCAAACGGGCGACTTGGATTTCTCGTTCTTCACACCTAACAATCTGTTTAACTTGTTGCCTACAGTGGAGAGGTTGGAGAAAGAGACCGTGAGACAGTTTAAGAAACGCAGTGTAGATTTGAATGTGTTACGTTCCTATCTGCCTGAACTTTGGTTGCATGCGTCGGCTGGTCGGCGGAATCCCGTGTCGGATGTGTTGAAACTGTATGGTATGCGGTTTGACGAGTTCATTGCGCATGTAGAGGCTTCGCCTGAGACGGGCTTGATGGGGCAAGCGCATGTGTATGCTTTTCAGAAAGATAGTGTGAGGATTGATACTGCCTTCTTTGACTTGGCACAGGATTCAGCCAAGTTGGATTATCATTTGGGTGTGTTGTGTCAGGAGCAACGGCTACTGCCTGCTTTCCGTGCATATATCGACGGATTCCTGAAGGCTGATGAGGTGGATTCTCACCTCACCTTCTTCGACAAGAAAGGACGCATAGGCATAGACATTGGTGTGAATGGTGTGGCTGCCGATTCATGTGTGAACTTCAGCCTTTATCCTCAACACCCCATCTTGGCTTATCGTGAGTTTGCCCTCAACAGCGACAACTATATTGTGACCAGTCCCGATTGCCCCATTATGGCTGATGTACGTCTAACCAGTGTGAAGGATAGCGCATATGTGGCTGTGTATGCTGACGAGAGCGACATAGGCAAGCAGATTGCTAACGTGATTGTGAACGATTTGAACTTGAAGGAAATCCTGACGGTGCTTCCTATTCCTGGATTGCCCAACATGACGGGCATGTTGGCGGCAGATGCCACTTACATTGACCAAGGGGAGAACTTCTTGGTGGAGGGAACGTTGGATGTGGACCGTTTCATTTATGAAGGTATGTCTGTGGGTAATGTAGGCACACGTTTCACCTATATGCCGCAAGGTGANACCATGCNCACTGTGGATGCGACGTTGNCNCTTAACGACCAAGNCATCATTCAGCTGGATGGCACTTATCAGACAGAAGATGAGGGTTCGCTTGATGCCAATCTGTCCTTGATGGATGTGCCCATGTCGGTGCTTGATGCGTTTATGCCCAATCAGTTGGTGAACTTCAGTGGGTTATTGGCTGGCGATTTGAAGGTGACGGGACCTATGAGTGCCTTGCTCTTTAATGGTGCTCTGCACCCGAAGGGGGTGCATGTGCTTTCCAAACCATACAGTTTTGACCTTGCCTTGGATAATCAGCCTATTCCGTTCACCAACAGTCGTATAGATTTCAATGCGTTCAAGTTCTATGGCGCAGATGATAATCCGCTCACGCTGAACGGCTATGTAGATTTTGCTGACTTTGCTGGAATTGTCACGTCGCTCTCGTTGATGGGGCGCAACTTCAAGGTGATAGAGGCAAAACCCACAGCTAACTCGCTTTTGTATGGCGATATGTATGGCGACTTCTTTGTGCGTGTGCTGGGTTCTACGGGGGATAATATGACGGTGCGTGGACTTGTGCGTGTGCTGCCCACCACCAACATCACTTATGTGCTGACTGACACACCGTTGTATCAGACGGACCGCTTGGAAGACATCGTGACGTTTGTGAACTTTAATGCTCCTCCACCACCGCGCGAAGAAATGGTGAAGAAGACTTTTATGGGCATGGACATGAATCTGNTGNTCAGCATTGAGGACGGCGCGAAACTGAATGCAGACCTGTNTGNCGACCACGAGAGCTATGTGANGGTGCAGGGTGGTGNNTCGGTCACGATGACCTACACGCCCGAAGGTGTGCTGAACCTGCAAGGACGCTACACCATCAACGAAGGCGAAATGAAATACACTTTGCCTATCATCCCTCTGAAAACCTTCACCATCCACAACGGCTCTTACATTGAGTTCATGGGCGAACCTGCAAACCCTGTGCTCAACATCGCTGCCACAGAGCGCGTGAAAGCCACTGTGGGTGATACTGATGGAACAAGCCGAAGTGTGGCTTTTGATGCAGGTTTGAAGATATCGAACACGCTGTCGAACATGGGATTGGAGTTCACCATCGATGCGCCTGAGGATATATCTGTGCAGAACGAATTGGCTGCTTGTTCGGCTGAGGAAAAGAACAAGTTGGCAGTGGGTATGCTCGCCACAGGCATGTATCTTTCTGGTGATAACAAGAAGGGCTTTACAGCAGGCAACGCTCTGAACAGCTTCTTGCAGAACGAAATCAACAACATAGCAGGTAAGGCTATGTCAACGATGGTAGATGTGAATGTAGGCATGGAGCAGACCACACGCGATGACGGCACTACCCGAACCGACTACTCGTTCAAGTTCTCCCGTCGTTTCTTCTCCGACCGCCTTAATGTAGTCATTGGTGGCAAGGTTAGCTCCGATGGCGGCAGTGAACAGTACAACGAATCGGGTGCCNACATCGACGNCGNGTCGTTGGAGTNGCGACTCNATAATGGTGGTACGCAGTATGTTCGNCTCTTCCATGAGAAAGACTATTCCAACCNAATTNAAGGNGAGCTGGACAAGAATGGTGCTGGTGTGCTGCTANGNAAGAAGATGGACAAATTCNCAGACCTTTTCATCTGGCGCAAGAAGGCGGAGGAGCCACATGGAACAAGGAATGGGGAACAGGAAAGCAGAGGCGAAGCACAAGAAAGCGGTAGCAAGGAACAAGAGGAGCGCAGCGAGACAGAGACCGAAACAACAGATAGGAACATAACGCAGCAATGAAGAAGCAATTACTATACATATATATATTAGTGGCGGTGGTGCTGGCTGCATGTTCCACCACAGCCAACTTGCCTGAGGGCGAGGTGCTCTATACTGGCATTGATAAGGTGAAGGTACATGACAAGCTGGGGACGGCGGCAGAGGGGAACGCACTGATGGAAGTACAGGCAGCCCTCGACTATGCACCCAACGGCTCTTTCATGGGTAGTTCGTCGGCTCGCTCCCCTTTGCAGGTGGGACTTTGGGTGTATAATGCTTATGTGAACAAACCCCGTGTTGGTTTCAATAAGTGGATGTTCAACTCGTTTGCCACACAGCCCGTGACGATGTCGCATGTGTCGCCCGACACTCGCATAAAGGTGGCGACCAACCTCTTGCAGAACTATGGCTACTTCCGAGGAAAGGTGGGATATGAATTGGTGAATCAGCGCAACCCCAAGAAGCAAAAGATATCATACGACGTGCGGCTGGGTCAGCCTTATCTCTTCGATAGCATCCGCTACGCGTTCCCTGAACTGGAGGACAGCATCATCCGCACTTCAATGGATGAAGCCCACATCGGGAAGGGCACTCAGTTTTCCACGCTCGACCTCACCAACGAGAAGACCCGTATAGTCAATACGCTGCGCAACAATGGCTTCTACTACTATCGTCCCGATTATGTGACCTATCTGGCAGACTCCATGAACACCCCCTATCGGGTGACGCTCGTGGTGGTGCCCGATTGGGACATGCCAGAGAGAGCCAAGCAGCAATACTACTTTGGTACGGTGAGCACCTATATCCGCCAAAACGTGCGCAGCGGCGAAGGTGCCAAGCGCAGGGCGGCTGGCACGATGAACACTTACGACGACTCCCTCGTGATGCGCAGCTTGAAGGTGGCTTATCAAGGCGAACGTATGCCGATTGCCCCCCGTGTGCTGTTTAAGAACTTCAAGTTTTGGCATCGCCACTTGTTCAACCAATCCAGTGTGGATCAGACCTTGACTAATCTCCACAGCATGAACATCTTCTCCGGCGTCAAATTCACGTTCACACCGCGAGAAACACCATTGTTGACTGATGGTCAGACACCTGAATCCGAAAGCCCGCTCCCCACAGCCAGCGACACCCTTGATGTTCGTCTTGACCTCACGCTCGACCAGCTGATGGACACGGAGATTGACTTCAGTTTTACGCAGAAGTCCAACTCGCAGATAGGTCCTAATCTGGGTGTTACTTTCTCCAAGCGCAACGCATTCCACCATGGCGAGACGCTTTCAGTGGGTCTGAAAGGCAGTTACGAGTGGCAAACCCAAAAGCAGTTTGGTCAGAACAAGCGCATCGACTCCTACGAAATAGGCACCGACATTTCCTTGAGCTATCCGTGGATAGCCTTCCCTTGGCTCAACAAGCGTTTCTACAAATATCCAACCTCCACTCGTTTCCGTGTGAACGTCAATCAGCTGAACCGCGCCAACTACTATCGCCTCATGTCCTTCATCACCGAGGCCACTTATGGCTTCCAGACCTCTCGCTCGTGGAGTCATCAGCTCTTGCCCCTCACTATCTCCTACAACAAGATGCAAGAGACAACGGAGCGTTTCGATGCCATTGTGGCATCCAACTCCGCCCTCTATGTGTCGTTGCGCGACCAGTTCATCCCAGCCATGCAGTATTCCATCATCTACGATAACATATGGAATACACATCTTCGGCATTCCATGCACTTTGAGGGCATGGTGAAGGAGTCGGGCAATCTCCTCAACGCCACCAATGCGATGCTCGGGTTCAACTACTATCAGAAAGACAAAAAACTGCTCTACACCCCTTATTCCCAGTTCCTCAAGTTCCAGTTCACCCTCAAGAACACCTTCCACATCACGAAGAAGACCTCTGTTGCCACCCGTGTGTTTGTGGGCGGCATCTGGACGTATGGCAACTCCAACTATGCCCCCTACAGCGAACTCTTCTACATCGGCGGTGCCAACAGCATTCGTGCCTTTGCCGTGCGCAGCATTGGTCCTGGTCGCTATCAGGACACCACGGGACGTGGCACTTACCTCGACCAGTCGGGCGACACCAAGCTGGAGATGAATGCCGAGTATCGTTTCCCCTTGGTCAACACCCTCCAAGGTGCATTCTTCCTCGATGCCGGCAATGNGTGGCTCATGCACGGCGATGACCAGCATCCCGGTGGTNGCTTCGGTGACGGCGGTTTTTTCCAGTCTTTGGCAGTGGGCACAGGCTTTGGTCTCCGCTACGACCTCGAGTTCCTCATCCTCCGTCTCGACCTCGGTGTAGGCATCCATGCCCCCTACGACACAGGCAAATCCTCCTACTACAATATGCGCAAATTCAAGGACAGCCTCGGTCTCCACTTTGCCGTTGGTTATCCGTTCTGAGCCCCTCCGATTTCGCGCAGGTATATCCTATCATATAGGCACAAAGTCCTTTCCGACTTTGTGCCTATTTTTGTTTTGTCATACGAGGGGAGCTTGTTGCTTTTTCGTGTGGAATCCCACCCTTCACCTCTCACTCAATCGCTCAGATNTTGAAGANGCGTTNTAATTCCGTATTGAAGTTACAGATGATGCNGTCCCTTGTTCNTTGTGAATATGCCGAAGNGGATGGAATNGCAGGGGCATAGGTGATAGCAGCGGAGGCAGCCGGTGCAGTTTTCGTGTTTCCAGCGGATATTGCCGTCGGGGGCAGTGGTGATGTTGTCCAGCGGACAGGAACGGACACAGTGTTGGCAGTGGATGCAGTGGCTGTTGGTGTGGAAATAGCGGTCGGTGACGAGGAAGCGATTGAAGAGAGGGCGGAGTACGTAGGTCTTGAACCATGGCATAGCTCCACGGCACACGTCGGTTCCCTGTTCTCTTTTGTTGATGCTGTCGGCAATGGATGGCAAACGCTGCAAGGTTGCTTGCACCTTGGCTTTAGCTTTGTCGGCAGGGTCTGTGTCGAAGCCTGGCAGACAAACGTAGGTGTTGGGCATGTGGACAGAGAAGACGGCATCCATTTGTCTGCCCAGCAGGTTGTTGAGGATGGTGTCGGCATATCCGATATCATCGCCGCAGGTGATGACTGCCCACACATACTTGGAGCGTTTGATGTCCTCCGTATGTGTGTGAAGATATTCTTTGACTACTTTGGGAACGCCCCATGCATAGACAGGAAAAACCATGCCGAACATGTCCGCTTCGTCTTGGAGCAGTCCTTGGAGCTTGTCAGCCACCCATTGGCTGTTGCCTGTGCCTGAAAAACAGTAGAACACTTGTGGAAATGGTTGAGGAGTTAATGATTGTTATGCTATTGTGAGACGGGGAAGTGGCTCACCTCTCGGTCATCCTAAAGACTCGTATGCCTGTGTGTTTGGGTTGCTTCATCTCGTACGCGTAGAAGGTCTCCTTGCTCATGACCACTTTCTTGTAGAGGCTGGAGGCATGGAGCAGGTGGAGGCGACCGTTCTTCCAAAAGGCGATGCCGATGTGGCGTGTGTCGAGACCGTCGTTGTTGGTGATCATCGCCACGATGTCACCGTCTTTCACCGCGCCCAATGCCGTGCTTTGCTGCCATGCAAGGTTTTGCTTGGGGATGTAGCGGAACTTCTTCCCATTGGTCGCCTGTTCGTATGCCTTGATGGTGGGCACGAAATCGGGGTGACTCTTCAGTTGCTTATACAGCGAGGGGTGGGAAGACATGTAGTTGATGTTCACGGTCTGTACAGCTGTGAATGCACCCAGCGTGTGAGACGAGGGATGCCCTTCTGCCTCCATCTTGGGGGCAATGTCATGCACAATGCCGAGTTGCTCGTTGTCTTCGGCCCACCATGTGAAGTAGTGGAGACGAGAGGTGTAGTCGGTCATTCTTCCTTGACGGAAACGGATGCGGGTGAGGTTCTGGCAGAAATCGTCGAAAGTGAGCCTGTCCTGTTGGTCGCAGAGGGCGAGTGCCACGACGGTTTCGACGAATGTCGTGCAATCCAGTTCACGGAGATTGACGATGAGGTGTTCCGTGTCGCCCAGTTCGAGGGTGTGGGCTACATAGGGGACACCCTGAAACTGCTTGCCGAAATACAGGACGCGGTTTTCTGTGCCTCGTCGAGTCTTGGCTTCCTCCAGCAGTTGCACCACACGGGCACTGTCTTCGGGCGTGTATTCCACGCGCTGTGCCTGTGTGCAGAGTCCTGCATAGACAAGAAGGAACAGCAGGGCGAATCGTTTCATAGGGGCGAATCAGTGAGCGGCTTCCCGTCTTGTGCGCCCAGCTGAGAAGCGAGGTCATGCTTGTCGTGTGCCACGGTCTTGGTATCTACAAGGTTCTGTATGAAAGTGCTGGCGCGACTGAGCAGTTCACAATCATCGCTGATGAGATTGACGAGGCGGTTCAACTGGTCAATTTGCTTTTCTTTGGTCATAGGTTGTCTCTTTTGCTGTTCGGGCACAAAGGTAAGANAAAAGTGAGGAGTTCCCTCCGTTCAGGCTATGAAAGTTTCTTAANNGTTGNTAATCGGTGCTTGTTTGTGCCTCGTTTGTCTCAAACGGAAAGGGTGGATATCTNTCCTTTGGTGCTTCTGTGGGTGGTGTGCTTCCAAAGCCTAAAAACGGACTCCCCGACATCGATTTTGGGGATATGTTTAGGGAAGTATTGGGTTGGGTGTTTTGCCTTTATAGGTTTGGTAGATGATGTATTCGNCATCGGAGTGGATGGTGAANGTGTTGCCAGTGGCTTNGNTGAGTGTNCCTTGCCACCAATCGGTGTAGGGGTAGGTGTTCCAGCGGAGTCCATCGGAGGTAAGCTCGTTGCAGTGGATGCGGAAGATGCTGACTTGCTGGTGGGGAAAGCTGGGGAAGGTCTGTGTGCCGCATGCTGGGGTGAAGAAGCCGTGGTCGGTGTACATGGTGGGCTGTATGTGGAACTCGCGCAGATAGAAAGCCATGAGCGAGACGTTGCCGATGGTGTGGTCCTCGCGTTTGCCTGTGCAGCCGATGTAGGCGATTTGCTTCTGCGCTGGGCGGATGTGGTTGATAACGAAGCGTGTGGCTTTGGTCAGGTCGTTGTATTCCTGCTCTTGGACGGTGTGGATGAGGTGGGGGTACTGCTGCCTGATGTGGGAGGGAAGCGAGTCGCCGTCGCCCACGATGGCGTAGGGGATGTGTCCGTGGGAAAGCAGCGTCTGTGCGGCTTCGTCGCAGCAGACAATGCGTTGGGCTTGTTCCAGGATGCCAAGTGCTATGGGGTGGGTGGGGTAGTCTCCTGCGGCGAGGATGACGGTGTCATAAGTTGTTTCCATTTGAAATATCCGAGTATTGCGATGATGAAGTACAATCCGTAGAGACCTGACTTGAAGGGGAGTCCTTTCTGTGCGTAGAGGATGCTGCTCACGACCTCGACCAAAATCCAGAACAGCCAGTGTTCGACGTGCTTGTGTGCCAGTGCCCACATGCCGACGATGGAAAGAGCGTTGGTGAAGGAGTCGAGCACGGGGACGGTGGAGTAGGTCCAAGTGATGAGCACATAATAGGTGGCTGCCCATGCCAAGAGGAAGCCTACCGCGATGGGGGGGTAATACTTTCGGGGCATGTGGCTGATGGGCTTCTCGTGCTTGCTGTCCTTGCCCCATTTCCACACGTAGTATCCGTAGAGGGTTGCGAGGGTGTAGTATATCGCCATGCCAGCGTCGCCGTAAAGCCCGTGCTGCCAGTNGAGGNTGATGTCGAGTGCTGGCNGNACGATGCCGATGAACCATAGGGCGATGCTGGCACGATACTCGAACCAAATGTAGAAGAGTCCGAGTATCGTGGTCAGCATGTCAAACCAGTGTGTGTAGAGGAATGTTTGCATTGTTTAGAAGTTTAACGACAAGTGTGCCATGAAGTGGAAGGGGGCCTGAGGAGCGAAGCCGCTCTCGTAGAGGTCTGTCGTCCATGCGTAGGCTTTGCCGTTGGTATCCTTGCCGATTTCGCAGTATGCCCAGCCGTTGTTGTCGTACTTGAGCGAAGTGAGGTTGTAGAAGGTGACGCCGACAGTGCCGCTCTTCAGTGCATCCATCTTGAACGTGTAGGAGAGGTCGAGGTTCTGCGTGAAGTAGTCGCTGAGCGTCATCTTGATGCGGTTGTCGCCCACTTGGGCGTAGCGGAAGCCAGTGTTGGTCATGTACTGCTCGCCTGTGTATTGGCTGATGAGTTGCGCCTTGAATCCGCGGTGCTGGAACGTGAAGATGTTGTTGAAGATGTATTCGGGCGAGAAGGCTGTCTTCGTCTCGCCAAGGTTGAGCACGCCTTGGTCGCTCCACGTGTTGTCCTCCACTGCGTTCACCGTCCAGTCTTTGTTGCGGTTTCTGCTGAAAGTGGCGTTGGCATCCCAGCGGAACCACTTCACGGGTTGCCATGCGGCTTCCAGCTCAATGCCAGCACGGTAGGACTTGCCACTGTTGTCGTTGGAGGCTATCATCTCGCCGATTTCGTTAAGCTGTCCTGTCAGCACAAACTGGTTCGTGTAGTTCATCAGGTAGAGGTTCACTCCTGCTGTGAACTTGGGGCTTTGGAAGCGGTAGCCCACTTCCCAATCGACCAGTTTCTCGGCTTTCAGGTTCGCACCGATGTTGTCTTCGTAGTCGTTTCGGGTAGGTTCTTTGTGAGCGATGGCGAAAGAGCCATACACCTTATTATATTTGTTGATTTGATAGAAGAGACCGAACTTGGGGTTGAAGAAGTCGTAGGTGAAATGCTGATTGAAACTGATTTGCTGTTTCTGCTGGTCGTAGTCGTCCGTAGGACCGTTCATGCGGATGCCTGTGTGGCGATATTGGAGGTCGACGAAGGCGTTGAGACCTTTCAGAAACTCGTAGTTCACCTTGCCATAAATGTTGCCGTCTGTCTTGCGGGCGTTGTTGTCATAGTAGGTGAAGTTGGTGGGCACAGGTGTGTTCTTCGCCCAAGTGACTTTGCCGAAGTGGTCGCCGTCATACGCGTTCCATCCACCACCGATGGAAGCAGTCAACCCGTCCTTGTTGTCGTAGTTGAGCGAACCGATGAATCCGTAAAAGTCGTTATCCATCTTCTTTTGGTTGATGAGGTCGTCCTTGGTGGAATAGTCGCCTGGTAGAGCTAAGTTGAACGTGTAGAGTTTCTTGTCCAACTTGTACTGCTCGTAGTAGCCTTTGCCCTTGGTATAGTGCAGGGCTACGTTGAGGGTGAGTTGAGGCGTGATGATTTGGTCCCACAGCAGCTGGTAGTGCTGCTGATGGTAGTTGTCTGTTTGGTTGTCGTAGAATCCCGTCGGGTTACCGTTGTCGTCATAGCCCATGATGCCGCACGAGTTGTAGGTGCGTCCGTAGAGGCTCTGCTCATACTTGGAAGCGTAGTTCCATGCGTGATACGTCTTCTCCCATCCGTTGAAGGTGATGAACTTCAAGATGGTGTTCTGGCCATAATATCCTCCCTGCACGAAGTAAGAGTTCAGTTTTGCCCATGCGCGGTCGAGATAGCCGTCGGAAGCGATGTTCGACACGCGTCCCTGTACCGACCAGTGTCCGCCCATCAGCCCCGTGTCGAAGCGGAAGGTCTCTTTGTGTGTGCCGTATGAGCCAGCCGATACGTCCAATCCGAGAGATGGTTTGAGGCTTGGCTTGGTCGTCAAGATATTCACCGTGGCACCGAATGCACCGGCACCATTGGTGGATGTGCCTGCACCACGCTGAATCTGAATGTTTTCCGCACTTGAAGCGAAATCGGCGATGTTGACCCAAAACACAGTGGCACTCTCTGCCTCGTTCAGGGGAATGCCGTTGGCTGTAATGTTGATGCGGCTGGGGTCGATACCACGCACGCGCAAACTGGTGTAACCCACACCGTTGCCAGCATCGCTGGAGGTGGTTACGCTGGGCGACAATGACAGCAGGAACGGCAAGTCCTTGCCGCTGTTGAGGTCGGCAATCTGCTCTTTGCTTACGTCTGTGTGGGCAATAGGCGATTTCTCATTCACACGGGTGGAAACCACATTCACTTCATTGAGGTTAATCACTCTTTCAGCGTCAGCCTGTTGACGCTGAGCCATCATGCCCATTGAGTACAAGAAGAGGCATGCGGCAATCGTTCTTTTTACCATAAAAATAATTTAACTAAAGATTAAACAATGAAAAGGGGAAGAAGGATTGAACACTTAAAGAATTGAAAGACTGCCATCTTTCAATACCCTGTTTTCAACTTTTCAATGAGAATCATTCCTACGGCAGCATTACCTGCATCAGGTTCATGGGTATCATCTCAGCCCGCCGCAGCGAGCACCCCTTTAGTTAAAATCGGATACAAAGGTAAGGATTTTCATTCATAAATCATAATTTAGACAGGATTATTTGCGTTTTGAATGTTAATTTCCCTTTATCTGTCGTCTATTCTTTGGCTAAATATGTATCTTTGTCGTTCAATTTGTACATATAGTTATAATAATGGAAATTAAAAACTTTTTGATGACGATGACAATGGTAGCATCGACGATGGCGAACGCTCAGACAATGGGCATCAGACAGGAGAATATGGACATGACTGCCAAACCAGGCACAGACTTCTATCAGTATTCCTGTGGCGGTTGGATTGCGAACAACCCACTCAAACCAGAGTATTCACGCTTTGGCAGTTTCGATGTGGTGGCAGAGGAAAACCAAAAGCGCATCCGCGAGATCATCGAAGGGCTGGCTGCTCAGCCACAGGAGCGCGGTTCGCTGGGGCAGAAGATAGGCGACCTCTATGCGCTGCGCATGGACTCTGTGCGTCAGAACAAGGAAGGCGTGAAGCCTGTGCTTGCCGACATGAAGCGAGTGGCGAAAGTGAAGACTACGGCGGAACTTATTGCCTTGATGCGTCAAATGGATAAGGAAGGCGTGGGTTTTGGTGAACTGTGGGGCAGCTACATTGGGGCTGACATGATGAACTCCACGGAAAATCTGTTGGAGATTTCGCAGGGCGGATACTCCATCGAGCGCGACTACTATGTGAAGGACGACGAAGCCAACAAGAAGATTCTGGAGGCTTACAAGGCACACATCGTGAAGATGTTCCAGCTGGTGGGCGAGAAGCCAGCCACTGCGCAGAAGAAGATGGAGAACATCGTGGCACTGGAGACGCGCATGGCGAAAGCAGGACGCGACAAGGTGGCATTGCGCGACCCTGCATCGAACTACAACAAGATGTCTTTTGCCGACTTCGTGAAAGAATATGCGGGTTTCGACTGGAAAACCTACTTTGACATGCAGGGAGTCACCGACATTGACTCGCTGTCGGTGGGTCAACCCGAGGCACTGAAGGAGGCAATGGCAGTGTTGGCAGACACATCTGTCGATGTGCTGAAAGACTGGGTGCAGTGGCAGATGCTGGATGCTGCAGGTTCCATGCTGGGCGACAAGGTGTATGAGGAGTACTTCGACTTCAATGGTCGCATCATGACAGGAGCACAAGAACCACGTCCACGCTGGAAGCGCAGTGTGAGCATCGTGAACAGCATTCTGGGCGATGCCGTGGGACAGATGTATGTGGAGAAATACTTCCCGCCAGCCAACAAAGTGCGTATGGAACAGCTCGTCAAGAACTTGCAGATAGCCCTCGGTGAGCGCATTGACGCACAGGAGTGGATGAGCGAATCGACCAAGAAAGCCGCCCACGAGAAGCTGGATGCCTTCTATGTGAAGGTGGGCTATCCCAACAAGTGGCGCGACTACTCACAGCTGAACATCGACCCCGAGAAGTCGCTCTACGAGAACATGAAGGAAGTGTCGAAATGGGCACATGCCGACATGCTGGCACGCAAGTGGAAGAAGCCCGTTGACCGCGATGAGTGGCACATGACCCCACAGACGGTGAATGCCTATTACAACCCCACCACCAACGAGATTTGTTTCCCTGCCGGCATTCTGCAATATCCATTCTTCGACATGGATGCCGACGATGCCTTCAACTACGGTGCTATCGGCGTGGTCATCGGTCACGAGATGTCACACGGCTTCGACGACCAAGGTCGTCAGTTCGACAAGGACGGCAACTTCCGCGACTGGTGGGCAGACGGCGATGGCGACAAGTACAACGGGCGTGCGCAAGTCATCAAGGATTTCTTCTCAGCCATCAAGGTGTTGCCCGACCTCAANGCCAACGGCGACCNTTGCTGCGNCGAGAACCTCGGTGACCACGGAGGCCTGAAGTNTGCCTACACAGCCTTCAAGAATGCCACCAAAGACAATCCGCTNCCAGTGAAGAACGGCTTCACACCCGAACAGCGTTTCTTCCTTTCCTATGCAGGCGTGTGGGCAGGCAACATCACCGAAGAGGGAATCCGCAACCTCACCACCAGCGACCCTCATTCACTGGGCAAATGGCGCGTGAATGGCGCCCTGCCACTCATAGATGCCTGGTACGACGCATTCGGCATCACTGAGAACGACCCAATGTTCGTGCCCAAAGAAAAGCGCGTGAAGATTTGGTAAGCGAACAACCTAAGTAATAACCACTGCGGAACAGAGTAAAGCTCAATTCCCCGTTCCCGCAGTTCCGCCTTTCGGCAGCACTTCTGATGCGACCGCCTTGTTTCCTAATCAAGGCGGTCGCTTTTTTATTGTGTACAGGTTGCATATTTGCCCCTGAAAGGAATGGCTTTCAGTGTTTTTTAATGCAGTATTCCCCCTTATTGATAATAAGGTCTTATTAGATTGTGATAATGTGTAAATTCTTGTTCAAAAACAATATAAATAAAAAAAAAGTTGTAATTTTGCCCAATAAAAGCAAATAGGACATGAGGCATCTAATCATCAAGCATATTGGACCCATCAGAGTTGTTGACATTGAGTTGAAAAGATTTAATGTGTTTATTGGTCGTCAAAGTAGTGGTAAAAGTACTATTGCGAAAGTGATAAGTACTTGTAATTGGATTGAAAAAGAAGTTTCTACAACTTTGGATGTCAATGCTGTTGCAGATGGTGAAGCGTTCAAGAATCTGGTGGAGGGTTTCCATAAGATGGATGGGTATTTCTCCAACTCTTCTGAAATTCACTTTGAGTCGGATTATATAAAGATAGATTACGCATCGGAACAAGTGACCATCAAGTTAAAGCAGGACAAAGATTACTACAGGCAGAAAATCTGCTATATCCCAGCTGAAAGGAACATGGTTACCTTGCCCGAATTGCAAGGGTTTGAATTTGGAGCAACGAATCTGCGCAGCTTTTTGTTTGACTGGTTTAATGCACGTGAGTTCTATAATGATGAAAATAAGACAGACATCATGGGGCTTGGTGTGAAGTATTTCTATGATAAGGAACAAAAAAGGGTTAAAGACCGTATCGAACACATGAATGGGCAGACCTATGGCATACCCCTGTCAAGTGCTTCAAGTGGTTTACAATCCATCGTGCCCTTATTGGTGATGCTCCAATACTATAGTGGGCAATACTTCGCAGTGGTCGGTCAGAAGAAATCGTTTAACCAAGACGCAAAGACTGCCAAGTTGATGCGTGCTTTGGCTGAGCGTTATATATTGAAACCATACAAGCCCAATCATACACAAAACGAGAGTGGGCAACTTCTAATAGATATATCAGCGAAGCTCCAAAAAGGTGATGAAAAGTGTCAAGAATTGAGGCTCAATTATCAGAAAGCGTTCAGCAGGCTCTCTAATCCTGTAAAAACCACGTTCATCATAGAGGAACCTGAACAGAATCTTTATCCAAACACCCAATTGGAACTGATAGAAAGACTTGCTATGCTATGCCAACAGGAGCGGAAGCATGAATTTACACTGACAACACATAGCCCCTATATCGTAAACTATTTTAACATCCTCATCAATCGGAAAAGAGAAAAACAAGGGTGGATTTCTGTAGATGACTTAAACGTTTTTGCCGTAGGCGAAGGTGGCGTGCAGAATTTGAAATCACGCAACGAAAGTGGCGAATGGCTGATTGACACTTTTGACTTGACAGAGCAAATGCAAGCCATTTACCATGAATATCAGTCATTGAAGAATGGTTCTGTAGAATGAGACAACTGTTAACAGAAAGACTTCCCAATCATTACGGCATTGGCAAACAAATCCACGTTTCAGATAAAGTCTATACAGGACAATTCTCTTTATCTGATGCTTCTGCATGTTTTGATTGCAAACAGAAACTTGCAGATAAGGCAGATTGTGGCGAGCAAGTAATGAGGGTAAGAACAAGTGGACAACTCCATGTCGTTGATTTTGAAGCATACGTTATGCAATTTGATAATACGGCATTGGAGATAGGGGAACGCTGTGATTATTTGCTATATGATGAAGACGAAAAAGGAAGGGCGATAGCGTTTTGCGATTTGACATGCTCTGCGAAAGAGCACGTAGAACCAAACCCTTCAGACTCTTATCCCTTGGGAAAAAGATTCAAGGCATTTGAACAGATGAGAAACTCTTTGGAGTTACTGCTGGATGTTGATTTGCTTAATGTCCATGTTTTGACATACCAGCAAAAACTTGCTCTGTTTGGATGGAGGGAAAAAGAAAATAATGCACAAACAAAAGACAAAGCCGAAGAGTCCATGGAAGCATTTGGGGTTACCCCCGCATCTGTTGCCCCCATTATCTATACAGACACGCTGGTCATGGGGTATGGTTTTGTTTTTGTACAAGTAAAGTATCCAACGGTCTTTGACTGGAATAAAAGAATACATACCTTTGTNTCTCAAGAGACTGCTCCTGAACAGATAAAAGCGAACGANTCTNAANACGTTNGAATCTCCTCGAACTCATGTCTATTTATCTATCCCAGTACTTCCGAAGAAGTACTGGGATACTTTTACGGCGGTACTGGAGTACTTCCGCAGAAGTACTGACTATGTTGTGTCTGTCTTTGATTATGGCATTCCCCGTGTTTGTTCGATACCCGATGAAGCCGGTGTAAACATATCATTGCTACACTGTTACATCATTATAGCCCTCTTGACGACCATTATATACCACTTTCTTTTTGTGAACAAACTTATTTTACTCAATTAAATCAAAAAAATGTCTTTGTTTTTTTGATTTATAAAATAAATGTCGTATGTTTGGCGCAAAAGAATCAGGCAAGGTCGATATAAAGTATAAGAATTGGCATAAAAAGACATGATGAAAACAAACCGACATATTAACGCTTTGGTTGCTGGTGGAGCAGGCTTCATCGGGTCTCATTTATGCGATAGGCTTGTCGAGGATGGTTACAAGGTTCTGTGTATGGACAATCTCTATACAGGGCGTATGGAAAACATTCGGCATCTGTTGAGGAATCCCAATTTTTCGTTTGTGAATCATGATGTGACAAATCCAATTTCTTACGATGATATTTCTTTGATATTCAATCTTGCATGTCCTGCTTCCCCTGTTCATTATCAGAAAGACGCTGTATATACAACAAAGACTGCCGTTTTAGGCACTCTCAATTTGTTGGAAGTGGCTAAGGCGAATCATTGCCCAATACTACAGGCTTCAACGAGTGAAGTCTATGGCGATCCTCTTGTTCACCCACAACAGGAAGATTACTATGGCAATGTTAACCCTGTCGGGATTCGTTCGTGCTATGACGAAGGAAAGCGATGCGCTGAAAGTCTCTGTATGGACTACCNTCGCCAATATGGTGTNCAAGTCAAAGTCATACGTATTTTCAACACATATGGACCGCGCATGGCGAAGGATGATGGTCGTGTGGTTNCAAACTTTATCATACAGGCACTTTCCGGAAAAGCGATTACCATATATGGTGATGGGCTCCAAACGCGCTCGTTTCAATACGTGGACGACCTGATTGAGGCAATGATGCGAGTTGTCAAGACTGGTAGCAGCTTTACGGGACCAGTCAATCTGGGGAATCCAAACGAGATTGCAGTTAAAACCTTGGCAGAAATGGTTATCGCATTGACAAAATCACATTCACACATCACATCAAAACCTCTACCAGAGAATGACCCAAGACGAAGATGTCCAGACATCTCTCTCGCCACACAACAACTTGGCGAATGGATGCCGACAGTGAAAATAGAAGAAGGGCTGAGTAAAACCATAAAATACTTTGAAAAGGAGTGTTCATGAAAAAAGAATATATATATATAGATGAAAGAAACTTTGAGAAAAATAGCAGATTACCTGCTATTGTATAGTCCGTATATGCGTGACATTGGCTTATTCCACGGCAAGATGGGTGTGGTTGTCGCTTTGTATCTGTATGCGGAGAAATATCGTGATGAGTTGATCTCGGAGTATGCGTGGGAACTTTTCCAACAGATATATGATGGTATTCATTCAGGCATGTCCGTAGGATTGGAATACGGGCTGTCGGGAATCGGATATGGCACAACTATCATGTGCAAGCAGGGGCTTATCGACTGCGATTTGAACTCGGTATTAGCAGAANTCGATGCAAAGATAATGNANTATGATCCGAGANGGATGAAGGACTTGTCAATTNGTACTGGTATAAGAGGGTTAATGCGATACATCGCTTTGCGCCAAAGCACAGGTGAACCACTTGAGACATTTGATGCACAATACCTTACGGAATTATATGCCACTGCGGAAGGAATCATTCCTTGCCATCAGGAAATAGGCATCATGAATATCCTGAATGCCCCGCAGTTCTCTATCGAGGAATACACGGAGAAACCGCTGGACATAGATGGTGGTGGGGCGTACTACATCTTAAAAGACACTTTGACATGAGGACACAGGTATTCATATTTAACAATGCCAGCCGAGCAGCCAATTATGGCATAGGTACGTATGTAAAACAACTATCTGATGGTTTGGTGGCTCTGACAGATGCCGAGGTTTCTTTTGTGGAGATGTTTGCCGACACTAAAGAATTCTTTGTCACAACGGATGAACAGGGGAAGCGGCATTACCAGATACCNTCTCTCNCATCAGGCATGGAAAGCGAGACTTATTGTCNCAGCATCTTCTATTTCATTGCCAGGAACATAGAGNCTTCCGNTGACGACAATCTTGTCTTTCAGTTCAACTATTTTCAGCACCGTCAGTTGGCTGCAATGCTCAAGGGGAAATACCCTTGTAGCAGAATAATTGTGACAGTCCACTATCTTGGCTGGTGTTTCGAGCTAAAAGGCAACATTAACCACATGAGAAGAATTATTGCCAAGAAGCATGAGGCAGACGATACCGAACGTCGTGTACAATCCAGTTTTACAGAAGAGAAAGCGTTTCTCCACCTTGCAGATGAAGTAATCGTGCTTTCGAGAAAGACGAAAGAAATTCTTACCAAGGACTACGAAGTGTCGGCGGACAAAGTCCATCTTGTATATAACGGTATCGGTAATCGTGTCTGTGTCAGCCCCTCTTTTTGTGACTGCCAGAAGGATGTACTGCGCAACATCCTGTATGTTGGACGATTGGATGAAATAAAAGGAGTCAAATACCTAATAAGTGCATTTGAAAAGATTATCGGCAAACATCCCAATACACATCTTGTGATAGTAGGTGACGGGGATTTCCAGCCTTACTTGGTGCAGGGCAGGAAGATGCAGGGACATATATCCTTTCTCGGAAAGATGCAAAGTGATGAAGTGGACGAGGTGTATAGGTCTGCCTATGTTGGTGTGATGCCGTCCTTCCATGAGCAATGCAGCTACACGGCTATTGAAATGATGCGTCATGGCATTCCTGTCGTTGGCACGGATTCCACAGGACTGGCAGAAATGCTTGATGCCACACCGCAGTTGCGAGTTCATATTGATGAAGAGGATTTTGACGAGGAGGATTTCGTGGCACAGATTGTTTCATGTGTGGACTTGCTTCTGTCTGACACAGACGCATACCGCAAGGCTTCTGATGGGGTTGGAAGGCTATACGAGAAGAGATATCGGATATCGTCTATGACAAATGGGACACAGCAAGTGGTTCTTTCATCATTTGGCAGAAAGAACTATATTGCTTCTCCTGACTATTTCAAGCACCTCGATTCTCGCATGATGCAGTTGGTGAATCAGCGTCCGGATATAGACACCGAATTCTTTGGGTTGAGTGGCATTGGCATTTATATGTGGTGGAGAATCGTAGGTCTGACAGGCAAACAGGAAGAAGAATGCCAACAGGCATTACTTCAGGAATACCTGATATACTATCTTGATTGGTTGGACGATGTTGTCTCTTTGTATTCCCTGCCCAAGGAAATGGTGGCAACCCTAATGGATATGTATGGCAAGGGATTCTATAAAACAAAAGTGGAAGAAGTATTGAATGGACTCCAGTTCGACAGAGATATGCAAAACATCACGATGCCTTCAGAAAACATAATAATCAGTAACTGCCTAAAAATATGCAATTGCAAGGTCTAAATAATCAAAACACGCTACATAACATGCAGGACTTGTCAAGCTTGCTGACAATCATCATGCCCGTTCGCATTGAAAGCGATGAAAGAATGGGCAATCTGAAGGCTGTATTAAACCATGTCTGTGGGTTGGGCTGCCGTGTCATGTTACTGGAAGCCGACACAC
>WFMB01000101.1 GCA_009177185.1 Bacteroidales bacterium
AACATCTCTTCAATCACGCCCTCCATGCCAGGAGCATACACGTCATACAGACACACATTCGGAGTCAGCTTCATCGTCAGAGCCAACTGAACCATCGTGGAACCGATAGCTCCACCAGCTCCCACAATCACGAGCTTGTCGTTAGTCAAAAATCCCATAATACTATTGGTTTTAATAATTACAAATTGTATCTTTTGCAAAAGTACCCCTTTTTTCGTTACCCTCCAACAATTCCGCCACTTTTTTCTCTATAATTTTTTCAGATGACGCTTTCATCTACGACATCACGATTTCATGATAAGTCAACATCGTATCGGAGGGAGAGAATCAACGAACCACTTCGGTGAACTCAGGCTTAGAACCTTCCGCCTTGCCTACGGTCACATAGATAGTAGAAGTGCTTTCCGCACCGTCCATGCCACGGCTCACAGCGGTGAACTTGTAGTCAATAGTTTCCTCCGTCTCACGTTTGCCCACGGTGAGGGGTGTGCCGAGAGGGAACTGATAGGTGGAGCAAGCGGCATCGAAGATGGCAGAATCCTCGTCAGTCACAGGTTGCTGCTCGCTGTAATCGGGCAGAGGGGCGATACTGCCCGACTTGTAGCCGTTCTCTATCAGAAAGCGGTCAAGCTCCTTGGCTGCGGCAGCCACACGCGCGGCGCGCACACCATAGCCTCGACGGATGTCAGCCTTGGGCAATGCCGTCCGCAGGGCATCGGACGAAGTATTCAGTCCTCCGCTGCCAAAAGTGCAGAACGGAACCACCACCTTACCCGCAAAGTCATTCTCCTTGACAAGCGTAGCGATGGGCATGGCATAAGTGCCGAACCAAATGGGATAACCAATAAAGACAACATCGTAGTCAGCAAGCTTCGACCGAAAGGGTTGAAGGGCAGGAGTCTCGCCGCTGTTCCGCTCGTCGCTTCCACGCTGAATGGTAGTTTGGTAGTCACCATCGTATGGGTTCACAGCTTCGATACGTTCGATATCTGCTCCTAACTGCTTCTGCAACTCCTCTGCAACCGCTTGTGTCGTGCCACTCTGAGAATAATACAGCACCAGCGTTTTCTGCTGTGTGCAACCCGTGATGAAGGCAGCCATCACCACCAGTGAGAACAATACTCTTTTCAAATTCATACGCTATCAAAATTTAGTTCTTGTTTGAATCATGCTACAAAGATAGTTACTTTTTTTGACCTGCACAACAAGCAAGCAACAAAACGTTGTGATGATGAAAGGGAAAACGAGAAAAAACAAGCAGCAGGATAGACCTCGCCGTCCGAGGACAAAAAGTAGATGAATAGCAGACAACACACCCCGTGTTTTTTGGTCGAAAGCGACCTTGATGGACAAACAATAATTAGCAATAATACACAAAAATTTTGTCCAATAATAATTCTTGAAACAGGACACCAGCCACTGCTGTGCGAGGTGCGCTTTCACAGCCCCGAAATCGGAGTCCCCGACTCCGACTTGCCGATGTCCCCGACTCCGATTGGTCGGAGTCGGGGACATCGATTTTGAGGGGCTTTCAGAGGGGAATATGCTGCAAGCTCGATTCATGCCCTTAACGCTCCCCATCTGAGGCAAGAGCACGACGGAGCAGCGAGGGCACGGGAAAGGGAAAAAGATGCCTTAACCGCACGCATGGCATCGCTGCACAGAGAGCCGTCCTTTGTCAAGGCAAGAGAAAGTTTTCACTTTTCCAGAAATTCTTGTACAAGTATTCGTGAACAGAAATGGAAATGTTGTATCTTTGCAACGACCTATGTTTTACTAACGCTAAACACCGATGGTGCGCCATCGGGAGTACATGAACAATTCCATCAAATACTTCGTCAACATATTGGGAGAACAGACGGGACAGCCCATCACCTGCGTGGGGTATGAGACTGTTCCTGCCCATGCCGCATACCCTACCCCGAATCACCTGACTGGTTATTATTTTGAGCCTGAAAAAGGACGGACGCTGAAAGAGTATCAGCTGGTATTTGTCACGGAGGGGAAGGGAACGCTTGAGACCCACAGTGGCGGTGTGTTTGACATTCACCAGGGCATGATTTTCGTACTATTCCCCAATGAGTGGCACACCTACTATCCCGACGAAGAGACTGGCTGGAGCCACTACTGGATTGGCATCAACAACACCGATGTGGAGCAGTGGTTGGCTGGGAGCAACTGCAGCAGGGAGAAGCCCGTGTTTGACATAGGTGTCAACACTGAGGTGTTGCCGCTATTCCAGAAGGCGATGCAGGTGGCAGATACGGAACAGCCTGTATATCAGCATGTGCTCAATGGATTGGTCAACTACATCATCGCTTTGCTGGGCAGCCTGAGCGAGATGCAGATGGTGAGCCATTTGCGTTATGAGGAGAATATCGAACGGGCTTGTATGCTGATGGCACAACCCCAATTCCGCCTGCCGATGAAGGACTTGGCCCGCGAAGTCGGCATGGGCTATTCACTGTTCCGCCGAAAGTTCGGACAACAAAAGGGCTGTTCGCCCGTGCGGTATTTGCAAACACAAAAGATAGAACAGGCGCAACACCTGCTCCTCACCACCGACCTGCCGCTGAAAGCCATCGCCTACCAGCTCGACTTTGAGTCCCCGTCCTATTTCTCTGCCCAGTTCAAGAAACAGACGGGACTTTCGCCCACGCAGTATCGTGTGCAGCAAGGGAAGGGATGAAGTTTAAGGCTGCTTCCCCGTCATTCTTTTCCACAAAAAGAGGATGATGGGGCAAAAAGTGATACCGATTGAGCATTTATCAAAAGCCGATTCACTGATTTACGGCTTACTTTGCAGAAAATACAGAATGACAACATGAAAAATAAGATGTATATGAAAGATTTTAGCAAATACCTTGAAAAGGTCATAGTGGCGGTGATGTCTGTTACGTTGTCTGCAACAACTGTTGATGCCCAAACGGGGCATTATGAATGGNACTCGCTGCCGTTTGGCGGANCAGGCTTCNTNNCGGGANTCATCACCTTGTCCGCAGNANGCAGGCGTTGGTNTATNCACGTACAGACGTAGGTGGTGCTTACCGATGGGATGCCGAGAAAAAGGCATGGCAGCCAATCACAGACTTTCTCGGTACAGACAAGGCAGGGCTGATGGGAGTGGAGAGCCTTGCTATAGACCCATCGTCGCCCAACAAAGTGTATATGTATTGTGGCACGTCTTACTGGAACAATGGGCTGAGTGCAATTCTTTGTTCGGAGGACTATGGTGAGACTTTCACACAATTAGCCACCGTGACCAGCCAATTCCCTGCCCACGGCAATGACTACGGGCGACAAAGCGGTGAGCGACTGGCAGTATGCCCCACAGGTGGTCAGTTGCTGCTGTGCGGTTCGCGCACCCGTGGATTGTGGAAATCAGAGAACGGTGGAAAGACGTGGCGGCGCATGGCCACAACGACGTTTGTGAACGACCGCAAGATGTCGTTCGTGCAGTTCATCGACAGTGCCACCGTTGTTGCAGGCATGCTCTACAAGGACGGCAACAACCTGTTTCGGTCGGCTGACGGAGGCACAACATGGACCGTCATCAAAGGTGCTCGCACCGACTATATGCCCCATCGCTGCCGCTTGTCGCCCGACGGAAAGACACTCTATGTAGCCTACAGCGACGGGGAAGGTCCCAGCACAAACGGGGCAGGAGCACTGATGAAGTTAGACCTCGCTACAGACACATGGACAGATATATCACCGCAGAAAGTATCATTTGGTGATGTGTCTGTGGCTTACGACAATCCTGACCGCCTGATGGCTGTCTCAATGGGCTTGTGGTGGGGGCAGTACTGGACCAGCGCCAGCACCACATGGGGCGACCAAATATGGATTTCCAAGAACGGAGGCAAGACATGGACGAACTTGATGGAAAGCGGACGCAGCGCCTACAGCGAGAGCCGCATCAAGTGGCTCACGTCGGGTTGCCAGCTACACTGGTGTGGCAGTGCACAGATGGATCCGTTTGACAGCAACTACGCATGGTTCACCTCTGGCAACGGCATTGTCAGCACCACCAACCTCTGGGGCTCAAAGCCACGCTTTCAGATGTGCGTCACAGGGCTGGAAGAAACCGTACCCCTAAACATCGTCAGCGTGACTGGTGCTCCGTTGGCTGTCACGATTGGCGACTACGACGGCTGCCTGTATGCCGATGTGACCAAATACTACAAACGGTTTACGCCATCAATGGGTTCGACCAGTGCCATCGCCATTGCCGCCCGCAATGTCAAGATGATGCTGCGTGGAGCAGGAGACCTATATCTGAGTCAGAACGGTGGCACATCGTGGGTAAAAAAGAACAAGCCCGTGAGCGACAAAGGAATTTCCAGCTGTGCCGTATCGGCAGAAGGCACCATCCTCATAGCGCGCCCCTCAGACGGCAAGCCCTATTACTCGCTCGACAAAGGCGCAACATGGAAGGTGCTTGCAGCAGCACCAGCTGGAACCAACATCTTTGCTGACCCCGTGAACGACCATGTGTTCTATGGCATGAACGGTAGNACCTTCTACATGCACATCTACGANCCGACNAGCGACACNTTCACNACCAAGACNCGCNCNGTGACAGGTGTNANAGGNCGNATGTGNGTNGTCGATGGCAGNACGGGCGATGTNTGGTTNCCCCGTGGCAGNAGTGGNNTGACCCACCTNACAGGNTGCGACACAGGNACACCNACNGTNAAGAANATCNCNATGAGTTCNTGTACNTGTATNGGGGCNGGNAAAGCCAAANAGGNCGACGGCTANCCCTCNCTCTACATTTGGGGACGGAANACAGNCNCGCAGCGTCTNGGNCTNTATCGNAGCGACGACATGGGNGNCAGCTGGGANCGCATCAACGANNACCAACACCAGTTNGGNGGTCCTGGCAANGCACANATTGTGTCGGGCGACATGAACGANTACGGACGNGTNTATATGAGCACNGTNGGTCGCGGTGTNNTCTGCGGAACNTTCATTGCCGACGAGGAAACAGGCATCAGTACACCATCAGCAACTCAAGAACCACCCTTGTACCACGCAGGCATCTACGACTTGCAAGGTCGCCAGTTGCTGTCACCTCCACTGGCTCGTGGCATATATATAGTCAATGGAAAGAAGACTTTCTTCAAATAAAAGTCAACCATCCGAAAGATGCCGATTAGTGTCTCAGCAAAGACACTAATCGGCATCTTTCAGTACAGGGAATTTGCGTCGGAAGTCACGGAGACGTTGTAAGTCAAGGTCGAGAGTAATGGCAGATTCCTCGTCAAGGGGACAGGCAGCCGCGGTGTTGCCATAAGCATCAACAAGCATGGTACCTCCGCTGTATTGGCAAGCAGTGTCAGAGCCAATACGGTTCACACCTACCACATAGCATTGGTTCTCAATGGCACGGGCATGAAGCAGCGTGTCCCACACAGCCAAACGACTGGTTGGCCATGAAGCCACATAGAGGGCACAATCGTAAGGAATCCTTTCATTGTTACGCGAAAAGCAAGGGAAACGCAAGTCGTAACACACCTGCAAAAGGAAGCGACACCCCCGATATTCCACGACGGTACGCTGGTCGCCGTGTTGGTAGTGACGATGTTCATCGCCATAAGTAAAGAGGTGACGTTTGTCGTAAGCAACCACATCGCCATTAGGCTTGACGAAGTAGAAGCGATTGAAGAAAGTGCCATCCTCTTCAATAGCTACACTGCCACACACAGCCCCTTTCAGTTCCACCGCCATCCGTTTCATCCACGCAAGCGAACGACCATCAGCCTCGGCAATGCCAGCAGGCTGGACGGCAAAGCCCGTAGAGAACATCTCGGGCAGCACATAAAGGTCGCTCCGTTCAAGCCCCCACATCATTTCTTCCAGATGCTCATGGTTAGCCACGGGGGTGCCCCACACGATGTCGGGTTGCAGCAACGAAATCTTCATACCGTCTTCTTTTTCAGGTTCAACACAACGGCTGCCACGATGAGCAGCAAGAGAATGCCCAACGCCACATAGGCAATAGTTTCTGTAGCATTGATGCTCTGAGGGGCGAAAGTGAACACCACTTCATGCTTGCCAGCTGGTACATTCAGGGCACGCAGCACATAGTTAGCACGCCCCACCTGAGCAGGCTGTCCGTCAATGGTAGCTGTCCATCCAGGGTAATACACCTCGGAAAAGACCACCAAGCCACCTTTCGCCGACTCCACCTCGTAGGCAACCTCATCAGAGCCATAGGAAACGAGTTTGGCAGTACCCTCGCCTCCAGCCTTCAAGAAACCGAAGTCGTCCTTAGCCACCACAGCAGTGCGGCGGAGATTGACCTGCGAAAGCGCATCCAGTTCCTCATTGGCATTGACAGCCCACTGAATGTCAGTAACAAACCAAGCATTGCCCATTGCTGTAGTATTCTCCACGGGCAACTTGACTTCACCCTTCTCGCCAGCCCCGAGGATGAACCAGCGCGTGTTGAGCATATTGATAACAGGGAAAAGCGAATCGGTGTCCACGACGGAGAGGTCGTATATAGGATATGGCGTCTGCTGCTCCATCATGGCAAGCGTATCGACAGGTGCCATCCGCAGAGCGGTATAGACCTTGGGCATTTCAGGAGCGATGTGCCGCTCAATCAGTTCCTGATAGCGACGGAGCTTAGCAGCGTGATAGCCACCCACAGAGCTATAGAAAGCACTGGTGGTGTTGTCATTGAAGGTAGAAACGGTGAAGTTCAACACACGATAATCGCGACCATCCCCACTCTTCTCCAAAATATACTTGTCGGCATCCGTCTTCTGAATGCGTGCCGCACCTTGGGGCTCCACAAACATATCATCATAGAGATAACGCTTGTTCACCTGCCACATATCGACAAGGCAGATAACCAAGAGGCTACCAACCAAGAGCCTCTCCGCCTTGCGAGTATCAGAAGGAGCAGCAGAAACCTTCTTGGCATACCACCACATGGCTACCACACCCAGCATGATAAACAGGATGCTGCGCCATGCGTCGGCTTTCACCATCGCTGCACGCATATCGGAAAGACTACGCAGGATGTTCTGTCCGAAAGCCCCATCGAAATAGCCAGCATCCACATACTGAGCCACAACCTGACGGTCGGAGCTGCTGAGGAGGTNGTGTCCCAACCNTGGAGCCATCACATATNNAAGACAGATGNCNACGGTAAAGACAGTGGNCACATAAAGCGGTTTCAGCACAGGTTTCTCTACCCACTCTTTCAAGCCCCACAAGGCAATGAAAGGCACCACAAACTGGACAACCACAAGAATGCTTGCTACGGTGCGGAACTTGGCATACATGGGCACATGGTCGATAAAGAAATTGGTAAACGGCATGAAGTTGTGTCCCCAAGAGAGCAGAAGCGTGAGCAACGCAGCCGTCAAGAGTGCCCATTTGAGCGGGTTACGATGAGGAATGACCAGCAAACCCAAGACAAAGAGCATACACACAAGCGCACCCAAATAGACAGGACCGCTGGTGCCAGGCTGCTCGCCCCAATACTGCGTGAAAGCGTGATAGATGCCCATCTGCTCCATTTGTCCGTCCGCCTTCTTCATGGCAGTCTTGCTCATGGCGAGAGGCACACTCGCTCCGCCCTTCACGTCGGGAATGAGGAAAGTCATGGATTCATCAATGCCATAGCTCCAAGCGGTGATATAACTGCGTTCCAAACCGCTGTCGGTTTGGTCGTCCGTCTTGCCATGCTTGACCAACTCACTTTTGCCACGCATTGTGTCTTTGGCATAATCGTAGGTGTGGTAGAGGTTGGAGACGTTGATGCACACCGCCAACACAGCCGCGAGGGCAATACCAGCCGTTGCCTTGCAGAAAGAAGCCATCTCTTTCCGACGGATGGCTTGGATGAGGAACGCCACCACCATGAGAAGTTCGGGGATGAGGAAATAGTAGGACATCTGCACATGGTTGGCCTGTATCTGCAAGGTGGCAAACAGAGCCGTCACGATGATGCCGAGGAGGTATTTCTTGCGGTAACAGAGCACCATGCCCGCAATGGTGGGCGGCACGTAAGCGAGGGTGATGACCTTCCAGATGTGCCCAGCGGCAATGATGATGAAGAAGTAGCTGCTGAAAGCCCACACCACTGCGCCCAAAGCAGCCATCCAGCGACGGAAGTCGAAGGCGCGCAACAGGATGTAGAAGCCCAGCATGTAGGCAAAGACGTACCACACATAATCAGGCAGCCACAGGTGATAGGCTTTCTCCACAGCAGCCATCGGACGTGTAGAGCCATACGACGGTGCAATCTGATAGGTGGGCATGCCGCCAAAGAGACTCGTAATCCATCGGGGAGTTTCCCCGTTGTGGGTGTCGCGGTAGTGTCCGATTTCCACACTGATACCTGCACCAGCAGCACTATCATGCTGTTCCAAACGATAGCCCTTGCTTACAGGCGAGACAAAATACAACAGTGCGATAGCCACAAACAACAGGACGCAATACACGTCGGGCAGCACTTTTTTCAGGTCGAATTTCATTGCCAAACAATTTTTGTCGGCAAAATTACGAAAAATCCCCCTAAGCGACGTGGCTTTTCAAGGAAAAGTTGCACAGAAAAGGCGGACGGACACCGTGGAAACAGGTCAAACGCCCCTGTTTCCGTCCATCAAGATGCCGACCATGGCAACAGCGAATACAAGTAGCTTCCCAAAGAAATGAGGAGCCAAATCATCCCCACGATGAGCACCAACAGAAGAATGAGCACCACAACGGACTGCGTGGCACGACGATTCACATGAGCGATGATTTGCTCGTCGCCATCCACAAAGCCTTGCACCATCTTCATATTCTGCACTTGCGCACGATGGAAGAAGTCTATCACATCGCCCACAGAGAAAGGCAGCATGCCCAGCAACACATCGCGCAGGGCGTTGTTGAGAACGGCAAGTGTCAAAGGGACACTTTTGATGACGAACAGAGAAAAATAGACAAACGGCACCACACCCACCAGCGCGATGACATCGCCCCACCCCGGAATCAAGCCGATGAGCGCATCCAAATAATAGCGGTCCAGATAGCGTGTCAGCACACCCATTGCCCGATAGACCCGATTGTCCATCAGACGCTTACGCCGCAGGAGTCTTTTCTCGTCTTTATCCATATCATTCCTATCATGCAGAACCGAGCCTGTGCCCCCAATAGAGCATCAACAGACCCACAAACAAACTGAGTGCCGTGTAGAGACATACCATCAAAACACCTCTCTCATTGCCTAAAAGCATATAGTTCTCGTTCATGAACGTCGAGAAGGTGGTGAATCCTCCACAGAACCCTGTGACCAAGAACAAACGCGCCTCGGTACTGATAGGCATCCCACGGTTCAGCCATCCGCACAACAGACCTATCNCAANGCATCCCGCCACATTGACCACAAANGTACCGAACGGGAACATNCCACTGAAAAAACGTCCAATCAGTTGCGAAACANCGTAACGGCAGATGCCTCCAACCGCACTTCCTAAAGCGACATACAGTATGTTCATGCTGCGAAGGTACAACTTTTCTTCCTATTACAAAATCGAATGACCTCAAAAACATTTCCGTTCGAGACAAGAACGCTTCATTGCCCCCTTGACAGGAAGGTCGGACACGCACCCAGTAACACTTCTATATGAGGGGTGGCGAAACAGCCCCAAAATCGATGTCCCCGACTCCGACCAATCGGAGTCGGGGACATCGGTCGGTCGGAGTCGGGGACTCCGATTTTGGAGGGCTTTCGAGGGGTGAAAAGCGAGAGACCAAAATGAAGGTGAAAACTCCGCCTGCTGAATCAACACTCCCGTTCGGGACGGACGCGGCAAAACACCATGCCCTGTTTTGGTATCGTCCTGTCCAGAACGGGAGTAAAAATGTCCAATTATGAACTACAGCCTCGAAAAACTCTCGACTCATCGCGTTCAACTCGCAAAGATTCGCTACCTTTGCATCCAAAACCACTGCCCACACATGGGGCAGTTTTGAAATAAAAGACACAACATGACAGAAAGAAAAGTTAGGGTGCGTTTCGCACCAAGCCCCACAGGGCCTCTCCATATTGGCGGTGTACGCACAGCTCTCTACAATTACCTCTTTGCCAAGCAGCACGGAGGCGAGTTGATTTTCCGCATTGAAGATACCGACTCCACACGTTTCGTACCAGGTGCGGAGGAGTACATCATTGAGGCATTCGACTGGCTGGGCATCAAGTTCGACGAAGGCGTGAGCTTCGGTGGCAATTATGGTCCTTATCGCCAGAGCGAACGTCGCGACATCTACAAGAAGTATGTGCAGGTGCTGCTCGACACGGGCAAGGCGTATTACGCTTTTGACACCCCAGAGGAGCTGACCAAGAAGCGCGAGGAGGTAGAGAACTTTCAGTATGACGCTTCAACACGAGGCGAGATGCGTAACTCACTCACACTGCCGAAGGAGAAAGTGGAGCGCATGATTGCAGCTGGCGAGCAATATGTGGTGCGCTTCAAGATTGAGCCAGGCAGAGATGTGCTGGTGGATGACCTGATTCGTGGCGAGGTGAAAATCAACTCTTCCATCTTGGACGATAAAGTGCTCTACAAAAGTGCGGACGAACTGCCGACCTACCACTTGGCGAACATTGTGGATGACCACCTGATGGAGGTGTCGCACGTGATTCGTGGCGAAGAATGGTTGCCCTCTGCCCCACTCCATGTCTTGCTCTATGAGGCTTTCGGATGGGCTGACACGATGCCCCACTTTGCCCACCTGCCACTGCTGTTGAAGCCGATTGGCAACGGCAAGCTGTCGAAGCGCGACGGCGACAAACTGGGCTTCCCTGTCTTCCCGCTCGAATGGCACGACCCCAAGAGCGGTGAAATCAGTTCGGGCTATCGCGAGAAGGGCTACCTGCCCGAGGCGGTGGTGAACTTCTTGGCTCTGCTGGGATGGAATCCGGGCAACGACCAGGAGCTGATGACACTGGACGAGATGGTGAAGCTGTTTGACCTGTCGAAGTGTTCAAAGAACGGCGCGAAGTTCGACTATGTGAAGGCGGCTTGGTTCAACCATCAGTATCTCATCCAGCGTCCTGACAGCGACTGGTGTCCTGCTTTCGACAAGGTGCTGAAAGAGAACGGTATCGAAGCGACTGCCGAGCAGGAAGCCGAGGTGGTGAGGATGATGAAGATGAAGGTGATTGAATACACCGACGGACAGGGCAACAAGAAAAAGCGCAACATTTCGTTCCCAAGCGACCTGTGGCCGCTCACCAAGTTCTTCTTCGTGGCTCCCACTGAGTTTGACAAGGAAAACGACAAGTTCATCCGCAAGAACTGGAAAGAAGGAACGGCTGACGAGATGGAGCAGATGATGACGGTGCTGGAAGGCATTTCCGATTGGAGCGTGGAAGGACAGAAGGCTGTTATCGACCCGTGGACAGAGGAGACGGGCATCAAGCCTTGGAATGCGTGGCGCGTAGCACTCGTGGGAACTGGACAAGGTCCTGACATGTATGAACTGTCTGCTTTCCTCGGCAAAGAGGAAGTCATCAAGCGAATGAAGTTTGCGATACAAGAATTAAAGAATTGATGTTTGGTGCTTGTCTACGATGGTGCTTCAACCACCCTGAAGCCCAGCGACAATGCTCCTTTCCTCATTCTCCAAACCGTCTGTTTAATCAAAATGTACTCAATAGGACTATACCTCTTTACCGTGGGCATGCTGATTGCCTCGCTTTTCCACAAAAAGGTGCGCCAGATGGTGGTTGGCATCACCCAAACTTATGTGCTATTGCGCCGCCACATCAAGAAGACCGACCGCGTAGTGTGGTTTCATGCCGCCTCGTTGGGCGAGTTTGAACAGGGACGACCACTGATGGAGCGTCTGCGCACAGAATGTCCTGAATACAAGATTCTGCTCACCTTCTTCTCGCCATCGGGGTATGAAGTACGCAAAGATTACGAGGGAGCAGACTTGGTGTGCTACCTGCCTTTTGACACCCCTGGCAATGCACGCTCTTTTCTGAGGCTGGCACATCCTGAAATTGCCGTGTTCATCAAGTATGAGTTTTGGACAAACTATCTGACCATCTGCCGCAAGAAAGGCATTAAGACTTACAGCGTAAGCAGCATCTTCCGCCCCAACCAATACTTCTTCAAATGGCACTTGGGGAACAACTACCCTGCCCTCAAGCCCATCAGGCAGTTCGACCATCTGTTTGTGCAGAACGAGGAATCCAAGACACTGCTGGCAAAACACGGCATCACGAATGTGACCGTAGTGGGCGACACCCGATTGGACCGTGTTATCGCCATCAAAAATGCGGCTGCACCGCTGCCTCTTGTGGAGCAGTTTGTAGGCGACGCGCCTTGCTTCATTGCAGGCTCTTCATGGGGACCCGATGAAGAGATTTACATTCCGTACTTTGCAGAACATAAAGACTGGAAGCTCATCATCGCCCCACACGTCATCAGCGAGACACACCTGAAAGACATTGAGAAGCTACTGAACGAGAATGGTTTCAACCATGTGAGATACACAGAGTTGGAGAAAGGGGAAACGATGCCGACAACGACAGAAACCGCAGGGCAAGCCCTCATCATCAACTGCTTCGGCAAGCTCTCCTCCATCTATCGTTACGGCAAGGCGGCTTTGGTGGGAGGCGGTTTCGGTGTGGGCATCCACAATGTGCCCGAGGCTGCGGTGTATGGCATTCCCGTCCTCTTTGGTCCTAACAATCAGGCGTTCCGCGAGGCACAGGCACTAAAAGCTTGTGGAGGCTCGTTTGAATATCAAGACGCCGCTTCTTTCGCTGCCATCATGGACCGATTCATGACACAACCAGAAGCACTCAAACAGGCAGGAACGGCTGCTGGTAGCTACATCAATGCCAACACGGGTGCGGCAGACAAGTGTTTCAACGCTATCTTCANGTGAAATACACAGACCTGTTCATCGACTNTGACGACACGCTCTACGACACACATGGCAATGCGGTCATCGCATTGAGCGAGTTGTACGAACTGCTGCACTTGGAGCAGTATTTCGATGACCCACAAGTTTTCTACAACGACTATTGGGAGACAAACATCCGCCTGTGGACACAATATGCAAAGGGGAAAATCAAACGTGACCACCTCATCGTNGAGCGTTTTCGNCATCCGCTGAGTTTAGGGAAGAACNTCAACCCAACCGNTGACTATTGCCGCCAAGCAAGCANCCAGNTTCTCTCACTCTGCTCCGTCAAGCCTGGACTNGTGGANGGCGCAAAAGAACTGATGGATTACCTCCGCCGCAAAGGCTACCGCATGCACTTGTGCAGCAACGGTTTCCACGAAGTGCAGTACAAGAAACTCCGCTCCTGTGGTCTCTCTGACTATTTCAGCACCATCATCCTCAGTGAAGACGCAGGTGCCAACAAACCATCCCCCCGCTTCTTCGAGTATGCCTTAGAGCAATCGCATGCCCTCCAAGACCGCACCCTCATGATTGGCGACAACTTCAACACCGACATCATCGGTGCCCAAGGGGCAGGACTCGACACCATCTTCTTCAACCGATTTCCTGACTATCCCGCTCCCCAACCAGTCACACACGAGGTACACCACCTGCGTGACATCATGACCATTCTCTGACAACACCCCCTCTTCTTTGTTTTCTCAACAATTAAACGACCTCCACCACAGGGAATACTATCAATTCATCGTCACCTCATCTTAGAGGATAAAGAACACTGGGAGGAGGGAATACGGACGAGGAGACTTTACCAAACCTCCCAATGTCCTCCCTTATCTGGACCTATACGGCGGATGACACCTTCTTCTTGCATTCTCCTAAGGTGCTTGGAAAGAGCACTACGGTTAATACCAAGCGTTGCCGCCATCTGAGTGGTAGTGATGTTGGAATCATTTGAGATAAGAGCCATGATGGCAGTACGAGTTTTCTGTCCACCTTTTATANTCGNCTCATCCTGCATANTTTCTTGNTATTGCTGGATTTCATGCCNAAGGTGNGAAATNTGGANGTTTGCCATGCAGTCAAGAAAGATGTTGATATCATCCAACTCACGTGAGTCAATGAGTGCCTGAATATATTCA
>WFMB01000042.1 GCA_009177185.1 Bacteroidales bacterium
GGCTGTAGCGGCTGCCTGTGCTGTAGGTTATGAAGGAGCGGGCACCATTGAGTTTCTGGTAGATAAATACCGCAAGTTCTACTTCTTGGAGATGAACACACGCTTGCAGGTGGAGCATCCCATCACGGAGGAAGTGGTAGGCATCGACCTCGTGAAAGAGCAGATTCTCATTGCTGACGGACATCCGTTGAACTACCATCAGGAAGACATCCGCCAACGCGGTCATGCCATCGAGTGCCGCATCTGCGCAGAGGATACCGAACACAACTTCATGCCTTCGCCTGGCGTGATTCAGCAACTCACCGAGCCACACAGCATCGGCACGCGCATTGACTCTTATGTGTATGAGGGTTACGAGATTCCTGTACACTATGACCCAATGATAGGCAAGCTCATCGTGTGGGCTACCAGCCGCGAGTATGCCATCGAACGCATGCGCCGTGTGCTCTACGAGTACAAAATTACGGGCTTGATCACCAATATACGCTACTTGCGCCGCATCATCGATGTGCCAGACTTTAAGCAAGGCAACTACAACACCTACTTCATTGAACGCAACCAAGACCGTTTGCGTCCACGACCTGGGTTCAAGAACGACTCGGAGCCGATGGCAGTCATTGCGGCATACATTGACTATCTGATGAACCTCGAAGAGAACAAACCAACAGCACCCACAGCGGAGAACACGGCAATCAGCCGCTGGAGGGCTTTCGGATTGCAGAAAGGAGTGTTGAGAGTGTAACTATGGAGATACAAGTAGGAAACAAAACACTGGAGGTGACCCTGCTGAGCAAGGAGGGTAACCAAGTGAGAGTGGAAATCGACGGAAAGGTCTATGATGTAGATGTGGCAATGCTTCAGAACGGCACCTGCTCCCTCATCTACGAAGGGAACTCGTACAACGCTGAGCTTATCCGCGAGAACGGCGAGAAACACTATCGTGTGAACCTCAACTATTCCACCTACCAGATAGACATGCTCGACTCGCAGGCAAAGTATATGAAAATGCGCCGTAGT
This sequence comes from Bacteroidales bacterium, assembly GCA_009177185.1. GTDB lineage: Bacteria > Bacteroidota > Bacteroidia > Bacteroidales > Bacteroidaceae > Minthosoma. The sequence goes on from WFMB01000042.1 coordinate 1,018, forward strand.
GGTTCTTCTGACTCGGTGCAGGCAGACGTGATTGCAGCACCGATGCCATGCAAGATTGTGAACATCTACGTGCAACCAGGCGACACATTGATGGCTGGCGACACCGTGCTGACGATGGAAGCCATGAAGATGCAGTCAAACTACAAGGTGAATGCCGACTGCACCGTGAAGGAAGTGTTAGTGAATGTGGGTGACAATGTCCGTGCGGAGCAGCCACTCATCCTGTTAGACCTTAAAAAAGAAGAAAGATGACCAAGCTTACAGCAAGAGAAAGAATAGAGACACTGCTTGACCGTGGCACCTTCGTGGAGCTGGACAAGCATGTGGTGCATCGCTGCACCGACTTCGGTATGGAACAGAAGCGCATTGAGGGCGACGGTGTCATATCAGGCTATGGAAAGATTGACGGGCGCATCGTGTTTGTCTATGCCTTCGACTTCGCCGTGCTGGGCGGCTCGCTGTCGGCAGCCAATGCACAAAAGATAGCCAAGGTGCAAGACCTTGCGCTCCGAAATGGCGCGCCCATCATCGGGCTTAACGACTCTGGAGGCGCACGTATCCAAGAAGGCGTTGAGTCGCTCACAGGGTTTGCCCACATCTTCAAGAGAAACGTGATGGTAAGCGGTGTTATCCCCCAGATTAGTGCTATCTTAGGTCCCTGCGCAGGTGGCTCTTGTTATAGTCCTGCACTCACAGACTTCATCCTCATGGTGAAGGAGCAGAGCCAGATGTTTGTCACAGGTCCCAGCGTGGTCAAGGCAGTCACCAACGAGGATGTGGATAAAGAAACGCTTGGTGGCGCCATGACCCACAACAGCGTGAGCGGTGTGAGCCATTTCATCTGCAACAGCGACGAAGAGACCCTGATGACCATCCGCGAGCTCATCGGCTTCATTCCTTCCAACAACATGGAGGACGCACCTATCCATCCCGTCACTGACGAGGTGACACGCATCTGCCACGAGCTTGACACGGTGGTGCCGACCGACCCGAATGTACCTTACGACATTCGCAATATCATCGAGCCTGTCTGCGACCAGCAGTACTTCTTCGAGATACAGTCAGAGTTTGCCCGAAACATTGTCATTGGCTTCGGACGCATGGCAGGACGTTCTGTCGGCTTCGTTGCCAACCAACCCAGCTTCTTGGCTGGAGCGCTCGACATTGATGCCTCGGACAAAGCCGCACGCTTCATCCGCTTCTGCGACTGTTTCAACATCCCTCTCATCGCAGTGGAGGACGTACCCGGCTTCCTCCCAGGCGTGCAGCAGGAGCACAATGGCATCATCCGCCATGGCGCAAAAATCGTCTATGCCTTTGCGGAAGCCACCGTGCCGAAGATTACCCTCATCACCCGCAAAGCCTACGGCGGAGCNTATATCGTCATGAACTCGAAGTGCATCNNNGCAGANNNGAACCNCGCCTACCNTACNGCCGAGATTGCCGTGATGGGAGCCGAAGGGGCGTGCAACATCCTTTTCCGCAAGGCCACGCCCCAAGAGCGCACCGAGAAGATTGAAGCGTACCGCCAGAAGTTCGCCAACCCTATGCCTGCCGCACAGCTTGGCTACATCGACGAGGTCATCTCACCCTGCGACACTCGCATCCGCCTCATACAGGCATTGGAAATGTCACGCAACAAGAACCAAAGCAACCCACCCAAGAAACACGGGAACATGCCACTCTAAGATTAACAAGCCATCTGCGTCCTAACGCATTCGCCCACGCTTGCAGTGTAAACGCACTGCGAGCGTGGGCTTTTTTCATGGGCTAACTGCTCTTGTTTGTGACAAACCGAGGTGGTGGAACAGTTCCTTCAAAAAGCACATAAAAATCGATGTCCCCGACATCGACCAATCGGAGTCCCCGACATCGGTTGGTCGGAGTCGGGGACTCCGATTTGGGGGCTGTGAAACGCCTTCTCCGATGAAGCGCCCTGCGTCGCACCTTTGTGTCTGGGTGCAAAAGCGTTGTTCTTGTCCACAACTAAGACATGGACAGCCAAAAAGTGGGCATCAGGGGCTTGTTCTATGGATTTTTCTCACTAACTTTGCACACGAAGATGATGTACGATGTAAATAAGGTACGCGAAGACTTCCCCATTCTTGCCAGGCAGGTTTACGGGAAGCCGTTGGTCTATCTGGACAATGGAGCCACGACCCAAAAGCCGCGTCAGGTGGTGGAGGCCATGGTGGATGAGTATTACAATGTGAATGCCAATGTCCATCGTGGTGTGCATTTTTTGTCGCAACAGGCTACTGACCTGCACGAAGCCAGCCGAGAGATGGTGCGATGGTTCATCAATGCGCGAAGCACGGATGAGATTGTCTTCACGCGAGGCACGACGGAAAGCGTCAACTTGCTGGCTTTCTCGCTGGGCGAGGCGATGGTGAAGGAGGGGGACGAGATTGTGGTGAGTGCGATGGAGCATCATTCCGACATTGTGCCGTGGCAGATGATGTGTGGCAGGAAAGGTGCGGTGCTGCGTGTGATTCCGATGACGGACGAGGGAGAGCTGGAGCTGGAGAAGCTGGAGGGGATGTTGAACGAGCGTACCAGAATCGTATGTTGCACGCATGTCAGCAATGTGCTGGGCACGGTCAATCCAGTGAAGCAGATTGTCAAGATGGCGCATGCGCATGACGTGCCAGTGCTCATAGACGGCGCTCAGTCCGTGCCGCACATGCCTGTCGATGTACAAGATTTGGATTGCGACTTTTTTGCGTTCTCGGGCCATAAGGTCTATGGTCCCACGGGGGTCGGCGTTCTGTACGGAAAAGAGGAATGGCTGGAGAAGCTGCCTCCGTATCAGGGTGGTGGAGAGATGATAAAGAATGTGACGTGGGAGAGGACGACGTACAACGTGCTTCCATACAAGTTTGAAGCTGGCACGCCCGACTATGTGGCGACACACGCATTGGCCAAGGCGCTGGAGTATGTGACGGCACTGGGCATAGAGAACATTTATGCCCATGAGCAGGAGCTGACGCAGTATGCTTTGGAGCGTATGCGGCAGATGGATGGGATGCGCATTTTGGGCAATGCGGCTCATCGCGATGCGGTCATCAGTTTCTTGGTGGGCGACATTCACCATCTGGACATGGGCACACTACTGGACCGCTTGGGCATAGCGGTGAGAACGGGGCACCATTGTGCCGAACCGCTCATGACCCGACTGGGCATCAGCGGAACCGTGCGCGCTTCGTTCGGGCTATACAACACGAAGGCGGAGGTGGATGCTCTGGTGGCTGGCATAGAGAAGGTCAGCAGGATGTTTTAGACTTTATCAACGACGAATTAGAAATAGAATGGCACAGAAACCAAGTATTCCGAAAGGAACGCGCGACTTCTCCCCCGTGGAGATGGCGAAACGCAACTACATATTCAACACCATCAAGGAGGTGTATGCCTTGTATGGATTTCAGCAGATTGAGACACCTGCCATGGAGAACCTATCGACTTTGATGGGCAAGTATGGCGAGGAGGGCGACAAACTGTTGTTCAAGATTCTCAATTCGGGCGACTTCTTGCATGGCATGACGTCTGACGAGGTGGCGAACACGAGCACACAGAAGCTGGCGGCGAAGTTCTGCGAGAAGGGACTTCGATATGACCTGACCGTGCCGTTTGCCCGATATGTGGTGCAGCACCGAGAGGAGCTGGCACTGCCTTTCAAGCGTTATCAGATTCAGCCGGTGTGGCGTGCCGACCGTCCGCAGAAAGGGCGTTACAGAGAGTTCTACCAATGCGATGCCGACGTGGTGGGCAGCGATTCGCTGTTGAACGAGGTGGAACTGATGCAGATTGTCGATACGGTGTTCGGGAAGTTCGGGGTGCGCGTGTGCATCAAGATAAACAACCGCAAGATTCTGACGGGCATTGCCGAAATGATNGGTNAGGCNGNCAAGATTGTTGACATCACNGTGGCGATTGACAANCNGGACAAAATTGGTTTAGAGGCAGTGAANGCTGAACTGATGGCAAACGGCATCCCAGCCGATGCCGTCGAGAAGTTGCAGCCAATCATCCAGTTGAGCGGCACGAACGCTGACAAGCTGGCAACCATGAGGGAAGTGCTGAAAGACTCAGAAGTGGGACTGAAAGGCGTGGAAGAAACCGCCTTCATCCTGTCCAAACTTGACGGGCTGAAAAACGAAGTCGAGTTTGACTTGACATTGGCTCGTGGCCTGAACTACTACACGGGAGCAATCTTCGAGGTGAAGGCACTGGACGTACAGATTGGCTCTATCACAGGCGGTGGACGCTATGACAACCTCACAGGCATCTTCGGCATGCCAGGTCTGAGCGGTGTGGGCATATCGTTCGGTGCCGACCNCATCTTCGACGTGNTGAACNAGTTNNATTTATACCCCAAGGAAGCCGTCAACGGCACCAAGGTATTGTTTGTGAATTTTGGCGAGACCGAGACCAACTTCTGCCTACCCGTACTGGCTCAGTTACGCGCAGAGGGCATCAGTGCCGAAATCTATCCCGATGCCGCCAAAATGAAGAAGCAGATGAGCTACGCCAATGCCAAGCAAATCCCATTCGTGGCAATCGTGGGTGAAAACGAAATGGCAGAAGGGGAAATCACCCTGAAGGACATGACCACAGGCGAGCAACAGATGCTAACCCCAAGCGAACTAACAGAAGCTTTGAAGTAGGCAACTGCTGAAAGTCCCAAATACTAACAGACGTTCAACAGAGATTTACAAGAAACATCGTTTACAATACAAAAATAGCCATGCCGGTGTGCTTTCTATGCACAAACCAGCATGGCTATTTGCTTTTCCGATAATCGAGCGTCTAATTACCTATCCTCAGTTGTTCAGCTGTCGCTTAGCAGCTTGCAGGTTAATCTGCGTAGTGACACTGCTCAACAGCTTCTCCATAATGATGGGCTTGTTGATAAAGTCGTTAGCACCCAGCTGGAATCCTCTTGAAATGTCCTGCTCGGAATTGAGGGCAGACAGAATGATGATAGGAAGCTCCTTCGTAGCCTCATCGGCACGGAGGCGCCTAATCACCTCAAAGCCGTCGATGCCAGGCATCATCAGGTCGAGCAATAATAAATCTACTTTCTTCTGCGCAATGGCATCAAGAGCCGCCTGCCCACCGTTAGCAGTACGAATCTCAAAGGTGTATTGCGACAGCATTTTTTTAATGAGAAGGATGTTCAATGGAACATCATCTACAACGAGAACAGATAAACTATCTACGTTGATTCCTGGTGTGATGTGGTCGTTCATATTTCTATGTTTCTTGTTTTATTCCTTGCCAAAGCAGCGCGATTCGCAGGAATCGCGCCATCTATTATTGTTTCTGAGATTCTTCAACGGGCGTGTACACAGCCGTATCATCGGGCGTGACAGAAATGTAGTCCATTTCCTTGATAAAGTCACCGATTGTAGATTGGTTGCCCTGCAACTTCATGTAGGTATAGCATATCTTCTCGCCAGGCTTCAAGATGGGCACTGCTGCACGTAGCGTTTCCGACATCATCACTTGGAAATTGATAATTCCTTCTTCCGTATCGCCAGTGTAGTTGCGGATGACGGAACCCACATAAGCAATGTTGTTGGCAGCCGACACCTTGTTGTTGGGGAAGTAGAGACAAACCAATTCGATTTCCTCTGGTCGTATCGGCATCGTTTCGCCCTCTTCATTCAGAATCCAAATCTTACCGACCAAGAGGTCGCCCGTTATGTTACCAGAGAATTTCTGTTCAGCCAAAAGCCTGATACGGCTGACAAAACGGTTGTACTCAATGTAGTTATCGTAGAACTCAGTGTAGATNGNGNNGNNANNGNTAGNNGAGATNATAGANTGCTTGCCCTCAGACGTTATTTCGTAAATGTTAAAGTCTTGCGGGATAAGCTCCTCGACATCGTGCGTCTTATGGCAGCTGGTGCAAAGGGTCTTTGTCTTCGGCTCAATAAAGGTGTTGCCGCAAGTGTGGCAAGTGTGGATGATGGCAGGACGGTCGTAATCCATACCGATATGACGCAGAATCTTGTTGCACTTGGGACAACGAAGCTGCCCACCAAAGTTGTAAGTGTGTTCAGGCGACACGTTGGCGCAGCGGAAGTGGTGAATCACTTCTTCTGTCTGGATAGACGACTGCCCACATCTGGGACATGTCTTTATGTAAAGCAAGTGTGAATGCAGACACGATGGGCAGAGATACACCTTGTTGACGAACTTCGTAGCCCTGAAAAGCCCTTTCTCGCTCATTGACTGTATAAACACAAAGTAGTCACTAAGTTCGTATTGCCCCAAACGATAAAACAAATCAAACACAGGAATGACATAGCCCGTCGAAGCCGACACGTCGAGCCGAGGCTCCAGCACTGTCTTCTTTCTTGATATCAGATAGCGTGTGAGGCGGATGAAGAACTGATTGGACGACATGATAGGGTCTTCCTGCGCATTGAGACCGAGTTTGGTGTTGTACTCAATGATGCTCTCCACCTTGGTCAACACCTCCATGCTGTTCCAATCGTCAGCATACCCGTCTATTATCTCATCATAGTTTCCCATTTTCCCCTTCAGCGCGCTGGCTACAAAAAGAGGCTTATAGCAGCATTTGGTGGAAGTAATGGGATTGATGCTGTTAAGGATTGCTTTCGTTTCCTCGACAGTATCGTTCACGATAAATACAACATCAAAGAGATACTCAGGAAAATCCGGACTCTCATCAAGCGCAAACGAACTATCCAACAGGAGAACTCTTCTTTCCCCATCCGTGTTCTGTATTGTTATCATAGAAGCATATTTTTAGAAGATTCCGCTTTCACCATCATTCAGTGATACGGCTTGGCAAAAATTCCATAAAAGACACTTGCAAATGTAAAACAAATTCTCTACAAAAAGCGCTTCCGCCTCGTTTTTTTTGCAAAAAAAGTCTAAATTGTCCCTCTTCCCCGTTCTTTTTCCCCTGTTCAATCCAAATAGCCCGCCTTCTTGAGTTCGCGGGCAGCAGTGTCGCACTCGTCCCACCACGCCTGTCCGAAGCGTCGGATGAGAGGCTCTTTCAGGAACTGATAGACAGGAAGCTGCAAGCGCCGTCCCAGTTCGCGAGCGGGCTGGCAGACATCCCATTTGTGGACATTCACCGCCACCATGCCGCCCACCTTCGACAGGCGCACGGGATAAAGCGCACATGATATCGGCTTCTGCCAATGGAACTGACCGCAGCGGTAGGCTGAGTCGATGGCACAGAAAGCACAGCCTCCGTCATGCTTCACAAAGACACAATCTTTGCCATCTACAATCTGTGTGACCAAGTCCCCATCCTTGTCGGGATAGACCACTCCTTCACGTTCCACTTTCTCCTGCGCCTTCTGCGTCAGTTCATCCTGCACAACCTCGTATGCCTCCTCCAGCAAGCCTATCTCTTCCATGTCAACAGGCGCGCCGGCATCGCCCTCTACGCAGCAGATGCCATGACAGCGTTCCAAGTCGCAGCAGAAAAAGACTTTGAACAGGTCAAGCGACACCAAGGTGCCCATTATCTCAATCATATCGTTTGTCCTCCTTCCCTTTCCAGTTTGTCTATCAATCCTCTGCACGTCCGTTCATCTTGCTCCAACTGCTCCTGCAATGCCTCCAGCGAACCGAATTCCTGTTCGCCCCGCAGCCAGCACAACAATTCCATGCGCATCGGCTTCCCATACAGACTGCCCCCGAAGTCGAACACATGCACCTCGATGCTGCGCTGCCGTCCATTATGCAAGGTAGGCCGTGTGCCCACATTCAGCATGCCGAATCCATATCCTGTACGCACGAAGTACGCACCGTTCTTCGGAATCAGCTTGTCGGCATCCACTTGCAAGTTCGCCGTCGGATAACCGAGCCGCCGTCCGTTATGAAAGCCTTCTATCACATTCCCTTGCAGGAAATAAGCGTAGCCCAGCAGCCGATTCGCCTCCTCCACACAGCCCTCCTGCAAAGCCCGTCGGATTTCCGTTGACGAAATGCCGTTCCCAGCCCTCAGTTCATCACAGCCCTTCACTTCCACGCCCAACGCCTCGCCATACCGAGCGCACTCGTCAAACCCTTTGCGGTCGTGCCCTATATAATTGTCGTAGCCAATCATCAGCACCTCCACGTTCAGCCCTTCCCGAAGCACCACACGCATGAAGTCAGAGGCACTCATCCGCGCCAGCTCCTCCGTGAAGTCCAGCAGCACGACCCTGTCCACACCTGCCGCACGCAGCAGTTCCACCTTTTCATGCTCCAGCGTCAGCATCTGTGGTCCCCCCTCTGGTCGGAGCACACACAGCGGATGGTTCGCGAAAGTCACAACCACCGCATCAAGCCCCTTCTCGCGAGCCATGCCAACCACCTGCTCCAACACATATTGATGTCCTCGGTGTACACCATCGAACGTCCCGATGGTCGCCACGCAGGCCTTCGCATTCTCTGTCTTACCGATTACTTGCATAAACAAATTGGGCACAAAGGTACGGATTCCCCTGCAATCGTCCAAAAGTCGCCCAAGAAAAACGCCGTCCCACCCCTCAGTTAGGAACAATCCCCTCGTCCCGAACGGAGGGGCGAAAGAGTGGAATCACGACCACCGAACAAACACCCCCTGAAAAACCTCCAAAATCGATGTCCNCGACTCCGACCAATCGGAGTCGGGGACATCGGTCGGTCGGAGTCGGGGACTCCGATTTTGAGGCCGTGAAAGCGCACCCAACACCACAGCGTCTCGCAGCGCGTTTCGTCCCCTCCCGCCCGAGGGCAAAAGAGACGTTATGCGACCAGACGAACCTGCTGGTNGCGCCCTAAATCTTCTTGTTTTTCNCATTNTCTTATCCANAAATTTNGCAGAGNCGAANAAANACCGTACTTTTGCAGTGGAAAATGCGAGGGGACTGAACAAAGTTCCCTCTTTGTGTTTGAATGGACGCTACGCTTTCTAAGATTGAATTTAGTATGATTGACAAACAAAAAGTGAAGGAACTGGCCTTGGAATGGCTGGAAGGGAAAGAGTATTTTCTTGTCGATGCGACGGTAGATGCAGACAACAAAATCACAGTGGAAATCGACCACAAGGACGGTGTCTGGATTGAAGACTGCTGCGAGCTGAGCCGCCACATCGAGGAGCACTTCGACCGCGACGTGGAAGACTTCGAGCTGGAAGTAGGCTCGGCAGGCATCGGACAGCCCTTCAAGGTGTTGCAACAATATGTCAACTCCATCGGGTACGAAGTGGAACTCCTCACAGCCGACGGCAAGAAGCTGAAAGGCTGCATGAAGGAGGCCGACGAACAGTCTTTTGTCGTCACCTTCATGGAGAAGCAGAAACTGGAAGGCAAGAAGCGTCCGCAGATGGTCGAAGTGGACAGAACCTTCACATACGACGATGTGAAGTGGGTGAAGAACACCATCGACTTCAAGTAGTACAAAGGAGGGCGACAACCAAACCGCCGCTCCGCACAGCGTGATATAGAAAAACAAAACATATTTATGGCAACAAAGAAAATGACAGAACGTGTCAACTTGATTGATACCTTTAAGGACTTCAAGGAGACAAAGAACATCGACAGAACCACATTGGTCAGCGTGATTGAGGACAGCTTCCGCAGCGTCTTGCAGAAGACATACGGGTCGGACGAGAACTTCGACGTCATCGTCAATCCCGACAAGGGCGACTTCGAGATTTATCGCAACCGCATGGTGGTGGCAGACGGCAAGGTGGAGAACGAGAATGCCGAAATCTGCCTGTCTGAGGCGCAGAAGATTGACCCCGATTTTGAAGAAGGCGAGGAAGTGAGCGAAAAGATTGAGTTCGCCAAATTTGGACGACGCGCCATCTTGACACTCCGTCAGACCATGGCGAGCAAGATTCTGGACCTTGAGCACGACAACCTCTACAACAAATACGTTGACAAGATTGGACAAATCGTGACGGGAGAGGTCTATCAGATATGGAAGCGCGAGATGCTGCTGCTGGACGACGAGGGCAATGAGCTTCTGCTGCCCAAGAGCGAGCAGATTCCAGGCGACTTCTTCCGCAAAGGCGAGACGGCACGCGCCATCGTGCTCCGTGTGGACAACCTGAACAACAACCCCAAGATTATCCTCTCGCGCACATCCAACGACTTCTTGCGCCGCCTGCTGGAGCAGGAAGTGCCCGAGATTAACGACGGACTCATCACCGTACAGCGCATTGCGCGCATCCCTGGCGAGAGAGCCAAGATTGCAGTGGAAAGCTACAACGAGCGCATTGACCCAGTGGGTGCCTGCGTAGGCGTGAAGGGCAGCCGTATCCACGGCATCGTCCGCGAACTGCACAACGAGAACATCGACGTGATTAACTACACCAGCAACACCAAGCTGTTCATCCAACGCTCGTTGAACCCCGCCGCAGTATCGTCCATCACACTCGACGAGGAGAAGAAGAAGGCAGAAGTGTATCTGCAACCCGACCAAGTGAGCCTCGCCATCGGTAAGAACGGCGACAACATCAAGCTGGCATCCATGCTGACTGGCTACACCATCGACGTGTTCCGCGAGCTGAACGGCGAAGAGCCTGACGAGGAAGACATCTATCTGGACGAGTTCTCCGACGAGATTGAGTCATGGATTATCGAAGCCATCAAGGGCATCGGTCTCGACACCGCCAAGAGCGTACTGAGCGCACCACGCGCCATGCTGGTGGAGAAAGCCGACCTCGAGGAAGACACGGTGGATGAAGTGCTCCGCATACTGAAAGCTGAATTTGAAGAATAAACATCAGCCGACAGACAGCAAAGAAAGTTCATAAAGTTCAAGAGATAGAAAAAATAGAATAAATAAGTCTATATGGCAGTAAGACTGAACAAAGCATTAAAAGAACTCAATGTAGGAATCAACACCGTGGCTCAATTCCTGCAGAAAAGGGGCATGGCGTTGCAGGATGCCACCCCTAACGCTAAAATCACGGACGAACAGTATGCGCTGCTGCAAAAGGAGTTTGGCGAAGACATGAAACAAAATGCCGCCACCAAACAGAAAATCCAAAACCAGAAGGAAAAGGAATTGCAGGAGAAGAAAGAGCGTCAGCAAGCTGCTCGCGAGGAGAAAGAACGCCTCGAAAGGGAAAAAGCCGCAAAGAAGCCCCAACTCAAGATTGTTGGCAACATCAACGATTTGAAGAAGGCTCCAAAAGCGGAAGAGAAGCCGGCTGCACCNACTGCACCCAAGAAAGAGGTCAAGCCTGTCACACCNACACCNGCAGCACNTGCAATANCACCAGTGGCAGCACCTGCACCAGGAGCGACAAAAGAAGCCAAGTCCAATGCTACAGAGAAAGAGAAGAAGCAAGGGAAACTCACCCCTGCCGAACGCTTGGAGCAGAACGAAAATGGTGTCTATCACTTAGCGGCACCAGCCGAAGCCAGCGTGCAATTCAAGCAAGTGGGATTCATCGACCTCTCTACACTGAACAGCAAAACGCGTCCAGACCGCAAGAGCAAGGCCGAGCGTCGCAAAGAGCGTCAAGGCGCACAAGCTGGCGATGCGCAATCCTCTGGTCAGAAGAAAAAGCGCAACCGCATCAACAATAACAAAGTGGATATTGCCGCTGCGGCAAAGCAGAACAATGGTCAGCAGGGACAAGGCAAGAAGCAGGGCGGCAAGAATCAGGCTGCCGGCGGCGCACAACCCAACCCATCCAAGAACAAACCGAATGCCAACACACCTCATCAGGGTCAAGGCAAGAAGAACAAGAAAAAGCACCCCATAAAGCCACAGGAACTCTCGGAGGAAGAAGTGGCTAAGCAGGTGAAGGAGACGCTCGCACGCCTCACAGCCAAGCAGGAGAAGAAGGGCGTCAAGTACCGCAAGGACAAGCGCCAAGCCATCCATGAACGCATGGCCGAAGAGGAAATGGCCGAGAACGCAGAAAGCAAGGTGCTGAAACTGACAGAGTTCGTAACTGCCAACGAACTTGCCACGATGATGGACGTACCTGTAACGAAAGTCATTGGCACCTGCATGTCTATCGGCATGATGGTGAGCATCAACCAGCGTCTCGACGCCGAGACCATCAACATTGTGGCTGAGGAATTTGGCTACACCACCAGCTATGTATCTGAAGAAGTGTCGAACGCCATCGAAGAAGTGGAGGACAACGAGGAAGACCTTGAGCGTCGCGCTCCTATCATCACAGNGATGGGTCACGTTGACCACGGTAAGACTTCTCTNCTCGACTACATCCGCAACACGAATGTGATTGCAGGCGAGGCAGGTGGCNTCACGCAGCACNTNGGTGCTTACAACGTGAAGATGAAGGACGGTCGTAAGATAACCTTCCTCGACACCCCTGGTCACGAAGCATTCACTGCCATGCGTGCCCGTGGTGCAAAGGTAACCGACATCGCCATCATCATTGTGGCTGCCGACGACGACGTGATGCCTCAGACGAAAGAGGCGATTGCCCATGCACAGGCAGNGGGTGTGCCAATGGTCTTTGCNATCAACAAGANTGATAAGCCTGGAGCCAACCCTNACAAGATTAAGGAGCAGCTTTCCGCCATGAACCTTCNGNTAGAGGANTGGGGCGGCAAGTANCAAAGCCAAGACATCAGTGCCANGAAAGGCATTGGCGTGGATGAGCTGATAGACAAGGTGTTGCTTGAGGCTGAAATGCTCGACCTCAAAGCCAATCCCAACCGCAAGGCAACGGGTTCCATCATCGAATCGACCCTTGACAAGGGACGTGGCTATGTGGCAACCGTGCTCGTGTCGAACGGTACGCTCCATCAAGGCGACATCGTATTGGCTGGCACACACTACGGTCGCATCAAGGCGATGTTCAACGAACGTGGACAACGCATCGAGAAGTCGCTTCCTGCTGAGCCAGCAGTGATTCTCGGCTTGAACGGCGCACCAACAGCAGGCGACACCTTCCATGTGATGGATACAGAACAGGAAGCACGCGAAATCTGCAACAAGCGCGAACAGCTGAAGCGCGAGCAAGGACNCCGCACCCAGACACGTCTGACACTCGACGAGTTGNGTCGACGCNTTGCNCTGGGCGACTTCAAGGAGCTGAACCTCATCGTCAAAGGCGACGTGGACGGATCTATCGAGGCATTGTCCGACTCTCTCATCAAGCTCTCCACCGAAAAGATTCAGGTCAATGTCATCCACAAGGCCGTGGGTCAAATCAGCGAGAACGATGTGGAGTTGGCACACGCTTCCGAAAATGTCATCATCATTGGCTTCCAAGTGCGTCCATCCGCATCCGCACGCCGTTTGGCAGAGCAGTATGGCGTTGACATCCGTCTCTACTCCATCATCTACGACGCTATCGAGGAGGTGAAGGACGCCATGGAGGGCATGTTGGCTCCAACGCTCAAGGAGGAAGTCACCGCCCAAGTGGATGNGCGTCAGGTCTATCACATNACNAAGGTNGGCACCGTGGCCGNCTGCTGGGTGNCGGAAGGAAAGGTACACCGTTCCGACAAGGTGCGCGTCATACGCGACGGCATTGTGGTTCACTCTGGCGACATCCTGGCGCTCAAGCGTTTCAAGGACGACGTGAAAGAGGTTGGACGCGACTTCGAGTGCGGTATCTCTATCGTCAACTTCAACGACATCCGTGAAGGCGACGTGTTAGAGGCATACACAGAGGTTGAGATGAAGGCTAAATTGTAATCAATAATCAATAATTCACAGTTCATAACGACCGAATGACAGGCAGTTGAGGACACCACGTCCGTCTGCAACACGAGGGATTATGAATTTGTCTATGGAGATTCTCATCTATATTGTACTCATCATTGGTGCTATCATTGGCTTCAAGCAGGGTGCATTCAAGCAGGTGGCTCATTTCTTAGGTGTGGCGGTCGGTTTACTAATCGCCGCCACACTTTACCACCAATTTGGCGACTTCCTTGCCGACAAGACGGGAGCCAGCATTGGTTTCGGACGCTTTATCGCTTTCGTCCTTATCGTCATCGTGATACCCATTGCCTTAGGATGGGTGGCAGCATTCCTCACCGAGTTCTTCAAGAAGCTCAAGCTCAACTTTCTCAACCGATTGTTGGGTGCTGCGGTAGGTGTGGTATGCTATGCTGTCATTCTCAGCGTAGGACTCAATCTGTATGACCTTGTGGTCAGCAACGCTGGATTCAAACCAGAGAAGTTGGATGAGCGTCCGCCGCTCTATTATCAGATGAAGCACGCCACTCAGATAGCCATTCCTGACCTCCTGATTGTGACCGATGCCACGGAAGAAGCCCATGGTTGCACGCCCAAGCACGGTCTGCAACACGTGGTTGACAAAGCAGTAGATAAGATAATCTCCCCCAACGAAGCGGAATGAGCAACATGAATAAGAACGGGAAGCAGGGCGGAGACGAGAGGATGAAGCCCGAACATGAGTCGAACGAGCTTGTACGCCGCATTGCGGAGAAGAAGTACGAGTTTGGCTTCACCACTGATGTCCACACCGAAATCATAGACAAGGGACTTAACGAGGATGTCATTCGCCTCATCTCCGCAAAGAAAGGCGAGCCTGACTGGCTCTTGCAGTTCCGTCTGGAGGCATATCGCTACTGGCTCACACAGACGCAACCCACATGGGGACATGTGCATCTGCCAGAGATTGACTACCAGGCCATCTCCTACTACGCTGACCCAACGGCAAAGAAAGGAACGGAAAACAAGGGGCAAGAGATTGACCCCGAATTGATGAAGACGTTCGACAAGCTTGGCATTCCTCTTGAAGAACGACTGGCTCTCTCGGGTACAGCCGTGGATGCGGTGATGGATTCCGTGTCGGTCAAAACCACCTTCAAGGAGAAGCTCTCCGAGAAAGGCATCATCTTTTGCTCCATCAGCGAGGCTGTGAAGAACCATCCCGACTTGGTGAAGCAGTATCTCGGCAGCGTAGTGCCTCCCAAGGACAACTACTTTGCCGCCCTCAACAGCGCCGTGTTCTCCGACGGTTCGTTCGTTTATATTCCCAAGAACACACGCTGCCCCATGGAGCTTTCCACCTACTTCCGCATCAATGCCCGCAACACAGGGCAGTTCGAGCGCACCCTCATCGTATGCGACGAAGGTTCATACGTCTCCTANCTNGAAGGCTGCNCNGCCCCTATNCGCGNNGAGNACCAGCNCCATGCCNCCATTGTCGAAATCNCAGTGATGGACAATGCCGAGGTGAAGTATTCGACCGTTCAGAACTGGTATCCAGGCGACAGCGAAGGCCGTGGCGGTGTGCTCAACCTCGTGACCAAGCGAGGCGACCTCCGTGGCGTGAACAGCAAACTCTCATGGACACAGGTCGAGACTGGTTCAGCCATCACGTGGAAGTACCCCTCCTGCGTGCTCCGCGGCGACAACAGCCAAGCCGAGTTCTACTCTGTCGCTGTCACCAACAACCATCAGGAAGCCGACACTGGCACCAAGATGATACATCTGGGCAAGAACACCCGTTCCACCATCATCTCCAAAGGCATCTCGGCAGGTAAGTCGCAGAACTCCTACAGAGGTCTGGTGCGTGTAGGCAAGCATGCCGACGGCGCGCGCAACTACTCCTCCTGCGACTCCCTCCTCCTTGGCAGCCAGTGCGGTGCCCACACCTTCCCCTACATGGACATCCACAACAACACTGCCACCGTCGAGCACGAAGCCACCACCTCCAAAATCAACGAGGAGCAGCTCTTCTACTGCAACCAGCGCGGCATCTCCACCGAAGAAGCCGTGGGACTCATCGTCAACGGCTACGCCAAAGAGGTCATCAACAAGCTGCCCATGGAGTTTGCCGTCGAAGCACAGAAGCTGCTATCAGTGTCGCTCGAAGGCACCGTCGGATAAGCCGACAGATTCTCTTTCGCATACACATTGAGGTCACAAAATGCCTCCCCTCAAAAAGGTCATCAAAATCGGAGTCCCCGACATCGACCCATCGGAGTCCCCGACTCCGACCGACCGATGTCGGGGACTCCGATTTTGAGGCTGTGAAACCGCCTTCAGCATGAAGACGGCAAAAGGCACAATGATTCCCCTCAGGAACACTGTTCACGGCACATTTTGCCACCGAGGCATCAAAAAAACAGGCAGAAGCCATCCACAACACAGATAAATTCAGTAACTTTGCCCTCGGTAAGCACAGCGATTGCAGCCAATCGTCAATTCATCGAACGCACATCATGTTAGAAATAAAGAACCTCCGCGCCAAAGTAGGCGACAAAGAAATACTCAAAGGCATCAACCTCACCNNCAACGNCGGCGAGATTCATNCCNTGATGGGCACTAACGGAGCGGGCAAGTCAACCCTCTCCAACGTCATTGTGGGCAATCCCGCCTACGAGGTGACGGAAGGAACCATCACCTTCAACGGACAAGACCTGCTGGCCATGAGCACCGAGGAACGGGCACACGCAGGTGTCTTCATGTCCTTTCAGGCACCCATCGAGATACCAGGAGTCAGCATGACCAACTTCATGCGTGCCGCCGTCAACGCACGACGCAAGGCTCTGGGNAANGAGCNGCTCAAATCGACCGACTTCCTCAAGGTGATGCGCGAGAAGCGCAAACTGGTCGAGATTGACCAGAAACTCATGAACCGCTCCGTCAACGAAGGCTTCTCAGGCGGCGAGCGCAAGCGTAACGAGATTTTCCAGATGGCGATGCTCGAACCCACCTTCTGCATCCTCGACGAGACCGACTCAGGTCTCGATGTCGATGCCCTCCGCATCGTGGCAGAAGGGTTCAACAAGCTCCGCACCGCCGAGACTTCCGCCATCGTCATCACACACTACCAGCGACTCCTCGACTACATCCGCCCCGACTTCGTACACGTGCTCATCAACGGACAGATTGTGAAGACCGGCACCGCCGAACTCGCCCAGCAAATTGAGGAACAAGGCTTTGACTGGATTAAAGAAGAACTGGCATGACGAGCGAGCAACAATACATAGAACTCTACAACGAAGCTTCCGACCTGATTAAAGGCAAGAGTTGCCCTGTGATGAATGCCGTCCGCGACAAAGCATTTGCCACGTTCCAGCAGATGGGCTTCCCCTCCAAGAAGGTGGAACGCTACCGCTACACCGACGTAGATGCAGCCTTTGCCCCCAACTACGGCATTTCCCTTTCGCCCCTCACGGTCAAACCTTCCACATATATATATAGTATGAAGAGCGCGCCGATTGACGTAACTCCCTACTACCACCGCATAGCCGACCACACCGATGCCATCACGGCACTCAACACCGCTTTGGTCCACGACACCCTGCTCGTCCATGTGCCCAAGAACACACAAGTGACCGACCCCATTGTGGTCGATAACTGGCTCCGTGGCACAGCTGCCACCATGATGAACCGCCGCATCCTCGTCGTGATGGAACAAGGTGCCGATGCCACCCTCATCATCAACGACCATGCAGCCGACAAGCAGCACTTCCTCACCACACAGGTCATCGAAGTATTCTGCCACGACAATGCCCGTCTCGACCTCTACGAGATAGAGGAGACCACACCCCTCTGCTCGCGGTTCTCCAACGTCTATATTCAAGAGGGACGCGACTGCACCGTCAAGCACAACAGCATCACCCTCTTCAACGGACAGACACGCAACCTCTGCGACGTGTATCTGCAAGGCAAGAACTCGGAAGTGACCCTCAATGGCTGCGCCATCGCCACAGGGGCACAGCACATCGACAACAACACGCTCATTCGCCACACTGTGCCCAACTGCACCTCTAACGAGCTCTATAAGTACGTCATCGACGACAAAGCCGTCGGTGCTTTTGCTGGCAAGATTCTTGTGGAGAAAGACGCGCAGAAGACCGTTTCACAAGAGACCAACGCCAACCTCTGCGCCTCCTCCGATGCACGCATGTACACACAACCCATGCTCGAAATCTACGCCGACGACGTGAAGTGCGCCCACGGCTCTACGGTGGGTGTGATGGACGAGACCGCCCTCTTCTACATGCGTCAGCGCGGCATCCCTGAAGCCGAGGCACGCACCCTGCTCAAGAACGCCTTCATGGGACAAGTCATCGACCAAATCAAGTATGAGCCTCTGCGCCAACGCCTCGCCGTCAAGGTGGAGAAGCGTTTCCGCGGCGAACTCGACAAGTGCAGCGACTGCCGCCTGTGCAAATAACACGCTCCCGTCCAACGGAACGAACACAAGCAACACGTCAGAAACTCTATAACACAACAACAGACACATGTTTCTATCCCACCGCACGAAGACCATCAAGCGCCTGCTTGTCATGCGCTTCAGTGCCATGGGCGATGCAGCCATGACGGTGCCAGTGCTCCATGCACTCGCCACCCAGCACCCCGACCTGCGCATCACCATGCTCACCCGTTCCCGCTTCGTGCCCATGTTTGAGTGGTTACCTGCCAACGTGCAGGTCAAGGGCATCGACCTTAAGAACTATCACGGCATCGGTGGACTCACCCACCTCTATCGCCAACTCAAACCCGCGCGGTTCGATGCCGTTGCCGACCTCCACAACGTGTTGCGCACCAAGTATCTGCGCACCTGCTTCTCTTTGGCAGGCATTCCTGTAGCCGTCATCAACAAAGGGCGTCATGACAAGAAAGCCCTCATCGGGCATGCCCTCGACCACGATGCCCTGCGCCCCATGCCTGAACGCTATGCCGACGTGTTCCGCACGCTCGGTTTTAGCATCACGCTCCCCGAGCGCATGCCCATCAACCTCAAGCAGGAAAGCTTTGCAGCCGTACAGAAAGTGATAGGCATCAAACAACCTAACCAACGCTGGATTGGCATTGCTCCTTTCGCTGCCCATCCACAGAAGATTTACCCCTTGGAGCACATGCAGCAAGTGGCCAACGCCCTTGCCGACCTCGGTCACCACGTGTTCCTTTTCGGAGCCGGCAAAACGGAGACAAGCACGCTTGCCCAATGGGTGGAAAGCTACGACCACAATGGTCAAAACCCACACCATGTAATCAACACCAGCGGCGCCCTCGGCGGTCTCAAAAACGAGATGCTGCTCATGTCTATGCTCGACATGATGCTCTCCATGGATTCCGCCAATATGCACATCGCCTCCATCGTCGGCACCCCCGTGCTCTCCATTTGGGGAGCCACCCACCCCAAGGCAGGATTCTCTGGCTACGGGCAGCAAGCAGACCATACCTTACAGTTGAACCTGCCCTGCCGCCCCTGTTCCATCTACGGAAAGAAGCCTTGCCAGTTCGGTGACCTCCGCTGCATGAACATCACCCCCGAGACGATTGTNGAGAAGACACTCCAAATNATCGCAGATGAAGAAGAACACACNCATGCGTAAGTATCAGTTTATCAGAAGCCTCTTCTGGCTCATCAGCCTCCTCCCCTTCCCCGTGCTGTACGCCATTGCCGACTTTGCCAGCCTCTTTGTCCGCCGCTACTACCGCCGACAAACCGTGCGCAACAACCTCCGCAGCGCCTTCCCTGAGAAGACCGCTCAAGAATTAGCGCAGATAGAACGCAAGTTCTACCACCAGTTCTGCGACAACTTCGTGGAAGACATCAAAATGCTCTCCATGAGCAAGCAAGAGATGATGCGCCGCATGACCTTCAGCGGACTCGACGAGGCGAAGAAGCGACACGATGCAGGACAACGGCTGCACTTCCTCTATCTGAGCCACTTCGGTAACTGGGAATGGATTTCGTCTATCAACTACCACACCCAGCCTTGGTGTGCATCAGGACAAGTCTATCACCGCATTTACAACCCAGTGATGAACCAGCTCTTCCTCGACCTGCGCGGTCAGTATGGCGGCGTGAACATTGAAATGAAGGAGACATTCCGCCGCATTCTCCAACTGCGCAAAGAAGGCAAGAACTACGTCATCGGCTTCATCAGCGACCAGCAACCCAAGTGGAACAGCATCCACCACTTCGTCCCCTTCCTCAACCACGACACCGCCGTCTTCATCGGAGCCGAGCACATAGCCCGCAAGGTAGATGCCTTCACCATGTATGGTCGCATGAGCCGTCCCAAGCGTGGCTACTACCACCTCGACATCATCCCCATGGAGGACCACCCAGCCACCGTGCCCGAGAACACCTTGACCGACCGATACTTCCAACTGCTCGAAGAAGACATCAAGGCGCATCCTGAGATGTGGCTATGGACACACAAACGCTGGAGCCGCACCAAAGAAGAGTGGCTCCGCCGACTAGAACAGAAACAATAAAACAAAAGAGAGGCTGTCTTCGCAGCCTCTCTTTTGTTATAATCATGCAGCAACTTACAGCCCGTTTCCGTCATCCGCCCCATACAAAACACGAAAGAAACTTGCCCCAATCACGACATATACTTTTGTCGAATGGTCTTCGGAAGTTTGGATGCCACAAGTTGATACGCCTCCCTCATCAGAGCCTCCACCAGCGCATCCTCCAACTGCTCATAATACACGTCGCTCCAGTGCTTCTTGTTCCAATGCCAAGCAGGAGTGATTGCCGAGTATTGCCCCCGAAGTTCCTCGTTTCTGTCAGGCGGCAACTTCAGCGCGACCCTTGGAGCAGCATCCTTCATGTCATGCTTACCGCCGCCCAGCCAAAGACAGGCAAAAATTTTTCCTTCCAAACGGAAGGTGATGATGTCATCCCCAAACGGCTGGTCTTCTGTCACACCATAGAGCGACAACGCACATTCCCGTACCTGTTCTATGTTCATGCCCATACCTCTTGATTGTATTACTTCATTTTTATCTTGAACACCAGCGAGGTCGCAAAGTCCAACTTGTCGGGACACGAAATGACAAGCCCATCAGGTGTCTGATGCCACTTCAGTTTGCCGTCATATCCTAACAGCAACACACGCTTCACCTTCTCCTGCCCCTTACNCAGGCTGCGGATAGTCAGCTGGCTACCAGCCTCTGGCACAGCCAAAGTGAAGGCATAGAGGCTGCCATCCTTACCCACCGTGAAGCGGATGTCCTGTGGCGAGAAGCGGAAGTCAGCATGATACTTGCCAAGCCCACCGCCAGGCAGTTTCTTCAACCTTCCATTCACCATCTCACCCTCGCCAAGCGTGCGCCATGCCCTGCTGCCATAGACCGCCTCGCCATTCACCTGCATCCACCGCCCCACCTCTTCAAGCATGGCGACACACTCCTGCTCGATGCTGCCATCAGGACGCATGGGGATGTTGAGCGCGGCATTGCCGTCGCGGCAGATAGCCTCGACAATGAAGCGAATCATAGAACCTGCATCGTAAGTGAAACCAGGAGCATAGAACCAGTCGCCCACAGGAGCCTCGCGAATCCAAGGCTGCGAAGCGTTGATGGTGTCGGGGAAGTCGAACTCGGCAGTGTTCACCGCACCGTTCGTGGGACTGCGGAACTTGATGATGCTGAAAGCATCCACCTTGCCACGCTTCTTCAACACACGATTGTAGTAGTCAGCCATGACGGTCTGCATGGCGTTGCACTTATAGCCCGTACCAGTGCCGTCGCCCGTAAAAGGTCCCTGCACTGTGCCATCGGTATAGATGAAGTCGGGGTCGTAGTGAGCGCAGACATCCATCATACGCAGTGCCCACTGCGTGGCATACCACTTGCAGTAGTCCAGATGCCGGGTGAAGATGCCAGCCTTAGGAGGCGACCAAGGCGAATGCGCTCTTTCGTCCACCGTCTCATACTCACGCAAGTCAATGCCATAGAGCAAACGCGGGTCGTAGCCCTGCCACCACTTGCCCTTGCCATCTTCGAGCGTGAGGTGTCCGTCGTAGGGCACACCAGCCCGCTCGCCCTTCGAGTCAGAGCCAAAGGCTGTCTGCCACCACCACCAAGTATATTCATGGTGGAAGGTGACACCGTAGCGCATACCGTACTTGTGACACGCATCCACCCACTCGCGCAGGATGTCGCGCTTCGGTCCAATGTTCACCGAGTTCCAAGGCTGATACCGTGAATTCCACAGGTCGTAGTTGTCATGGTGTACACCTTGAATCATCAAGAAGCGCGCACCAGCCTTCTGATAGAGCTGCGTCAAAGCCTCTGGATCGAGCTTGGCAGGATTCCAGTCGCGCAACACCTCCTTATAGCCAGCCTCCGACGGATGCCCGTAGCGGTTCACGTGGTTGTGGTAGGCCTGATGATTCTCTCGCTCCTTGTACAGATGGCGGGCATACCAGTCACCGCTCTCGCCTGCCGCTTGCGGACCGAAGTGTACCCAAATGCCAAACTTTGCATCGCGCAACCACGCAGGCGTGCCAGGATAGTTCTGCTCAATGCTCGCCCAACTGGCTTTGTAGGGGCCATCAGTGATGGGGATATCGAGCTGCACCTCTGCAAACTCGTTGCAGTCGCCCATCTTCACCGAGCCAACAGGCAGCGGTGCAGGAATCTCAGGGAAAGCCGGCAACTGCGGCATCACGCCCTCCTCCAATGTCTGCTGCGCACGGGTGCCAGAGCAAACCATGCAAGCCAATGCTGTCGTAAATAGAATCCGTCTCATCATCTTTTCTTGTTGTTAATGATTATTCGTTGCAAAGATACTGAAATTTTCTATATCACGGATAAATTCCGCAAAAATGTGACAAACAGCGTGCCACACAGAGAGGCATCAGTAAGCACCCCAAAAGACGGGCACGAAACACCTCAAAATCGGAGTCCCCGACATCGGTTCGCCGATGTCGGGGACATCGACCGGTCGGAGTCGGGGACTCCGATTTTGAAGCACTGATAGCACCCTTCGTGGCACACCTGCACCACGGCACAAAAGAAAGCCTCGGTGTCCCTGTCGGGAAACCGAGGTCTGATTAGATGCTTGTCCGAAAGGATTACTTACGGAGACCGAGCTTCTTGATGATGGCACGATAGCGCTCAATGTCCTTACGCTTCAGGTAGGCAAGGAAACGGCGACGCTGACCTACGAGCTTCACAAGGGCGCGGTTCGTCACATAGTCCTTGTGGTTGGCCCTCACATGCTGTGTGAGGTGCTGGATACGATAGGTGAGGAGTGCAACCTGGCTCTCGCAAGAACCCGTGTCTGTGGCAGAAGCACCAAACTCGGCAAAGATTTCTGCCTTTTTCGCTGAATCTAAATACATAGTGTTTTTTGTATATAATAATAAATAATGTGTTATCCAACGCGCCAGTATTCTTTCAGCCGAATGACTAACTCGCTGGAAATCGGGTGCAAAGGTAGCAAATAATTGACAATAGACGACTGCCAACGGAGAATTATTTACTGCCGAATGTGTTTTTTCGCGTCTCATGGCAGGCTTTTTCACTCCTCGCCCTCTCTTTTCGGCACGCTGAATGGGCTAATTATCAGCCGCCAGTCGTCTATTATCAATTATTTTCCGTACCTTTGCACCCGATTTCTTTGAATCATAAGGTATGCAGGACATCAGGAACATTGCGATTATTGCGCATGTTGACCACGGAAAAACGACGCTGGTTGACAAGATGCTGCTGGCAGGAAACCTTTTCCGCGAGAACCAGCAGACGGGCGATTTGATTTTGGACAACAACGAACTGGAGCGTGAACGAGGGATAACGATTCTTTCAAAGAACGTGTCCATCAATTATAAGGGCACGAAGATTAACGTCATCGACACGCCGGGACACTCGGACTTCGGCGGCGAGGTGGAGCGTGTGCTGAACATGGCAGACGGCTGCATCCTGCTGGTGGATGCGTTTGAGGGTCCGATGCCACAGACACGTTTCGTGCTGCAGAAGGCGCTGGAGATTGGGCTGAAGCCCGTGGTGGTAGTGAACAAGGTGGACAAGCCGAACTGCCGTCCCGAGGAGGTGTATGAGATGGTGTTCGACCTGATGTTCTCGCTCAATGCCACCGAGGAGCAGCTGGACTTCCCCGTGGTGTATGGCTCGGCGAAGCAGGGATGGATGGGGCCTGACTACAAGACCCCCACGAACGACATCACCCATCTGCTCGACGTGATTCTCGACACCATCCCCGCCCCTGAACGACTAGAGGGAACGGCACAGATGCTCATCACGTCGCTGGATTACTCCACCTACACGGGACGCATCGCCGTGGGCCGTGTGCATCGCGGCACTCTGAAAACGGGGCAGAACATCACCATCGTGCATCGCAATGGCAGCAGCGAGAAAACCAAAATCAAGGAACTGCACACGTTTGAGGGCATGGGACACCGCGCCACAGACACTGTCAGCTCTGGCGACATCTGCGCTGTGATTGGCCTGTCTAACTTTGAGATTGGTGACACCATCTGCGACTTTGAACAGCCAGAGGCACTGCCCACAATCTCGATTGACGAGCCTACGATGTCGATGCTTTTCACCATCAACAACTCACCGTTCTTCGGCAAAGAGGGAAAGTTCTGCACGAGCCNCCACATNGGCGACCGTCTCTATAAGGAGCTGGAGAGGAACCTGGCGCTGAGGGTGGAAATGAAGGAAGGCACGACCGACCAGTGGATTGTGAGCGGACGCGGCGTGCTGCACATCTCGGTGCTCATTGAGACGATGCGCCGCGAAGGCTACGAGTTGCAGGTAGGTCAGCCACAGGTCATCTTCAAGGAAATCAACGGCGAGAAGTGTGAGCCAATCGAGGAACTGACCATCAATGTGCCTGAGGAGTTTGCCAGCAAGATGATTGACATGGTGACACGCCGCAAGGGTGAGATGGTGAGCATGGAAGCCCAAGGCGAACGTGCGAACATTGAGTTTGAAATCCCTTCACGCGGCATCATCGGTCTGCGCACCAATGTGCTCACTGCCAGCCAAGGCGAGGCCATCATGGCACACCGATTCAAGAGCTACCAGCCTTTCAAGGGCGAACTGACGCGCCGCACAAACGGCTCGCTCATCGCCATGGAGNCGGGCACNGCNTANGCNTACGCNATCGACANACCTGCAAGACCGCGGCAAGTTCTTCATCTTCCCACAGGACACGGTTTATGCTGGACAAGTGGTGGGCGAGCACGTGCATGAGATTGACCTGGTCATCAACGTGACGAAAGCCAAACAATTAACGAATGTGCGCGCAAGCGGAACGGACGAGAAGGCACACATCATTCCGCCTGTTCAGCTCTCACTGGAGGAGGCACTCGAATACATCAAGGCCGACGAGTATGTGGAGGTGACACCCAAGAGCATGCGCATCCGCAAAATCATCCTTGACCACCTTGAGCGCAAGCGTGCCAACCGCGACGATTGATTTTGCAAAGTAGAAAGACAAAAACGCTACAATTACAAGCGGTTTTGCACACAATACAGCCGTGTTGTGCAACAAAAGTGCTTTTTATGAGAATATTCTTGGAGAAGTCGAAGAATTATTCCTACCTTTGTAGCGCAAATTGGTGAATAACCTACAATAAAAGAAAGTAATCATTAACAATTAAAACATTAAGATTATGTCTGAAATTGAATCAAGAGTAAAATCAATCATCGTTGAGAAGCTCAACGTTGATGAAGCAGAAGTAAAGCCAGAAGCAAGTTTCACTAACGACCTCGGTGCTGACTCTCTCGACACTGTAGAGCTCATCATGGAGTTCGAGAAGGCTTTCGGTATCAACATTCCTGACGATCAGGCTGAAAAGATTGGTACTGTTGGTGACGCTATCGCTTACATCGAAGCTAACGCAAAATAAATTAAACAGTTGAAAAATTGAAGCAGCCATGCACGCATGGTTGCTTCAATCTTTCAATTCTTCCTACTATTATCGTTATGGAATTGAAAAGAGTCGTAGTAACAGGTATCGGCGCGCTTACGCCACTTGGCAACACAGCCGAGGAGTCTTGGGAGAACATCAAGGCTGGCAAGAGCGGTGCAGGTCCTATTACTCATTTCGACGCTTCACAGTTCAAGACTCAGTTCGCATGCGAGGTGAAAGGGTTCAACTCGGCTAATTACATTGACCGTAAGGAAAGCCGCAAGATGGACCTCTACACGCAGTATGCTGTTGCAGCAGCCAAGATGGCCATTGAAGATTCAGGCATGGACCTCGAGACTGTTGACAAGAACGAAATCGGAGTTGTGTTGGGTGTTGGTATCGGAGGTATCAAGACTTTCGAGGAAGAAGCTGGCGACTACGCCATCAACGGTCCTAAGCTTGGTCCCAAGTTCAATCCTTTCTTCATTCCGAAGATGNTTGCAGATATTGCCTCTGGCCATATCTCTANCCAATATGGATTCCGTGGTCCCAACTACNCCACAACTTCTGCATGCNCCTCTTCTTCAAGCNCACTGGCGGATGCGTTCAACCTGATTCGTTTGGGTAAGGCGAACGCAATCGTGACTGGTGGTGCTGAAGCTGCCATTTCGGCTATGGGCGTGGGTGGTTTCAATGCCATGAAGGCACTCTCCACTCGCAACGATGAGCCAGAAAAGGCAAGCCGTCCTTTCAGCGCAAGTCGCGATGGCTTCGTGATGGGCGAAGGTGCAGGCATCCTGATTCTTGAAGAACTTGAGCACGCAAAAGCACGTGGTGCCAAGATTTACGCCGAAATGGTGGGTGCTGGCATGTCTGCCGACGCATACCATATCACGGCTACTCACCCTGAGGGCCTCGGCGCAAAGCTCGTGATGGAGCGCGCACTCGCAGATGCCGGTTTGAAGCCCGAAGACGTTGACTACATCAACGTACACGGAACTTCCACTCATGTGGGCGACATCTCTGAGGCAAAGGCCATCAAGGAAGTGTTTGGCGACGCTGTTTACAAGCTCAACATCAGCTCTACAAAGTCTATGACCGGCCACCTCCTCGGTGCCGCAGGAGCTGTTGAAGCCATGATTTGCGTCCTCTCTGTGAAGAACGACATTGTGCCTCCAACCATCAACCATACAGAAGGTGACGAAGACCCTGAGATTGACTACACGCTCAATTTCACCTTCAACCAAGCTCAGCAGCGCACTGTACGTGCCGCACTTAGCAACACCTTCGGTTTCGGTGGCCACAACGCAAGTGTTATCTTTAAGAAATACCAGTAATCCTGTGGGACTCACTCCCCAGGGATTTCATTGAACTACATGGTGATTTCAGATTTATTCGATACAATTAGGCTTCTTTTCGTCACTGAAAAGAAGCCTTTTTTACGCCTCAAGTCCATCCTCGGTTTCTATCCGCACAATATAGAACTTTACCGCTTGGCACTCATGCACAAGTCGGTGGCATACCATGAGTATGACAAGGCTCAAAGCGCGTCCCGAACCAAACACAAGATGCGCAAGGAACTGCGAGAGCAAGAGATTCTGAAGCATAGAGAGAAGTTCCGTTCTCTTACCTACATCAACAATGAGCGTCTGGAGTTTTTGGGCGACGCCATGTTGGGAGCTGTCGTAGCCGACATTCTCTACAAGCATTACGGACGCAAGCAAGAAGGATTCCTCACCAACCTAAGGAGTAAAATTGTTTGTCGCAAATCGCTCAACAAACTCGCTGTGGAGTTGGGTCTCGACAAGCTCGTCAAGCACACAGGAGCTGTCACAACAGGACACAACAGCTTCATGAACGGCAATGCGTTTGAGGCTTTCTTGGGTGCCATTTATCTTGACCGCGGATTCTGCTACTGCTATCGCTTCCTCGAGGATGTGGTATTCAAGCACTACATCAACATTGAGGAACTGGCAAAGAAGGAAGAGAATTTCAAGAGTGCCCTCCTTGAATGGTGTCAAAAGTATCAATACAAGGCAATCTTCGACCAAAAGGAGATGCGCGGCGGCAAGGGCCACAACGTCCCCATGTTCCACGCCACAGTCCTCATTGAAGGCATCCCTTGCGGAACTGGCAATGGATACAGCAAGAAGGAAAGTGACCAAAACGCAGCCAAGCAGGCGTTCCAACGCATCAAACGAGACACGGATTTACAGAACAGCATCAAGAGCGCCCGAAAGAAACCGACTCCAGCCCCAGAGGGCGAGAAACGATAAAACAAAGGTGGAAAAAGGCGTTTTCCTTTTGTATTGTACGCACTTATCCGTACCTTTGTACGATTAAAACTCATTGTATGAACACGACAGGCTTCCTCAATAAGATATATTTTTCCCGAAGACAGAAGCAGCTGGAGAAATACGCCATAAAACCAAAAGAAATCCAGCAAAAGATTTTCCGTCACCTCATTCGTCAAGGCAGAAAAACGCAATGGGGCAAAGAACATAACTACGAACAGATTGACTCTTATGAGCAGTTCCGTAGTCAGGTACATGTGAACACCTATGAGGAATTGAAGAGTTACATCCACGAAATGCGCAAAGGCAAGGAGAACATCCTTTGGCCAGGCGTGGTTCATTGGTACGCCAAGTCGTCGGGCACAACGAACGACAAGAGCAAGTTCATTCCTGTCAGTGGAGAGGGACTCAAGAACATCCATTACCGAGGTGGAACGGATTGTATCGTGAGCTATCTACACATCAATCCCAACAGCAAATTTTTCTCAGGCAAAAGCCTCATTTTGGGAGGAAGCCACTCGCCTAACCTCAACACGCCCAATAGTTTGGTGGGCGACCTCAGTGCCATTCTCATTGAGAACATCCCTACGGCCGCCAAGGTTATCCGTGTGCCCAAGAAGCAAATCGCCCTGCTGAGCGACTTTGAGGAGAAGCGCGACAAGATTGCCCATGCTGCCATGGACATGAACATCACCAACATCAGCGGTGTGCCCTCATGGATGCTCAGTGTGCTGAAACGTGTAATGGAACTGAAGGGTGTTGACCGCCTGGATGAGGTGTGGCCCGATTTGGAAGTCTTCTTCCACGGCGGTGTGGCTTTCACGCCTTACAGAGAGCAGTACAAGAGTATCATAGGCTTATCCAATATGCACTACATGGAGACTTACAATGCCAGCGAAGGCTTCTTCGGCTTGCAGAACGACCTCTCCGACCCCAATATGCTCTTGATGATTGACTACGGAATCTTCTATGAGTTCTGTCCGATGGACAACCTCAACGACAATGGATACCCTATTGACGAACAGAAGATTGTACCATTGTGGGAGGTGCAGCCAGGTGTCAACTATGCCATGATTATCAGCACTAACTGCGGTTTGTGGCGCTACTTGATTGGCGACACCGTGAAATTCTCACAAACAAATCCTTACAAGTTCCGCATCACAGGACGTACCAAGCATTACATCAACGCGTTTGGCGAAGAACTGATTGTTGACAATGCGGAGAAAGGGCTTCTGCAAGCATGTGTCGCCACAGGCGCACAGGTGAAAGACTACACAGCCGCACCTATCTTCATGGACTGCAACGCTAAATGCCGCCACCAATGGATGATTGAGTTTGCCAAAGCCCCCAGCTCCATCGAAGAGTTCGCCACCATCTTAGACCGTTCGTTACAAGCCATCAACTCCGACTACGAAGCCAAACGTCACAAGGACATAACACTCCAAAGGCTGGAAATCATCGAAGCGAAAGCAGGGCTGTTCGACGAGTGGCTCAAGAGCAAAGGCAAGTTGGGCGGTCAACACAAGATTCCACGCCTCAGCAATTCACGCCAATACATCGAAGAGCTGATTTCAATGAACAACAAATAATTAACACAACCAAACAAGCAACAATGAAGCGTTCCAAACATACTGCTCATCAGACGACCAAGCTGCAGGGCTTCATTGTTTATTGTTCGTTGTTCATTGCCTTCTGCCTTCTGCTTGCCGCCTGTGCCCGTATCGGCACACCCGACGGAGGACCCTACGACGAGACTCCACCCAAAGTGGTACACACCTCGCCCAAATATGGTGCGACCAATGTCAAGGACACGAAGAAGGTGACCATAGAGTTCGACGAAATCATCAAGATTGATAACGCCATGGAGAAGGTCGTCATCTCGCCTCCGCAAATTGAACAGCCAGAGATTGAAGCAATTGGGAAGAAGGTGACCATCACACTGTTGGACACCCTCAAGCCTAACACGACCTACACCATCGCCTTTGCAGATGCCATTGTCGATAACAACGAGGGAAACCCATACGGCGACTACACCTTCGCGTTCTCCACAGGAGAGCAGGTAGATACGTTCCAAGTGTCAGGGCATGTGCTCGAAGCCAGCAATCTCGAACCCATCAAGGGCATATTAGTGGGGTTGTACAAACTGGAGACCGACACAGCAAACGCCACAACCAAGGAACTCCCCGACTCCATTTTCCACACCAAGCCATTTGAGCGCATCTCGCGCACTGACAGCCGCGGACACTTCACCGTCAAAGGTCTGTCGCCAGGCGACTATCGTGTGTTTGCCCTCAACGACCAAAACCAGAACTACCTCTACGACCAGCGAGCAGAGAAGGTGGCTTTTTCCCAACGCATCCTGACCACCTCCAGCAAGCCAGACATACGCCCCGACACCATTTGGCATGACAGCATCCACTACGACTCCATCGTCATGACACCCTACACACACTACTACCCCGACGATGTCGTACTCATGGCTTTCGAGCCAGACAACCAGAATCGCTATCTACTGAAGAGCGAACGC
Source organism: Bacteroidales bacterium (assembly GCA_009177185.1). Lineage (GTDB taxonomy): Bacteria > Bacteroidota > Bacteroidia > Bacteroidales > Bacteroidaceae > Minthosoma. Next base: position 31,413 of record WFMB01000042.1, read on the forward strand.
CCCACCCTACAACAATTCACCCTCTATTTTACAGCTCCGTCTGACACGTTGCCCAAGTTGACAGGCTTGAACTTCAACGCCACAGACGCATTTGTCATTGATACAAGCCAACACAACGACACCATCGACTACTGGATACGCGATTCCCTCATCTACAACCTTGACACGCTGGAGGTACAACTCGACTACTTCGCCACAGACACCACGGGCAATCTCGCCATACGGACAGACACGCTCATGATGGTGCCCAAGCTCACCAAAGCCAAGTTGGCAAAGCAACAAAAAGAGAAGTTCGAGGAGTGGGCAGAAGAATACCGCGAGAAGGTTAAGGAAGAACGCCGTGCCGCTCGCAAAGCTGCCAACAAAGACAATGAGGTGGCAGAGAAGAAGAGCAAGAAGAAAAAGAAAGAAGAAGAGGACGACCTTGAGATTCCGCCCATGCCAGAAGAGTTCATGGACTTCAAGACCAGCAACACGCAGGGAATGGACCCAGACAAGAACATCGACTTCTACTTCAACGAACCCATCAGTTCCTTCGACCCCTCCAAGGTGCATTTCTCCATCCAGGCTGATACCCTCTATGTACCCACCAAGTGCTTGATACGGCAAGTGCCCAACAAGCCTCGCCACTACCGTCTCTACGCCGAATGGGAAGCCGACTCCGTATATCAGTTACAGCTCGACACAGCCGCATTCGTCAACATCTACGGCAAGCGTACAGAAGCACACACGCAAACCATTCGCATGAAGGCACTCGACAGCTACTCCGCCCTCTTTGTCACCCTACAAGGCTCTCATCCGTCGTCCGTTGTCCAACTGATGGACGGCAGTGACAAGGTGGTAAAGACGTTGAAAGCCACAAACGGTCGAGCCGATTTTTACTTCATCACACCAGGCACCTACTACCTGCGCATGTTTGAAGACGAGAACGGCAACGGCGTGTGGGATACAGGCGACTATGACCAGCACCAGCAACCCGAACAGGTCTATTATTACCCAGAGGCACTCACCCTGAAAGCACAGTGGGAAATCTCACAGACATGGAACCCTACAGCCACGCCACTGCCCCAACAGAAGCCTGGCAAAATCACCAAACAAAAGCCTGACAAAGAAAAAAGCATTCGCAACCGCAACGCCACACGCAAAGACAAACAATAACATACACCACGATAAAACAAAAATAGGCACGAAGTTCTTCGTGCCTATTTTTGTTTCCGCATGTTACGCGGATGATGCAGCAATATCTCCTCACGCAGATGCGAAGTATCTATATGCGTGTATATCTGAGTAGTGGCTATCGACTCATGACCAAGCATTGCCTGAATGGCACGTAAATTCGCTCCGCCCTCCAGCAACGAAGTGGCAAAAGAGTGGCGGAACGTGTGGGGAGACACCGTCTTCTTCACACCCGCCTTCGCCACCAGGTCCTTAATCATCAGAAACACCATTACACGCGTCAGCGGTTTCTTGCGACGGAAACTCACAAACACATAGTCCTGATACTCAGGCGGAATCGCCAACAAGTTCCTGTCCTGAAAGTAAAGCTGCAGTTCGTAGACAGCCTTCTCCGAGATAGGTACCAAACGCTGTTTAGAGCCTTTTCCCTCCACCCTGACGAACATTTCGTCAAGAAACAAGCCACTGATTTTCAGCCCTATCAACTCGCTCACACGCAATCCGCAACTGAACAACGTCTCAATGATAGCCTTGTTCCGCTGCCCCTCCTGTTGGCTGAGGTCTATGACCGCTTCGATAGCATCAATCTCTTCCACTGACAGCACATCCGGCAAATGCTGAGGCTTCTTCGGAAACTCCAGCAGTTCCGTCGGGTTCGTCTCCAACACATCGCCAAGCACTAAAAAGTGATAGAAACTACGCACCCCCGACAAAATGCGCGAAAGCGATGTAGACGAGATACCCACATCCACCATCAAGACCGCAAAATGATACAAATCCTCCAGCTCCACCTGCGTGAAATCCTTCCCCTCGTCGGCAATGAAACGGAGGAACTTGTCCAAGTCACGCATGTACGCATCAATCGTGTTGGCCGAACTTGCCTTCTCCAACTTCAAATACTGATAGTAGCGCCGCACCAAACGCTGTTGCTCCTTTTCATTCATCGGATACAAAGATACACGTTTTCAACTCATAATCAGCTAAAACACCGAGAGAAGTTGCCATTCGGTACACCTTTTTCACCCAAATAACAAGCAGGACAGCAATTATGATTTGTGAATTATAAAATATGAATCAAAAGTTGTGTACCTTTGCAAGCAAATCAACAACTCAATATGAAAAAGACCTTATTCACATGGTTGGCCACCTTGACCTTCCTGTCTCTGAACGCACAGACGGAGCACAACTTCGCCGTGGCCAAGAACTTAGACATATTCAACAGCCTCNATCGCCAGCTCGACATCTTCTACGTCGATTCCCTGCNCCCCGAACAGCTCATCCGAGTGNGCATCGNCGCCATGTCGCGCGAACTNGACGAATACACCCGATTCTATCCNGAGGAAGACATGGGCGNCCNGAAGATGATGACCACCGGCAAGTATGGCGGCATCGGTTCCATCANCCGTATGCGCAAAGACTCCACGGTCATCATCCAAGAGCCTTACCCCGACATGCCAGCCGCTGAAGTGGGACTGCAAGTGGGCGACGTGCTGTTGCAAATCGACGATAAAGACCTCAAAGGGCTGAACTCCACCGAGGTCAGCGAACTGCTGCGCGGCGAACCAGGCACTACGTTCATGATACGCGCACAAAGACCTGGCGAGAAAAAGGCGCGCCAATTCAAAATCACACGCCGCAGCATCAAGAACCCCGCCCTGCCCTACTACGGCATGCGCGGCGAAGCGGGCTACATCTTCCTTGCCGAGTTCACCGAGGGCTGCGCCAAGGAACTGCGCAAGGCTGTCATCTCCATGAAAGAGCAGGGTGCCAAAGCACTCGTCATTGACCTGCGCAACAACCGCGGCGGACTGCTGAACGAAGCCGTGGACATCGTGAACCTCTTCGTGCCTCAGAACACCACCGTGGTGGAGACCAAGGGCAAGATGATAGCCGCCAACTACACATACACCACGTCAAGCCAACCGCTCGACCTCGACATCCCCCTGGCAGTGCTGGTCAACGAAGAGACCGCCAGCGCAGCCGAAATCGTGTCGGGCGCATTGCAGGACCTCGACCGCGCCGTAGTCGTGGGTTGCGACACCTACGGCAAGGGGCTGGTACAGAGTTCGCGCGAACTGCCCTACAACGGCAGCATCAAGCTGACCACAGCCAAATACTACCTGCCATCGGGACGCTGCATTCAGAAAGTCGATTACAAGAAACTGCGCGAAGCAGCAGAAATCTACCGCACCACGGGCAAGCGCATCGACACCAAGGCAGACAGCTCCAAGCGCGTGTTCTACACCGCTGGCGGACGCAAAGTGAGCGAAGGGAACGGCATCAAGCCCGACGTGGAAGTCAAGCACGACACCTTGGCAAACATCGTCTTCTACCTCTCCAACGACGACGTGCTGATTGACTGGGGCACACGCTACTTCCAGAGCCACCCCACCATCCCACCCGTCAAGGACTTCGTCATCACCGATGCCGACTACGACACCTTCAAGCAGATGGTCAAGGACAGCGGCTTCACCTACGACCGCCTCAGCGAAAAGCGACTGAAAGACCTGAAAGAGACCGCACGATTTGAGGGCTATTACGACGACGCCAAAGACGCCTTCGACGCATTGGAACAGAAACTCGTCCACGACCTCGACCGAGAGATGGACCGCAAGGAGAAAGACATCCGCAAACTCATGGCAAACGAGATTGTGCGACGCTACTACTACCAGGCAGGCACCGTCGAAGAAATGCTCAAAGACGACGAAGACCTGCAACGCGCCCTCGACGTGCTCAACAACGAAAGCGAATACAACAAAATCATCGGAAAATGAGTTTACGCAACAACCGCGCCACCAAGCTGAACCGCTACATGATGTTCGGCATGTTCTTCCTCGGCATCATCGTGCTGGGATGCGTCTTCGCCTTCCTCTACCTTTCCTACAACAAGACCGACAACCCCTTCGTGCAGCAGCCACAGGAAGAAGGCATGGCAGACAGCATAATCCTCCTCGTCAACGACAGCACGCTCGTGAAAGAATAAAGCACCCCATGGCAGCCATCCCATGCCAGCCGTCAGCCGCCCAGCACACCCCAAGGGCAAAAGGTCATGCAATGTGCAAGGCCTTCATCCTGTTGTGCCTCTTACCATTCGCACTCCACACCCCGCTGAACGCCCAGTGCCCCACCGAGAACACTGCCTTCAAAGCAGGCGAACGCCTCACCTACGACCTCTACTTCAACTGGAAATTCATCTGGGTGAAATGCGGAGCCGCCCACTACACCATGCGCTCAGCCAACTATCAAGGCAAGAACGCCCTGCGCAACGATCTCCTCTTCACCAGCAACAAGCGGTGCGACGCTGTCTTCACCATGCGCGACACCCTCATCTCCTACATCACCTCACAACTCGTGCCGCTCTACTTCCGCAAAGGCTCACTCGAAGGCAAACACTACACCGTCGATGAAGTGTGGTACACCTACCCCAAAGGCAAAAGCCACGTAAAGCAGCACTACCTCAACCGCCACGGTGAGTGGTCTGAACACCACCACGAGAGCGACGAATGCAACTACGACATGCTCTCCATCCTCGCCCTCGCCCGCACCTTCTCCCCCAAAGACTACAAGCCCGGCCACCGCATCCACTTCCCGATGGCGACCGGCAAGAAAGTGGAGGAACAGACCCTCATCTATCGTGGCAAGAAAGACTGGAAAGCCAACGACGGGAAGACCTACCACTGCCTCATCTTCTCCCTGCTCGACTACGAAGAGAAGACCAAGGAAAAGGAACTTCTCCGATTCTACGTAACCGACACCTCACGCCACATGCCCGTCCGCATCGACTTCTACCTGAAGTTCGGCACAGCCAAGGCCTACCTGTCGAAAGCCAACTGAAAAANACNCCCNCCCAAACNCCCCATTNTACACCCCAAANATCTANGTCCCCGACATCGACCAATCGGAGTCCCCGACATCGACTGACCGATGTCGGGGACTCCGATTTTGAGGGGGTGAAAGCATATAAGCAAGTTCAACAATTCCTGAATAGAGAAAAAGAAGCATCACGATATATTCTGTATATCATACTCCTCAGGGGAGCAAGGAAACATTGAGAATACAAATAAACTCATTAACCCAAAGGATGAATATAAGACTGCCACAGACAAGAGAATTGTATCAATTTGGGCTAAAATAAAACGAAGAACAAAAAGAAAATTGGATTTTAACACACCAAATGAAGTCTTTTCCAAACATTATATATAACTTTGCTGACAACTTACGCTTGCCAGTTGGCTATATAGCTACAGAATTAGGGATAGAGACACATATCCATCCGCTGAAGAAAATAATCTTATCAGCTGACAAGGTTACAGATATAATATTTGGGTAATGAAAAGAACTACCGATATAGTTGCAAACAGCTTGTCGATGTTTGATGTAATCAAAAGGTCTATTGACAAAAACATAAAAGGAGTTTATGGCACTGCTTCTTTTGATGACGATGGGCGCATGCTCTCTTTTAATGAGCAGGTAGCTATTGTCACACATTATTTGATGCTACAAGACAGTGGACATTTTGGCGAGAAGTATGCAGATAAGGGAAGGGATATTCTACAACTTTGGTATGAATTTCTATTGGGAGAAAAGATTCGGAAAGCATCGGGAGATTGTGTGGNTGAGGATATTTTTTATGGTAGCTTTTTTGACNATGTAACAAATGCACCATTTCGTNCACCAGAAAATCCTTCATTTAGATTTATAGATTTGTTTGCAGGAATCGGGGGCTTCCGCATTGCAATGCAGGATTGTGGAGGGGAATGCGTGTACTCTTCTGAATGGGATGAGAATGCTCAGAAAACATATTACCACAATTTCGGCGAAGTTCCATTTGGAGACATTACACTGGAGTTTAACAAACAATTCATACCTGATGGTTTTGATGTGTTATGTGCAGGTTTTCCTTGTCAGGCGTTTTCGATTGCGGGGTATCGAAAGGGATTTGAGGACACGAGAGGAACTCTATTCTTTGATGTGGCTGAAATTATACGTCGCAAACGGCCCAAAGCGGTATATTTGGAAAACGTGAAAAATTTATACACCCACGACGCAGGAAATACGTTCCGAATCATCCAATCTTCTTTGGAGGGTTTGGGATACATTGTTTATCATAAAGTCATGAATGCAATGGAATATGCCAATGTCCCACAAAATCGTGAGCGCATTTTTATTGTGTGCTTTGACCCCCTGCAAGTGCCAAACCACATGGACTTTTGTTTCCCGGATAAAGAACCATTGGAAAGGACAATACATGATTGTATAGACTATAGTAACCGAGAAAAAAAACTTTNCTATGGTAACAGCATGACNCATATCGATGAAATTCGNGNAGGAGTCACGTCTAAAGACACTATTTATCAATGGAGACGGCAGTATGTTAGAGAAAACAAAAGCAATGTATGTCCGACTCTTACCGCTAACATGGGTACAGGAGGACATAATGTCCCACTTATATTAACCGATGACGGAATACGTAAATTGTCTCCCCAAGAGTGCCTTAACTTTCAGGGCTACCCCGAAGGTTACACATTCCCTACAAACATTGCTGATTCTGCAAAATATAAACAGGCTGGCAATTCTGTTGTTGTACCTTTAATCCGTAAAGTATGCAAAAAGATCATTACAACAATCTCCAAAAGTTCTTAGAAGAATGGCAAAGTAACACGAAATATCTTGATATGCTGAGGCTGATGGCACAACTCAGCAAGTTGTTTTCTGACAATGAAGTACCTTATCTTGATTATAGATTGGCAGAAAACCTTTTTTGCCGATACTACAAAGCATCTAATGATGCACGTTCTTGTATGGCATATGATGCTCGCATAGCAGGAGTCGGCATAGGTATCAAGACTTTCATACTGAATAAGAACAATCAGTCGACTGAAAAGATAGCCGAATTTAACAAGTTGAAAAAACACCTTGACGGTTTGACAGGAAAAGACCTCGCACGCACACTGGGAGAGTTTAGGAATGACCGAATGCGCATAGCCAACAATACGTTTGATGTGTCAGAAACACAATATCATATAGTGGGTCGCAAGGAAAGGATGCTTCGTGTGTTTAATTGTCCATACGATGAAGTCGATGTGGAACATATTCATTTAATAAAAGACGACACCATTTCTGTCTGCTTCCATGACGAGAAAAACTTTTATGCTTTCAACAAGAGCAAAAGCGTATTGATGAAGCGTTTTGAAGTACCTACCAATGATTTTGTAGATGTGGAGGTTGATATATTAGATGACCCTCTTGAATTATTGGAAAGTTTTTTCTTGCAACATAATAAAGATTTGGTAAAAGCGAAGAAACGGGTTGCTGGCATCGATTATGTAATGTTACCTTTATATTCAACAAGAAACAATAATGTCCCAGAAAAGTCGGGGCTTAACCAATGGAATGCAGCTGGTAGAAAAAGGCATCCTGACGAGGTATATATACCAATTCCTAAAGATATTCATCGCTATTATCCCACATTCTTTCCCAACCACGATACGCCTTTTGTCCTGTATCTGCCCGATGGTAAGGTTTTGTCTGCTAAAATTTGTCAATCAGATGGAAAGGCTTTGATGTCTAATCCCAATAAGGACTTAGGACAATGGATTCTCAGAAAAATATTGAAGAAAAAAGAAGGTGAACTTGTTACGATAGATGACTTGAACAGATATGGTTTTGATAGTGTTTGTGTAGAGAATTTGCATTCAGTGAATGGAAATGGTAAACAGGAATATCGAATCTCTTTTGCAACATTAGACGGGTCATATACTAATTTCATCAATGATTAACAACCATGTATAACACAAATATACACTCGCTCATTGGGTGTCATTCCTGAATAGAAAGCAAGTTCTGCCATTATTGTGGCAAAGTGTTAAAAAAGAGTTCGGTACAATACCGAACTCTTTCTATTAGATAATCCTAACTTTGGGATAATCAGTTTAACAATAGGCANCNCCTCTNGTCGTAACCTANTGTAAGATATGAAATGGCTGTACCGTAATTTAGTTCTTACGGTACAGTCCCTCTATATCATCAGTTATCAAATGAAGCGTTCTAAGCCTACGCACCAAGAATCAAGAGTCATACTCCTGCCAAGACTTGATTTGCAAGTCTTCCATGCCCATTTGGCAGAAAGCCTCGATGAAGGCAGATGCCAAGCGAGCGTTGGTGATGAGCGGAATGTTATGGTCGATAGCACCACGACGGATACGGTAGCCGTTGGTCAGCTCACGCTTCGTGTGGTTCTTCGGAATGTTGACAATGAGGTCGAACTTGTGGTCGGCAATCATCTGCATCACGTTGGGCTTGTCGCAGCCTTCCTCGTCGGGCCATGCAACGGCAGTAGCCTTCACGTTGTTGTCGTTGAGGAACTTGGCTGTGCCCTCGCTTGCGCAGATGGTGTAGCCCTTGTTCACAAGTGCGCGAGCTGCGTCAAGCATGGCTACCTTCTCTTTCGTGCCACCAGAGGAAATCATGATAGCCTTTTCCTTCGATGGAATCTTGTAACCCGTGGCGATGAGAGAGTTGAGCAATGCCTCTTCGTAGGTGTCGCCCATACAGCCCACCTCGCCCGTAGAGCTCATATCCACACCCAGCACTGGGTCGGCGTTCTGCAGACGGGCAAAGGAGAACTGGCTGGCTTTCACGCCCATGCGGTCGATGTCGAACTCGCTCTTGCTTGGCTTCTCGTATGGAGCATCCAGCATGATGCGTGTAGCCGTGTCGATGAAGTTGCGCTTGAGCACCTTGCTGACGAATGGGAACGAACGTGAGGCACGGAGGTTGCACTCGATGACCTTCACATCGCGACCCTTAGCCAAGTACTGAATGTTGAACGGACCTGAGATGTTCAGTTCCTTCGCAATGGCGCGGCTGATTTTCTTAATTTGACGAATTGTGGCGAAGCTGATTTGCTGGGCAGGGAACACCATCGTGGCATCGCCTGAGTGTACACCGGCAAACTCAACGTGCTCGGAGATAGCGTACTCAACCACCTCACCGTTCTTAGCCACAGCGTCGAACTCCACCTCGTTGGTCTCCTGCATGAACTGAGAGATAACCACAGGATACTCCTTGCTGACCTCGCTTGCCATCTGGAGGAAACGCTCCAGCTCTTCGTAGTCGTAGCACACGTTCATCGCTGCACCAGAGAGCACGTAAGAAGGACGCACGAGCACGGGGAAGCCCACACGCTCCACGAATGCCTTCACGTCGTCCATGCTGGTCAGCGCGCTCCACTGCGGCTGGTCGATGCCGAGCTGGTCAAGCATGGCAGAGAACTTGTTGCGGNTCTCCGCANGGTCAATGCTGACANGGCTGGTGCCGAGGATTGGCNCGCTCTNACGATAGAGCTTCATTGCCANGTTGTTAGGAATCTGACCGCCCACTGAGACAATCACGCCGCGAGGATTCTCCAAGTCTATCACGTCAAGCACACGCTCGAAAGACAGCTCATCGAAGTAGAGGCGGTCGCACATGTCGTAGTCGGTTGACACCGTTTCCGGGTTATAGTTAATCATGATGCTCTTATAACCCAACTTTCTGGCGGTTGTGATGGCGTTCACAGAACACCAGTCGAACTCTACGGACGAACCGATGCGGTAAGCACCTGAGCCGAGCACCACCACCGACTTCTCGTGAGCGTAGTAGTTCACGTCGTAACCTTCCACGGCATAAGTCATGTAAAGATAGTTCGTCAAATCTGGATGCTCACTTGCCACTGTCGGAATGCGCTTCACGGCAGGCAGGATGCCCAGCTTCTTGCGGTGAGCACGCACAGCGAGGTTTTCACGCTCCATGTTGTCGGCAGCTGCCTTGCGCACGAAGCGTGCAATCTGGAAGTCAGAGAAGCCGTAAATCTTAGCCTGACGCATCACGTCAGCAGGAATATCCTCTACAGCGTTGTAAGTCTCCAACTTATGCTTATAATCAACGATATTCTTCAGACGCTCGATGAACCAAGGGTCAATCTTTGTCAGCTCACAGATGCGGTCAATCGTGTAGCCCTCCTCCAGAGCCTGAGCAATCGCGAAGATGCGCAGGTCGGTAGGATTCTCCAGTTCCTCGTCCAGGTTATCAAATTTCGTGTGGTCGTTGCCCACAAAGCCGTGCATACCCTGACCAATCATACGGAGACCCTTCTGAATCAGTTCTTCGAACGTGCGACCGATAGACATAATTTCGCCCACCGACTTCATGCTCGAACCAATCTTACGGCTCACACCCACAAACTTCGTCAAGTCCCAACGTGGAATCTTGCAAANCAGATAGTCGAGCGAAGGAGCTACGTATGCCGAGTTCGTCGTACCCATCTCACCAATTTGGTCGAGCGTGTAACCCAACGCAATCTTGGCAGCCACGAATGCCAACGGATAACCCGTAGCCTTTGATGCCAAAGCCGAAGAACGGCTCAGACGCGCGTTAATCTCAATGATGCGGTAGTCGTTCGTCTGAGCATTGAACGCAAACTGGATGTTGCACTCACCCACAATGTTCAGGTGACGCACACACTTGATGGTGATATCCTGCAACATCTTCACCTGCTCCTCGGTCAGCGAACAAGTAGNAGCCACCACGNTACTCTCGCCCGNGTGGATGCCCAGCGGATCGANGTTCTCCATCGAAGCNACCGTGNAGCAGTGGTCGTTCGCATCGCGGATACACTCAAACTCAATCTCCTTCCAGCCCTTCAAGCTCTCCTCCACCAGCACCTGGGGAGCGAACGTAAAGGCAGACTCAGCAACCTGCTTGAACGTCTCCTCGTCGGGACAAACACCCGAACCCAAGCCGCCCAATGCATAGGCAGAACGAATCATGATGGGGTAGCCGATGCGACGCGCCGTGGCAATGGCATCCTCCATCGTCTCACAAGCTTGGCTCACAGGCACTTTCAAGTCCACCTTGTTCAGCTCCTTCACGAAGAGGTCGCGGTCCTCCGTGTTCATGATAGCCTCCACACTCGTGCCCAGCACTTCCACGCCATACTCCTTCAGGATGCCCTTCTGGAACAGCTCCGTGCCACAGTTCAGCNCTGNCTGTCNACCAAANNCCAAGNNGANGNCGTCNGNACGCTCCTTCTTGATGATTTCGGTAACAAAAAAGGTATTGACGGGCAAGAAATAAACCTTGTCTGCAATACCTTCACTCGTTTGAATGGTTGCCACATTCGGATTCACCAGCACCGACCGGATGCCTTCTTCCCGAAGCGCCTTAAGCGCTTGACTACCAGAGTAGTCGAACTCACCTGCTTGTCCAATCTTCAAGGCTCCAGAGCCTAAGACAAGCACCTTCTTCAGTTGCTTCTTCATGCTTATATATTAAATATTGTGGAACATATCCCTTTCAAATCTCACACTTCCAAATCGGCTACAAAGGTACGACTTTTTCATCACCCACACACAAACATCCACCACTTTTTTCATCAACCGCCCCACATTCACACAAAACGACACCCAATCGCCACATCCGCTTTCAGGTGTGCCACACATCCCACAAAAACAATGACCAATTGTCACATTCCCAACATCCTCCGAACTGTTCAAAGCCAAAAATCACGCCACTCTTTTGCCGCGTCAAAATAATATAGTACATTTGCAACGAAAACCTATTATACACAAAGCCTAACCCATGGCAAAACCAATCCTCCTCATGCTGATGTTCCTCGCAAGCATCGTGACAAAAGCCCAAAGTGCCGAAGCCCTTTACGACCAAGGCAAACAGCTATACGACGAAAAGAAATACGAACTCGCCATCAAGAAACTTCTGCCTGCCGCACAAAAAGGTCACAAGAAAGCACAGTACCGCCTCGGTCGCTGCTACGACAAAGGCCACGGAACGTCCGAAGACAACCAGAAAGCCTTCCAATGGTACTCCAAATCTGCCGCACAAGGATATCACAAGGCGCAATACCAGCTCGGTCGTTGCTACAAGAAAGGCAAAGGAGCCACGAAAGACAAAAACAAAGCCTTCCGTTACTTCTCCAAAGCAGCCAACCAAGGTAATGCCAACGCCCAATTCGCCCTTGGCAAATGCTACTTCGAGGGCAAAGGCACACCTCAAGACAAAGCCAAGGCTAAGACCCTATTCCTCAAAGCCATCAACAACAAAAAAGACGGTGCGGAAATTTTGAAAGACCTCCGCACCGATGCTGCTGCTGGCGATGAAGATGCTATCGCCATCAAAAAACTTATTGGAAAGTGACTGGCGAACACCGCCAACCACTCAATTATGCACTAACGTGCCAATCTCCTCTCCTTCCATCACCTTCTTCAAGTTGCCGAGCACATCCATGTTGAACACATAAATCGGCAAATCATTCTGCATGCACATCGCCGTAGCCGTAATGTCCATCACCTTCAATCCCTGCGCAATCACCTCCGCATACGTGATGTCATGATACTTCGTCGCCGTCGGGTCTTTCTCTGGGTCAGCCGTATAGACACCNTCTACACGTGTGCCCTTCAGCATCACATCCNCCTCNATCTCNATNCCNCGCAGCGACGAACCCGTATCCGTCGTGAAGTAAGNAGNCCCCGTGCCAGCACTCATGATGACCACTTCGCCACGTTCCATCGCCTCAATCGCCTTCCACTTACTATAAAACTCACCTATCGGCTCCATCCTGATAGCCGTCAAGACACGGTTCTTCTGCCCGATAGCACCCAACGCACTCGACAACGCCAGCGAATTGATGACCGTGGCACACATACCCATCTGGTCACCCTTNNCCCTGTCGAAGCCCTTACCAGCACCACTCAATCCACGGANGATGTTGCCCNCANCGNTGACAATGCCAATCTGCACCCCCATCTCCGCAATCTCCTTAATCTGCCGAGCATACTCATTCAGCCGCTCCACATTGATGCCCTGTTTCTGCTCNCCAGCNNAGCTCTCGCCCGAAAGCTTCAGCAATANACGCCTAAATTNTGCCATAACCTAATAATTTATTGATTCCGCCACAAAAGTAATACATTTTCAGAGAACAGGCAAAAGAAAGCAGAGAAAAGGATGCCCCATCCCAAAGAACCACAAAAAAGCCCCCGTTAAAGGACGAGAGCGGAACCTAAATGTTTTCACAACGGAATAATCCTTATTGTGAATTGCTACAAATTAGTGGTGCAAATATAAAGTTTTTTCACCAAACCACCAAATATCTCACNAAGAAACCANAACTTTGTAGCAATAATTATCAGAAATAAAGCCATGAAGAAGATATTAGGACTTGANTTGGGCACAACCAGTATTNGANGGGCANTTGTAAATGAANCNGAACACAGTGAAGAAAAATCCAACATCATCNAACTNGGTGTAAGNGTTGTGCCACTAACANTCGATGAACAANGCAATTTTGAAAAAGGGAAANGCATTACAACAAATGCANACAGAAGCCTCAAAAAAAGTATGAGGCGGAATTTACAACGCTATAAACTCCGTCGTACAAATCTAATTGAATGCTTAAAAGAGAATCGTATCATCACAGATGAGACCATATTCAGCGAACAAGGCAACTTCACAACCTTCCAAACATATCGCAATAGGGCAAAGGCTGCAACAGAAGAAATTTCTTTAGAAGAATTTGCGAGAGTATTGCTGATGCTCAACAAAAAGCGAGGATATAAAAGCAACCGCAAAACCACCTCTGACGAGGGCACACTGATTGACGGAATGTCTATCGCACAAGAATTGTACGAAAACAACATAACCCCAGGAGAATATGTATATGCTTTGTTAAAAAGTGAGAAGAAATACGTCCCCGATTTTTACCGTTCTGATTTAGAGATAGAATTGAATCGTATATGGGACGCGCAAAAGCCATATCATGGCGACATCCTAACCGACGACTTTAAGGTTCAGATACAAGGACGTTCTAAAACAAACACCACGAAGATATTTCTCGCCAAATATGGCATCTATACCGCAGAAAACAAAGAGAAAGACAAAAGGCGTCAAGCGTACAAATGGCGTGTGGAAGCCCTACAATCTCAACTTACACGGGAAAAACTTGCTTTCGTCATTGCAGAAGTAAATGGAGCCATCAATAACTCGAGTGGCTATCTTGGTGCCATTAGCAATAGAAGCAAAGAACTCTACTTCAATCAGCAGACCGTCGGTCAATATCTNATGGTTCAACTACAAAAGAATCNNCATTTCAGNNTTAAGAACAAGANANTTTNTCNTCAGGACTATTTNGANGAATTTGAAAAGATTTGGGAATGCCAAACTCTATATCATCCCGAACTCACTCCAGATTTGAAAAAAGAAATTAGAGACATCATCATTTTCTATCAACGCCCTTTGAAAAGCCAAAAGGGGATGCTGGACATTTGCGAGTTTGAGAACAGGACAATAGAAATGGAGATAGAAGGTAAGAAAAAACTAAAAACGGTCGGGTTAAAGGTCTGCCCCAAAGCATCTCCGCTTTTCCAAGAGTTCAAGATTTGGCAAATACTTAACAATCTTGAAGTCACAGACACTCGCACCTTTGAGCACCGAAGACTTGAGCAGGAAGAAAAAGAACTTCTTTTTGAAAAACTGACCGTAAAAGAAAAACTGTCAAAGTCCGATATTCTAAAAGTTCTCTATGGGAAGACAAAAGACCTTGACCTAAATTACAAAGAGGTTGGAGGCAACTATACCATGGCCGCTATTTGGCAGGCTTGCCTCAAAATCGTAGCCATGACAGGACATGATGAATGCGATGCCACGAAATTGAAAGCCGCAGAAATAAAAAGAATTGTAAGAGCNGTGTTTNATGATCTTGGATACAAAACAGACTTCCTTCTTTTTCGTCCAGAATTGGAGGGGAAAGACTTTTACGAACAACCCTCTTACAAATTGTGGCATCTGCTTTACTCTTACGAAGGAGACAATTCTAAAACTGGAACAGAGAAACTAATTGAGAAAATCACGGCTCTGACAGGATTAGAAAAGGAATACGCATCTATTCTTTCCAATATCACATTCAAAGACGACTATGGCAATTTGAGTGCCAAAGCCATCCGAAAGATTCTTCCCTTCATGAAAGAAGGAAACGAATATAGTCTTGCTTGTGAATATGCTGGCTACAGACACTCCAAAAGTTCTCTGACAAAGGAGGAAATAGAGAACAAAGCACTTGTTGACCATTTAGAATTATTGCCACGCAATAGTCTCCGCAATCCTGTTGTGGAAAAGATTTTGAATCAGATGATAAATGTGGTAAATGAGATTACTGCGACATACGGAAAACCAGATGAGATAAGAATTGAATTGGCAAGAGAACTAAAGAAAAGTGCCAAAGAGCGCGAACAGCTAACCGATGCCATCAACAAGGCAAACACACAATATGAAAAATATAAAGAAATCCTTGAAAAAGAGTTTGGAATCCCACATGTAAGTCGTAACGACATTCTTCGCTATCGTCTCTATCTGGAACTGAAAGAAAATGGATTTAAGACTCTTTATACAGACACGNATANCCCCCAAGAAAAATTANTCAGCAAAGAATTTGATATTGAACACATTATTCCTNAAGCAAGACTCTTTGACGATTCTNTCTCAAACAAAACATTAGAAAAGCGTGATGCCAACATTGAGAAAAGCAATTCTACAGCCTATGATTATGTTCTGTCCAAATACGAAAAACAAGGAGCAGAAAAATATAAGACAAAAATCGATGACTTATATAAAAGTGGTGTTATCTGCAAAGCCAAACACGACAAGCTGCTAATGACCGAATCAGACATTCCAGAAGGATTCATTGACAGAGACTTGCGCAACTCTCAATACATCGCCAAAAAGGCACGAGAGATTTTAGGACAAATGGTGAAATTCGTTGTCCCGACAACTGGCTCTATCACTGACCGCTTACGCGAAGACTGGCAGTTGGTCGATGTGATGCAGGAATTGAACTGGGACAAATACGACAAATTAGGTCTAACCGAGACATACCTCGATAAAGACGGGCGAGAAATCTACAAAATTACCGATTGGACAAAACGCAACGACCATCGCCATCATGCCATGGATGCACTCACCATAGCATTTACCACTCACGCCATCATTCAATATCTGAACAACCTGAATGCAAGGAGCGACAAATCAAGCAGCATCTACGGTATTGAAAAATCATGCCTATATCGCGACAAACATGGGAAACTACGCTTCAATCCTCCCATGCCACTTGAAGAACTACGCCAAGCAGCCAAGTCCGCATTGGAAAATATCCTCGTGTCCATTAAAGCGAAAAACAAGGTGATGACACAGAATGTCAACAAATCAAAAACCAAAGAAGGATACAAAAAGAAAATACAACTTACACCACGCNGACAGNTGCATAATGAAACCATTTATGGCAACACAAAACGGTATACAACAAAAGAGGTGAAAGTCGGTGCCAGCATGACAAANGNACTCATTGNNAAAGTCACNNAANAGANATACCGCGAAGCCTTGCTTGCTCGGTTGGCAACTTTTGGAGGAGATTCAAAAAAAGCTTTCACAGGCAGNAACTCATTAGACAAGAANCCTATCTATTTGAACGAGCACCAAACAGAATGCGTGCCCAACAAAGTGAAAATCGTCGAACTCGAAACAATATACCCAATCCGAAAAGCCATTGACAAGGATTTGAAAATAGAGAAAGTGATTGATGCCGGCATTCGCAAAATTCTTGAACAGAGATTGAAAGAATATGGCGGAGATGCCACGAAAGCCTTCTCCAACCTTGACGAGAATCCCATTTGGCTGAACAAAGAAGCAGGCATCAGCATCAAGCGAGTAAAAATCACGGGCATAGCCAATGCCACACCTCTCCGAGAGAAAAAAGACCAT
Organism: Bacteroidales bacterium; assembly: GCA_009177185.1. GTDB lineage: Bacteria > Bacteroidota > Bacteroidia > Bacteroidales > Bacteroidaceae > Minthosoma. The sequence continues at coordinate 48,393 of WFMB01000042.1, forward strand.
CATGGGAATTTCATCCTCGACAAAGAAGGGAAACGCCAGCCCGTTGACTTTGTCAATACAGGAAACAACCATCATGTGGCCATTTTCCGTGATGAAAACGGAGGATTACAAGAACATTTGGTTTCATTCTATGAAGCAACCGCAAGAGTCTCTCTTGGGCTGCCTGTTGTCGATAAAGAATATAAGCAATCGGAAGGATGGACATTCCTCTTCACCATGAAACAGAACGAATACTTCATCTTCCCCAATAAAGAGACAGGNTTTGACCCACAAGAGNTTGACTTGATGAATCCTGACAANTACGAAGAAATAAGCAAGAATTTGTATNGAGTACAAANGCTTAGTTCCAAATACTATTGCTTTAGGCATCATTTGGAAACAATGATAAATGACAACAATANTCTTAAAGGNTTAACTTGGCTTAGAATCACATCTTTCTCTGGTTTAGAAGGAATCATCAAAGTCCGCATCAATCACATCGGGCAAATCATTCATGTAGGAGAATACTAAAATGATAAAGAAGACCCTCTACTTTGGCAATCCTGCCTATCTGTCGATGAACAAGGCGCAACTGGTCATACAGATTCCAGAAGTGCAGGCAAATGACACGCTGACACCTGAGTTTAAGAAGATGAATGAGCGCACCATCCCGATAGAAGACATCGGGATGGTGGTGCTCGACCACAAGCGCATCACGATTACCTCTGGAGCTATAGAATGTCTGCTGGAGAATAATTGCGCCCTCATCACGTGCGACAGCCGCAGCATGCCCACAGGATTGATGTTGCCATTAGAGGGGAACACCCTACAGAGCGAGCGATTCCGCCATCAAATAGACTCATCCCTTCCACTCAAAAAGCAACTGTGGCAACAAACGGTGAAATACAAGATTATGAACCAAGAGAATGTCTTATCCATGTATGGAAGAACGAACACGCAGTGCATGAAGGTGTGGTGGAGCGAAGTGAAAAGCGGCGACACAGAGAATGTGGAAGCTAAAGCGGCTGCCTACTATTGGAAATACATCTTTCCCGACATTCCCAATTTCACGCGCGGCAGAGAACTTGCCCCACCCAACAACCTGCTCAATTACGGCTATGCCATCCTGCGCGCGGTCATTGCCCGTGCATTGGTGGGCAGCGGTCTCATCCCCACCCTCGGCATCCATCACCATAATCGTTACAACGCCTATTGTTTAGCTGATGACATCATGGAACCGTATCGTCCATTTGTGGATGAACTGGTTATACAAATCATGAAAAATGTAAACGACTACTCCGAATTGACACGAGAACTCAAAGCCATGCTACTGAAAATTCCCGTGCTCGACGTACAAATAGAAGGGAAACGTTACCCTCTGATGATTGCAGCAGGCATCACAACCGCATCATTAGCCAAATGTTTCAGCGGAGAATCGAGACAAATCAAATACCCCGAAAGACTATAATCCATGTTTTTCGACTTCACCCGTTTCTGCGAATATAGAGTTATGTGGATACTTGTTTTCTTTGATTTGCCCACGGAAACCAAGAAAGACAAGAAAGCCTACACGGACTTTCGCAAGAATCTGCAACGAGATGGGTTCACCATGTTCCAATTCTCCATTTATGTACGCCATTGTGCCAGCAAGGAAAACATGGAGGTTCACATGAAGCGTGTTCGCTCATTTCTCCCAGAATTCGGCAAAGTAGGGATGCTCTCCATCACAGACAGACAATTTGGAGACATTGAAATCTTCTATGGGAAGAAAAGCGTAGAGCCCAAAGCACCAGGTCAGCAGTTGGAACTGTTTTAACCCCCTTGTTTGTATTGTAAAAATATATCACGGGAAACGTCAAACCGTCCCTTTTGCAAACTCGACGTTACAACAAAGCAAATGAATTGTAACCCAGCAGAAACAGGGAAACTCTTTCTTTCGAAAGAGTTTCCCTGTTTCATATTACACTTTTTCCTAAATGGAATTGCATCATAAACATCTGTCATATAGCCTAATACAAAGAATGTAGTGTATATGATATTGCAAAGATACTAATTTGTAAGCAATTCACAACTGCTGTAAATATGCTATATTTGCGTTACTAAGTGTATATGATATTGCAAAGATACTAATTTGTAAGCAATTCACAACTCAAATGACAATGACCCGTTCTTGAAAGAAGTGTATATGATATTGCAAAGATACTAATTTGTAAGCAATTCACAACAGAAGAAACTATACATACTCCCGGCGATGAAGTGTATATGATATTGCAAAGATACTAATTTGTAAGCAATTCACAACTACTTCACGTGTGGCCGCCTTTGTAGCCAAGTGTATATGATATTGCAAAGATACTAATTTGTAAGCAATTCACAACTTTCAGCACGTCGGCTTCGCTGCGACGGAAGTGTATATGATATTGCAAAGATACTAATTTGTAAGCAATTCACAACTTTAGAACACCTGCGGTCCGCATCACCATGAGTGTATATGATATTGCAAAGATACTAATTTGTAAGCAATTCACAACAGCATGCTAATTGCTGGCGAGTTGACGGGGAGTGTATATGATATTGCAAAGATACTAATTTGTAAGCAATTCACAACATCCTCAGTATCATCCTCACAATCGTGGAAGTGTATATGATATTGCAAAGATACTAATTTGTAAGCAATTCACAACCTGAAAACGATGCTTGCCTCCAAGACGCGGAGTGTATATGATATTGCAAAGATACTAATTTGTAAGCAATTCACAACCGTGTCATCCATGCACTACACGGACAAGGAAGTGTATATGATATTGCAAAGATACTAATTTGTAAGCAATTCACAACAAACTCGCTGATGAGTCGCTGGGAATTGCAGTGTATATGATATTGCAAAGATACTAATTTGTAAGCAATTCACAACAGAGAGAGCTGGAGTGTGGTCTGACACCTTAGTGTATATGATATTGCAAAGATACTAATTTGTAAGCAATTCACAACACGTGACACGCCCAAAGGAATTGTCATCCAGTGTATATGATATTGCAAAGATACTAATTTGTAAGCAATTCACAACTGCTTGCATGTTGTCAAAGCCACAAATCATAGTGTATATGATATTGCAAAGATACTAATTTGTAAGCAATTCACAAC